>NZRJ01000011.1 GCA_002693745.1 Flavobacteriales bacterium
AAAGATGCCATAAAATATTAATGGCTAAGCACTGGATGGGATTGGCTGAATATAAGCCTGCTAATTTGTCAATAATACATGATAATATTATTACTAATGAAACAAAATTACTTGATAAGAAGCTTGTACAATCATCACTGACGTTATTGCAGAATTATGATAATTTACTTCCTTTAAAAAGATTAGATACCTTAAGGATTGCATCAGTTAGTATTGGTGAAAATTCTACTGATTTTAAGCAAATGCTTTCAAATTATGCTCCAATAACTTTTTTTACAATTTCTGAACAATACACATCATCTGAACAAGCTGTTTTACTAAATAAATTATCTGAATTCAATTTAGTAATTTTTAGCATTCATAAATCAAATGCTAATGCTTGGAAACCCTATAAGATTGAAAAAGCAACAGATGTTTTGCTTCAATCTATTGCTTTGCAAGCTAAAGTTGTTGTTCCAATCTTTGCAAATCCATATAGTATAAATTCATTCTTATTTACAAAAAACTTTGATGCCTTGATTTTATCTTATCAAAATAGCAAGGTTGCTCAAGAGCAAACTGCTCAATCAATTTTTGGAGGCATAGCGATAAATGGGAAAATCCCTGTAAATACTAAACATTATAATATTAATTCTGGATTAAAAACCGAGTCAATTAGAATGCGATATGTTTCTGCTGAGGAGATAAATTTTCGGACAGATTTATTTTATAAAGTTGATAGTATTATAGAAGATGCAATATCTAAAGAGGCTACTCCAGGTTGCCAAGTGCTCATTGCTAAAGATGGTAATATCTTTTTTAATAAATCATATGGTTATCATACTTACGAAAAAAAGACAGTAGTTAAGAATTCGGATATTTATGATTTGGCTTCCATTACAAAAATAGCAGCAACTGTACCTGTTTTGATGCATATGGTTGATGACAACAAGTTTAATTTAGATCATCATTTAGGTAAGTATTTGGATCTAGATTCCACAGATAAAAAGGATTTAGTAATTAGAGATGTTTTGGCGCATCAAGCAAGATTAACTCCATGGATTCCATTTTATCAAAACACTTTAGTTAAAGATACTATATCAGGAAATATGAATTTTAGAGATACATTGTACAGTAAAAATTTTAGTCAGAAATATCCGCATAAAGTTGCTTCTGGTATATTTTTACACAAACAATATCCAGATTCAATTATTAAACAGATTAAAGAATCTAAGCTGTTAGAGGATAAGGAATACTATTATTCTGATTTGGGCTATTATATGTTTAAAGAAATTATTGAGAAAAAATATGAAAAACCATTAAATAAAATTACGGATGAGTTGTTTTATAAATCTTTGGGAATGGAAAATTTGGGATATTTACCTTTAAATAGAATACATGAAGACAGAATTGGTCCTACTGAAATGGATTTTGTTTTTAGAAGTCAGCTTTTAAAAGGATATGTGCATGATCAGGGGGCGGCAATGCAGGGAGGAGTCGGTGGTCATGCAGGCCTTTTTTCTAATGCAAATGATTTAGCAAAGTTGATGCAAATGTATTTGCAGTATGGTGAATATGCAGGAGAAACATATTTGTCTAAAGAAGTGGTAACTGAATTTACAAAGCGGCAGTTTGTTGAAAATGATAATAGGAGAGGGGTAGGTTTTGATAAGCCAGTATTAGAAGGTGAGGAAGGCGGTCCTACTTGTGATTCAGTTTCTTCTTTGAGTTTTGGTCATTCGGGTTTTACTGGTACTTTAGCGTGGGCTGATCCTGAAAATAATTTAATTTATATATTCTTGTCTAATCGTATTCACCCTGATGAGAATAATAAGAGGTTGTTAGAAATGAATGTAAGAACAGAGGTTATGCAAGTAATTTATGATAGTTTAGATGAAAAATAAATTAAAAATTGGTATTGTTTGTTATCCTACTTATGGAGGAAGTGGTGTTGTAGCTACAGAACTTGGGATTGCTCTTTCAGAACAAGGCCACGAGGTTCATTTTATTTCTTATGACCAGCCATTTCGTTTGGATTTATTTTCTGAGAAGATCTATTATCATGAAGTAGCTGTGCCAGATTATCCTCTTTTTGAATATGCCCCTTATGAACTTAATTTAACTTCAAAGTTAGTTGATGTTGCAATGCATGAAAAATTAAATATTTTACATGTTCATTATGCGATTCCTCACGCCAGTGCCGCTGTCAATGCGAAGCAAATTTTAGCAACTTATGGTATCGAACTACCTATTGTTACTACTTTACATGGGACTGACATTACCCTTTTAGGAAAGGATAAATCTTTTAAACCAGTTATTGAGTATGCGATTAATATGTCAGATGCAGTGACTGTAGTTTCAGAGGCTTTAAGAAAAGAAACATTAGATTATTTTAATGTCAAAAGAGAGATTAAGACTGTTCCAAATTTTATTGATATGAGTTTGTATCAACAAAAAGTTGATCATAAACTAAGGAGTAATTTTGCTAAGGAAGAAGAGTTTTTAATTACTCATATTTCTAATTTTAGAAAAGTAAAAAGAGTAAAGGATGTTGTAAAGATATTTGAAAAAGTAAATAAAGAAATTCCTTCCAAGCTTCTTATGATAGGTGATGGTCCTGAAAGAATAAAAGCAGAGGAACTTTGCAGAAAATTAGGATTGGTAAAAAAGGTGAAATTTCTAGGGAAGCTAAGGATTATCGAGAAGATGCTTGCTATTTCTGATGTCTTTGTGTTACCTTCTGAAACAGAAAGTTTTGGTTTGGTTGCGCTTGAGGCTATGGCTAGTAATACAGCAATTATATCAACAAATAGTGGAGGTATTTCTGAAGTGAATATCGAAGGCAGAACAGGTCTTTTATCTAATGTTGGTGATGTAGATAAAATGGCAAAGGATACAATTTTGCTATTAAAAAACTCTGAGCTTCTTAAACGTTTTAAAAGTAATGCTTTAGCGCATGCTAAATCTTTTGCTCTTAAAAATGTATTACCAAAATATAATACTATTTATCAAAGTTTATGTCACGCGAAAAAGAAAAAATAAAACTAGGGCTTACTGGAGGAATTGGTTCTGGAAAGACTTTTGTTGGTGCTATTTTTAGTAAACTTGGGATTCCTGTTTTTAATGCTGATGATCAAGCAAGAAAATGCATGTCTGAAAATGAGTCTTTAAAAAATGATATTCAAAATATGTTTGGTGATCATGTGTATCATAATGGCTCGCTTCAAAATAAGGTTTTAGCCGACATTGTTTTTAACAATAATCAAAAGCTAGAAGAACTGAACAAATTAGTTCATCCAGTAGTAAGGCAACGCTTTGATAGTTGGAGTGTAGAGCAGAATTCAAGAATTATAATTAAAGAAGCTGCTATTTTATTTGAAAGTAATTCTCATGTGTATCTTGATAAGTTAATATGTGTTTCAGCTCATGAGCAAAGTAGAATTGAGAGAGTAATAAAGCGTGATAATACTTCTCGAGAACAAGTTTTACGCAGAATAGAAATCCAAATGCCACAGAATGAAAAAGAAAAATTATCAGATTTTGTAATTATAAATGATGAAGTGGAATTACTCCTACCTCAAATAATAAAAATCATTGATCAAATAAGCTAGTATCACCTTTCCCTTTTCTTAAGACCTTAGTAAAACCATCAGTACATCTTATAATAGTAGAAGCAGTACTTTCCCCATAGCCTCCTGAGATTACCATATCAACTTGTTTTTCATAATATTCGTGAATGAGTTCAGGATCAGTGCTGTATTCAATTATCATGTCATTATCTTTAACTGATGTAGTTACAATAGGGTTTCCTAGTTCTTTTACTATTTCTCTTGGAATATTATTGTCAGGAATTCTGATGCCCACTTCTCGTTTTTTGTTTTTAAATAGTTTTGGAATGCTACTATTTGCATTAAGGATAAAAGTATAAGGACCCGGTAAAGCTTTTTTCATTAATTTGTAAGTAGAATTTTCTAGTTGTTTGGTGAAATTTGATATATGTCTTAAATCATAACACACAAAAGATAAATTGTGTTTTTTTATATTCAAACCTTTTATGCGGCATAATCTTTCCATAGCTTTTTTATTATATATATCACAGCCAAAAGCATAAACAGTATCTGTAGGGTAAATGATTACTCCACCATTTTTAAGACATTCAACAACGGTCTTTATCTTTCTGTAATCAGGATTATCCTGATGAATATCTATAAGCATCAGCTAATGAAATATTGTACAATAAAATAGAGTATGGTTAAATCAATAAAAAGTAGAATGCCAAAAAGAGTTGGATTTAAATCATATAATTCTTTAAGTTTCTGCCAAATATCTTTCATTACTCCGCTAATTTATATTATAAAATCCAAAAAACTATTTTTTTCTAATATTTAATACGACAATATTTTCAACATGATGAGTTTGTGGGAACATGTCAACGGGTTGTATATGCGTAACTTTATATTTATCACTCATTAAAGCTAAATCACGCGCTTGCGTGGCAGAGTTGCAACTTACATATACTATTCTCTTGGCTTTAATCTTTAATATCTGCTCTATAACTTTTTTATGCATGCCGTCTCTTGGTGGATCAGTAATGATTACATCTGGATTGCCATTCTTCGTTATGAATTCATCTGTAAAGATATCTTTCATATCACCTTTGTAGAAGGTGCAATTATTGATATTGTTTCTCTCGGCATTTTCGTAAGCAGCTTTGATGCCTTCCTCTACAGAATCAATACCAACTACTTTTTTTGCAGATGCAGCGACGTATTGTGCAATAGTTCCTGTTCCAGTATATAGGTCATATACTATATCATCTTTATTAATTTGAGCAAGCTCTTTGGTTTTTCTATATAGTACTTTTGCTTGTTCACTATTTGTCTGAAAGAAAGATTTTGCTCCAATCTTAAAATAAAGTCCATCCATTTCTTCCATAATATGATCTTTTCCACTGTAGCATATCACCTCTTGATCGTACATCGTGTTATTAGCTTTTTGATTGATGATGTATAAAAGAGAAGTGATTTCTGGAAATGAAGTTTTAAGATGTTCCATTATAAGCTTAATACTTTTTTTATCAGATTCAAAAAACTGTATTAAGACCATCAAATCTTTAGTGGATGTAGTTCTGATCATTAGGTTTCGTAATAGTCCCTGCTGATTTCTGATGTCAAAGTAAGTTAGTTTGTTTTTGTCAGCAAATTGCTTTAAAGATAGACGAATTGCATTTGAAGGATCAGTTTGTAAGTGACAGTTATTTAGATTAATTACTTTGTCAAACATTCCGGGAACATGAAAACCTAGTGCATTTTTATCAATGATTTTTACTTTTGATGCAATTTCTTTTGAAGTTAGCCATCTTTTATTAGAGAAAGTAAACTCCATTTTATTTCTATAAAAGTATTGATTTTCACTTGCTATTATTTTAGATTTTTTTGGTAGTTCTATATTACCAATTTTTTTTAAATTATTAAGGACCTCATTTTGCTTATATTTTAATTGAGATGAGTAATTCATATTTTGCCATTTACATCCTCCACAGANACCAAAATGCTCGCATTTAGNAGTAGTTCTTTTTTTAGAGTATGTGTGTATTTTTTCTATTCGAGCTTCCCAATATTTTTTTTTCTTGTTAAAAACAGTAATATCACAAATATCTCCTGGAACACCATCTTTAATAAATATAGCTCTTCCATTGTGTTTTGCAATGGATTTACCTTTTGATGCTGTATCAATTATTTCAATATTTTCAATAAATATTGACTGATTATTTCTTTGCTTTTTCATGTTGCAAAAGTAGATATTTAAGTATTAATTCTACTATATTTGCATCTTATAAAATTAATACCAATATGATATCATCAAAGGATTATATTAGTTTAGAAAACAAGTACGGTGCTCATAATTACCACCCATTACCAGTAGTTCTTGAAAGAGGTGAAGGTGTATTTGTTTGGGATGTTGAGGGAAGGAAGTATTTTGATTTTCTTTCTGCTTACTCAGCTGTTAATCAAGGTCATTGTCATCCAAAAATCATTAATTCTTTAAATATTCAAGCTAGAAAATTAACTTTAACTTCAAGAGCTTTCTATAATAATGTTTTAGGTGAATATGAGAAATATATTTCTAATTACTTTGGCTATGATAGAGTTTTACCTATGAATACGGGAGTTGAAGGAGGTGAAACAGCAAATAAACTAGCTCGTAAATGGGGATACTTGAAAAAAAACATTAAAAAAAATGAAGCTAGAATTATTTTTGCTAAAGGTAATTTTTGGGGAAGAACCTTAGCAGCAATCTCTAGTTCAGATGACCCATTATCATATGAAGGTTTTGGCCCATATATGCCAGGCTATGATTTGGTGCCATATAATGATCTGAATGCACTTGAAAATGAACTTAAGGATCCAAATGTATGTGCCTTTATGGTTGAACCAATTCAAGGTGAAGCTGGTGTTGTTGTTCCAGATCATGGTTATTTAAAAGGAGTTAGAGAAATTTGCGATAAGTATAATGTTTTGTTTATAGCAGATGAAGTACAGACTGGAATTGGACGAACTGGTAAACTATTAGCATGTGATCATGAAAATGTTAAACCAGATATTTTAATTTTAGGTAAAGCCTTATCAGGGGGAGTTTTTCCTGTTTCTGCTGTACTAGCAAATGATGATGTTATGTTGTGTATAAAGCCAGGTGAACACGGGTCTACTTTTGGAGGTAATCCACTTGCTTGTAAAGTTGCAATTGCTGCGCTAGAAGTAATAAAAGAAGAAAATCTTTCTGATAATGCAGAGAGACTTGGTAATATATTTAGAAAAGAGTTGAAAAATATTAATTCTGAAATGATAACCATCGTAAGAGGTAAGGGTTTATTGAATGCAGTTGTAATTAAAGCTAAGGATGGAAAAAATGCGTGGGATGTTTGTCTTAGTTTAAGAGATAACGGTCTTTTGGCAAAGCCAACACATGGAGATATAATACGTTTTGCTCCACCTCTTACAATTAATGAGGATCAACTTATGGAAAGTATAAAAATTATTAGAAAAACAATACTGTCATTTTAACGTCATAATTCAGAATTTATACAGATTTTAATTTTAATTTTGTTTTTAATTTAACTGTATGATGTCTTTAGGAAATCTTTCAAATTCAAACTTTTTAAGTAAATATATAAAAATATATCGTAAAGGGGGTATTAAGGCAGTACTTCAAGAAGGAGGTTGGAAAGTTTTTACAATTTTTTTTATGTTTTTTTTAATTAAGGGTTTGTTGTGGTTATTAATACCATATTTGATTGCAAAAGGTTTCTTATCTTAGACATAGACAAAAGATTCTTGTTACATTTGTAGCATGTATTCCGCTATACTTATTTTTCATATTGCCATAAGTGTTCTTTTNATGCTAATTACNCTNTATATAGTTGTTCGTTCTATTCTTGGTCTCACAGGAAGAGTTGTTTTTTCTAAACTACAAGATTTAAAATTTTCTATTATTTCAGTTGTCTTATTGTATTTAGAATTAATTTTAGGATTGGTTCTTTATGCTATGTATATTTCTAGTTTAGAAAACTTCATTACACAATCAAATGGAGATGCTTATTTTTCAGCACGTTTTTGGGCAATAGAACATACTATACTAATGTTTTTTGCTATAATTTTTGGTCACTTAGGCTTAGTTTATGCAAGCAATCTAAAAGACAGTAATCAAATATTTAAAAAGAATCTTTTGTATTTTGGTTTGTCTTTTGTGCTTATTTTTATTTCTATATCAATGAATATGTTTCGTAATGTCTAAGAAAAAAAACATATTAGTTGTTGAAGATGAAATGGAGTTGGCCAAATCAATTCTTGTTTTTTTATCATCAAATGATTTTACTCCCTTTCATGCAAAAAATTTAGAGTCAGCAAAAAAGTTNTTAAGATCTGAGAATTTTACATTAGTATTGTTAGACTTAGGTTTGCCTGATGGGGACGGTTTTTCTTTAATCAAAGAAATAAAAAGTTCAAAAAGTGACGTAGGCTTAATTATTCTTTCAGCACAAGANAGTTTAGAAAAAAAGGTTAAGGGTTTAGAACTAGGTGCTGATGACTATTTAACAAAACCTTTTTTTTTTTGCCAGAGCTAAATGCAAGATTAAAATCAGTTCTTAGACGCTTAAATATGCTAGAAATACATGAATTAAANGTAAATGAGATTACATTATATCCTGAACAAATGCGAGCTTTAGTGCATGATAATGAACTTGANTTAACAGCNAAGGAATTCGACTTGCTGGTATATTTTATTTCTAACCAAAATAGAGTTATTAGTAAGACTACATTAGGAGAGTATATGTCTTCTAATTATACTGATTATGGTTTTAGTGATGACATGTTATATACTCACATTAAGAATCTTAAGAAGAAGCTCGCTAGTAATAAATGTGCTGATTATATTAAAAATATATATGGAGTTGGATATAAATTTATGGTCAAATGAAACTTTTAACTAAAACATCGTTAAATTTCATTTCAGTTTCTGTGTTCTTTTTCTTAATAGGAAGTATTGTTATGTATTTTTCTGTTTTAAATATTATTCAGAATGATTTAGAAGATCGTTTATTACAAGAAAAANAAGAATTAATTGATAAGTTAGATTTTTATCATATAAAAGACCTTTCTTCTAATTTAGTTATTGTAAAAAAGATACAGAATGATATATNACCTTCATTTTCGGATTCAGTTGTGATTATAAATGATAAATATGTCCTTTATAGAAAGTTAGATTTTTCTTATTGTAAATTTGATCAGTGTTATAAGGTAAGTATATTAAAAGATCATAGTCAATCTGATTTGCTTATCATGAAAATTGTAATTATGAATGTTGGTTTTGCAATGTTTTTCTTTTTCATTGTTTTTTTTGTTAACAGAGCAGCTATAAAGAATGCATTAAAAGTTTTTTATAGTACTATAGATAAACTGCATGACTTTCAGATAAAAAATGATCATACTCTTACTCTTGATGTAGCAGAAGTGCAAGAAATTAGACAGTTAAATCAAGCTCTTGAAAGGATGTCAAAACAAATTAGAAAGGACTTTGAGGAACAAAAGCAATATACTGAGAATATAACGCATGAGTTACAGACTCCTTTGTCAATTATTACAACTAAAGTAGATGAGTTATTGCAATCTGATAATCTTTCAAAAGAGCAAATGGAAAAATTATCTTTATTAATAGAAACAACTAATCGTTTATCTAAGATAAATAAATCTCTTATTTTACTTACCAAGATTGATAATCGTTTCTATTCAAATTCTATTGATATTTCTTTAAATGATTTAGTTAATGATACTTTATATAATTTTAAAGATATTATTAATGCAAAAAATATTAAAATAGAAGTTAATTTGTTAGATAATAAAAAGGTAAANATGGATAAGTATCTAGCGGAAACTATGATAGCGAATCTTTTGAAAAATGCTATTATTCATAATTCGAAAGGAGGAGAGATATTAATTGAATTGACTAATCAGGATTTAATAATTACTAATAGTGGTAATAAACTTGCTTTTGCTGAAAAAGATATTTTTAAAAGATTTAGTANAAGTGAGTACAACAAACAGAGTTTAGGTATTGGGCTTTCAATTGTGAAAAGAATTTGTGATTTGTATAATTTTNGTATTGATTATCGTTTTTCNACAAATCATATTTTTTCTATTCATTTTGGATAATATCTATCTTTAATAAATAAGTTGTAAATTTGTAACAATTATGAAATTAATGTTTATTAGGTCATTACTTTTTTTGTTGTCTACACTTGTTGTATTTTTATCTATGGGTTTTAGTGTCTCAAAGATGCCATGCTGCGATGATAAAATCTATATTGGTTCAGAGGTGCCAAATTGTATGCAGAAAGAAGATGCGTGCTGTATAATTGATATTCAAAAAATATCTTGTTGTGCAGAAGATGAGATTGAATTATCATGTTGTTCACAAACACAAGATAGTACATGTGAAGGNGAAACTACAAATATTCAATTTGATTTTGAAACATTGATTCCTTCTTTTGAGTTAAGCTTAAAAGAAGTTATTGTCTTATNTCATATATATNTATTAAATGATCAAGTTTTTGAATACAAGAATCATATTGATCATATTTTAAANGTCCCCTTATCCAAAATTAACAAACCACAATTNNCANAAATACAATCTTTTTTATTATAGGATTATAATTCAGTTTTTNAATTGAATATTAATCTTAAAAATAAAAAATGAAGAANATAATTTTTGTTGCATTAGTGCTTTATGCAACCAATNTTTTAAAAGCACAAAATCAGATTCAAGGNAAGGTTTTAGAAATATCTAANGAAGGAGTTTCTGTTCCCATTTTTGGNGCAAATGTATACTGGGAAGGCACTAANCAAGGTGTTGTTACAGACATTAATGGCAATTATTCTATTTCAGAAGCGCCAAGTTTTCCTGCTACTTTAAGTGTTAGTTATGTTGGATATACTGTTGATACTAATATTTTTATTGATAACAAATATGTTTTTTATCTTAAATCTTCAGTTGATTTAGATCAAGTTGACATAGAAGGTAATAAGAAGACAACAAACATATCATTAGTGCAACCAATTAATATTCAAACATTATCAACTGGGGAGATTCAAAAAGCAGCATGNTGTAATCTTTCGGAATGTTTTGAGACAAATAATTCAGTTGATGTTACTTATTCTGATGCTATAAGCGGTATAAAAAAGATTCAAATGCTNGGGCTAGNTGGTAGTTATATTCAAATTACTAGCGAATTAATGCCACTTGTTAGAGGCATGCAAAGATCTTATGGGTTAAGTTATGTACCAGGAAGTTGGATAGAATCAATTCAAATAATAAAAGGATCTGGTTCTGTAGTTAATGGGTTCGAATCGTTAACTGGTCAAATTAATGTCGAGTATTTTAAACCTGATAATGATATGCATAAATTGAAGTGGAATATATATACAAATGCATCGGGAAAATTTGAAAATAATTTAATTCTTTCCAAGAAAAAAGGTAGTTGGAGGAGTAATTTATTTACCCATATTACTTATTTTGATAATGAAAAAGATCAAAATGGTGATTATTTTCTAGATATGCCTACATGTCAGATGTTTAGTTTTCTTAATCGGTGGCAATATTTTGGCTCTGATAAATATAGATTTCAAATTAATCTTAGAGGAACATATGATGATAGAAGAGGTGGTCAAATAAAAGAGGTAATTGATAACCCATATATTGCTAATATTAACAATCGAATTATAGAGTTTTATGCTAAAGCAGGTAAAATAATAGATTCGAGTAAAAGTATAGGCTCTCAAATAAGTATAACATTACATAATCAATCTGCGCAGTTTGGCGAAAGAAAATATGAAGGCATAAGTGAAAGTATTTCTTTTAATTTCATTTATCAAAATCAGATTAATGATAAAAATCTATTAAAGTATGGTTCTAGTTTTTTTTATGATCGATTTGTAGAAAGTTTTTCAGGTAGTAATGTTATTGAGTCATTTGATTCTAAAGAACGTTTAGATATAATTCCCGGATTGTTTAGTGAATATCAATTTAATAATACAAGATTAAATATTATTACTGGTTTACGTACTGATTATTATAATCTTAAAGAAAGAATTTTTTATTCTCCAAGATTCAATATGAAGTATAATATTGGAGATAGAGCAGCTCTAAGATTGTCTAGTGGAAGGGCATTTCGTATTAGTAATCCTCTTGTTGATAATATGCAATATTTAGCTTCTTCAAGGAAGGTTTTAATTGAAGCTGATCTTAAGCCAGAAATTGGGTGGAATCACGGACTAAATTATGCCTATTGTTTTTATTTGTTTGATAAAGAAGGAACTCTTAGTATTGATTTGTATCGTACTATTTTTGAAAATCAAATTACAGTAGATATTGAGAGTAAAGATAAATTAAAGTTTAATAATCTTAGTGGTAGTTCTTTTGCAAATATTATTCAATTTGATTTAGATTACAATATATCAAGCAATTTAGATATACGTTTAAGTTATAAGGCAAACAAATCAGTCTCTACATTTAATGGTGTTCAGAAGGTATTGCCTTTACTTCCAAAGGAACGTGGTTTGATTAATTTTTCATACGAAGATAATACTGAGAAATGGAATTTAGATGTTAGTTTAAATTATTTAGGAAGTAGTCGTGTTCCAGATAATACTAATACTTTTGATAAATTTTCATCATCATTTACATTGTTAAACAGTCAATTGACTTATAAATGGAATAGTACAGATATATACATTGGTGGAGAAAATATTATGAATTATACTCAGTCTAATCCTATTATTGATCCTGAGAACCCTTTTGGAGAAGATTTTGATGCATCTTTAATATGGGGACCAGTGATGGGTAGGACAATTTATCTTGGATTGAGATACAATGTAAATTAGTATATTTGTAAAAATATTTTATAATGAGATTTTTTTTAAACATTTTTTTGAGTTTGCTTTTAGCAAATTTTGTNTTTGCTCAAACTGCTGTAGATTTTACAACAGATGATTGTAATGGAGTNACACATAATTTGTTTGACTCGCTTGATGCAGGAAATGTAATAGTTATTGCNTGGGTGATGCCATGTGGAGGTTGTATTTCATATGCTCAGGATGCATATAATGCTGTTCAACAGTGGAATTTGTCATACCCTGGATTGGTTGATTTTTATTTGGTAGATGATTATGCAAATACTTCATGTGCAAATTTAGTGAATTGGGGTAATTCTAATAATATGCCCTTACATACTGCTTTTTCTTCAAGTGATATCAAAATGTCTGATTATGGTGCTAATGGTATGCCTAAGGTAGTGGTCTTAGGCGGTAGTAATCATCAAGTTTTTTATAATACAAATGATAATCAGATTGATTTTAATGATATATCACTTGCAATAGATGATGCTTTAGGTGNTNCTTTNGCTATAAATAATAAAGAAAAAAGTAATTTTGGATTATCTGTTTTTCCTAATCCAGTTAATGATTTTCTAAGTATTAACTATAAAGTTAGTGATTCAAATCCTGTAATTTTTGAGGTTGTGAACCTTTTAGGAGAAACAGTCTTGACTTTAAATGATAATCAAGTCCAATTAGTTGGCTCTAATGAGATGATAATTGATTTAAATATTTTAAAGAATGGAGTTTATTTTTTAAAGGCTAATAGTAAGTCTGTACAACACACTCTAAGATTTATTATTAGCAGATAATTATGATCTTTAAATAGGTTGTTTTTTTATTTTTTTAAGTATTTTAATTGCTGACTCTGCAATGACGCTACCTGGGCCGAATATTCCACTAACACCTGCTTCATATAAAAAGTCGTAATCTTGTTGAGGGATAACTCCTCCAACTATAACTAAAATGTCTTCTCTTGCAAAATCCTTTAATGAAGCAATTACTTGAGGAACTAATGTTTTATGTCCTGCTGCTAAAGATGATATTCCTAGAACATGAACGTCATTTTCTGCTGCTTGCTTTGCTGCTTCTTTTGGTGTTTGGAATAGTGGTCCTATATCAACATCGAATCCTAAATCAGCAAATGAAGTAGCAATTATTTTTGCTCCTCTATCATGCCCATCTTGTCCCATCTTAGCAATCATTATCCTTGGTCTTCTTCCGTTTTTTACTGCGAAATCATTGGATAGATCCAATGCTTTTTTGAAGGTTTCATTTTTTTCTATCTCCATTTTATAAACTCCTGTTATAGTTTTATTTTTTGCAATATATCTTCCAAAGCTTTTCTCCATGGCATTTGATATTTCTCCAAGCGTTGCTCTTTGCTCTGCTGCATTTATAGCTAGCTTTAAAAGATTGTCATTATTTTTATTACAAGCCTTTGTTATATTATCTAATGCTTTTTTTACTTTTTTATTGTTCCTAGAATTTTTAATTTTATTTAAACGCCTAATTTGAGAAAATCTTACATTAGTATTGTCAATCTCAAGAATTTCAAACTCTTTGTCTTCTTTTTCTAATTTGTTTTCATTTATTCCTACAATAGTATCTTTTTTGCTGTCAATTCTTGCTTGTTTCCTGGCAGCTGATTGTTCTATCCTCATTTTTGGGATTCCTGTTTCAATAGCTTTAACCATACCTCCAAGCTCTTCAATTTCTTGTATGTGTTTCCATGCTTTATTTATTATTTCCTCAGTTATTTTTTCTAAATAATAAGATCCACCCCATGGATCTACAGTTTGACATATTCCTATTTCTTCTTGTAAGAAGATCTGAGTGTCTCTTGCAATTTTTGCAGAGAAATCAGTTGGTAATGCAATAGCTTCGTCTAGGGAATTTGTGTGTAAGCTTTGAGTGCCTCCCATTACAGCAGCCATAGCCTCTATACAGGTTCTAGTTATATTATTAAAAGGATCTTGTTCGGTTAAACTCCATCCACTTGTTTGACAATGTGTTCGTAATGCTAATGATTTTGGATTATTTGGATTAAATTCTGAGATTAATTTTGCCCAAATAACTCTTGCTGCTCTCATTTTAGCAATCTCCATGAAATGATTCATACCAATACCCCAAAAGAATGATATNCTTGGGGCAAAGGAATCAATATNTAAACCTGCTTCAATACCTGTTCTTATATATTCTAATCCATTTGCTAATGTGTATGCAAGCTCAATATCAGCAGTTGCTCCTGCTTCTTGCATGTGATATCCTGAAACAGAAATACTATTGAATTTAGGCATGTGATCTGACGTATATTTCAGTATATCTGAAACAATTCTCATAGAATCTTTTGGAGGGTATATATATGTATTTCTAACCATAAATTCTTTTAGAATATCATTTTGTATTGTTCCTGAAAGTTGCTCAGGTTTTACTCCTTGTTCTTTTGCTGTTACAATATAAAAAGCTAAAATTGGTATTACAGCACCATTCATTGTCATTGAGACCGACATTTTATCTAATGGTATATTATCAAAAAGAATTTTCATATCTTCAACTGTATCAATTGCAACACCTGCCATCCCAACATCTCCAAGTACTCTTTCATTGTCTGAGTCATATCCTCTATGNGTAGCAAGGTCAAATGCTACTGATAGTCCTTTTTGTCCATTAGCTAGATTTTTTTTATAGAATTTATTAGAATCTTCTGCAGTAGAGAAACCAGCATATTGTCTAATTGTCCAGGGTCTTACTAAATACATAGTTGAATAAGGTCCTCTTAGATTTGGAGCAATGCCAGCAACAAAATTGATATGTTCAGTTGCTTTTATATCATCTTTTGTGTATCTATTTTTTATATTAATCCCTTCAGGGCTTTTCCATTCATTTGATGCTGATTTTTGGTTTGTTTTTTGTTGAATGTTAAAGTCTTTAAGTAAATTATGAATTAGATAGTCTACATAGTAAGATCCTTTTGAAGGATCTTCTACTTTGTCAAGATAACTTTCTTTTCTTAATATTGTTTGCTGATTTCTAGAAATTCTTGAAAGAAATTCTGAATCTTTTTCAATAGTTGAGTGAGTTTCAAGCATAATTGCATTTGCACCACCAAAAATAGCAGACATGCATTTTGTTGTGTTTTTGATGATTTCGTTGTAAACAGAATCTGATTCTTTATTTACATAATTTGAAGCAAATATATAAGGGTTTTTTCCTGTCTTTTTTTGCCAAAGTATCCTAAATGCTTTTAGTTTTGCTATTTCTAAAAAATAGTTGTTTCCTATTTTAAAATGAAATTGCACCTCTTTTTTTGATTTTAATCCTTCTTGAAATGCATTAGTAATTTGTTCTTTTGCCGTTCCTTCTGAAAAGATAGTATCGTAGTAATTTGGAATATTAATATTTGATGCTCCGTGAAATGATCCTGAGACATTTTTTTTCTTTGTAAAATTTTCCCATTTTTTTGGAAAATCTTCAGAGTAATTTNAAAAATCTATTCTAATATGTTCAATAGAAATGTTTTTTAAGAGTATCTGTAAATTATTAGGTTTTGAAAAGCATAAACCATTTGAATTATTTTGTAGGGCATTTAGCGCTATTTTATTTGCTTTTTCTGGATTTTTTGCATCTATTAACTCATAGTTTTCCCATGTTGATGGAAAATTGCAATTAAATGTTTTAATTTTGTCATCTGCATGATAAATTGGATCTATATTTATCTCTTCAATTTTTGATTTTAGCTCATCAAATTTTCCATTTAAATCAATATTGATTTTTTTTACCCATTCTTTTTTTGATACAGATTTAAAGTTAGAAAACATTTTATTTGTTTTTTGTTCTTATAATGAAAANATCTTCATTGTCTTTTTTCATTAGAAATTTTTCTCTAGCAAATCTTTCTTGTTCCTTTTTTGTATTGTTAAGATGGTAATACTCTATACTGTCTTTTTCTATTTGATTTAGATAATATGCTTTTTGTTGTTCAAGGTCTTCNATTTCTTTATTTAGTTTATGTTGTTTTATAACATTATAGTCATCGATAAAAACAATCCAAAAAGTAAAGAGAATTAAAGTTATGNTNTACTTATTTTTAAAAGGTTTAGGNATNATGTTTATAAAGTTTTTGACTTTATNCATTTGACAAATATATATAAAAAAAGNCTCTAATTTATTACATGATATAACTGTCTTANCCTATTATAGTCCCATTAAAAAAATTGTGGGAATCTTATGAAGATTAATGTTTTTTTGTCTCCATTCAGCAATTGTTTTAGTCTTTATATATGCTTCTTTTAGTGTAATGTTACTCGCAATAGATAGTTTTGTGTTATATCCACATGTCTCTAATAGTATTTGAATTAATTGGTTGTTTCTGTATGGTGTTTCCATAAATATTTGAGTCTGCCCTGTTTTTCTTGCTAATTTTTCTAATTTTTTAATAGTTTTTATGCGTTCTATTTTATTAATTGGTAAGTAGCCATTAAATGAAAAGTTTTGTCCATTTAATCCAGATGACATTAGNGCTAAGAATATTGAAGATGGGCCAGTAAGNGGTACTACGTCAATTTGAAAATCGTGAGCATATGCAACAATTTTTGAGCCTGGATCTGCAATACATGGTAGNCCNGCTTCTGATAATAGTCCAACATTTTTNCCAGATAAAATATGTGGTAAGAAATCATTATCTAAAGCTAGAAAATCATGTTTTCCGTAAGAATAAAAAGTTATATTATCTATGTTTTTTTGTTTATCAATTTTTCTAATATGTCTTCTAGCTGTTCTTATATTCTCAACAATAAAGATGTTAATTTTTTTTATAATGTTTAAGGTAGTAGAAGGGAGTGTNTNTTGTTCTGTTCCTTCNCCAATTATAGTAGGTATTAGATATAGTTTTCCTTTATTCAATTTGATCAGCTATTTTGTTACAAGCTTTATCTAACATATTATAAACTTCTTCAAATCCATTCTTTCCACCATAGTATGGATCAGGTACGGACTTATAAAGTCCTGGATATGTTTCGTTAAGTATCATTCGTATTTTTTTTCTTTCTTCTTGATTTTTGGNAAGAGCTATTAAGTGTCCATAATTATTTTTGTCCATAGCATAGATTATATCAAATTTTTCAAAATCAGCTATACTAAATTGTCTTGCTCTTTGATGTCTTAATTCAATATTATGCTTTTCAGCAATTTCTATTGCTCTTTTGTCTGGCGGCGATCCAGTATGATATCCTGCTGTGCCTGCAGAATCAACGGTAATATTTGAATTTTTCGTTCTATTTTCTAATATGCCTTGAGCTAGCGGAGATCGGCAGATGTTGCCTAAACATACCATTAAGATTTTCATTATTTAAGAAAGGGTTAGTTTCTTTTCAATGTCAACTATGTAGCCTTTAAATCTTTTGTCTGTGTCAGCTAGGTTGTTTACTGTTTTGCAAGCGTGTAGAACAGTGGCATGGTCTTTATTTCCGCAATGCTTACCTATCATGGCTAAAGAACTTTTTGTCATTTGCTTGGAAAAAAACATTGCTAATTGTCGGCATTGAACAATTTCTCTTTTTCTTGTTTTGGATTTCATTGTTTCAATAGGAATGTCAAAATAATCACATACTACTTTTTGTATAAAATCAATCGATACTTCTCTAACTGTATTTTTCACAAACTTATCTAGCATATTTTTAGCTAAATCAATTGTGATTTCTTTTCTGTTGAGTGATG
>NZRJ01000012.1 GCA_002693745.1 Flavobacteriales bacterium
TTTAAATAAACATAAAGTAATCTTCCTAAGTCTGCTTTTACAATCCACCAAGGTGTCTTATTCCATAAATTTTGAAGATTATGGTCTTTCATTTTTAAAATTAACTCATTTGTTTCTTTTAAACCTATTATCGTTGGTTTAAAAAAACGAGAATTTTTATTTATATTTTTCATTGTTATAGGTAAAGTTTCTTCTGGTTTTATGTTCCACATGTAAACTGCTTTACCTTTTTTTGATTCAGGAATTTTTTTAATAAAAAACATAAAGTAAAGGTAAAAAAGAAATATAAAAAAAGGAGATATCTCTAATAGATTCTCCTTTTTTTATAAGTTTGCTCCCCCTCTAGGACTCGAACCTAGGACCCTCTGATTAACAGTCAGATGCTCTAACCAGCTGAGCTAAGGAGGAATTTTAAAAACGGCCGTAAAAATAGCACAAACCTTTAAATAATAAAATATATTTGCAAAAAATATAATTATGAGTGTTTTAGTAGTAGGAACAGTAGCCTTCGATGCAATAGAAACTCCCTTTGGAAAAACAGAAAAAATAGTAGGAGGTGCTGCAACATATATTTGTCTTGCATCTTCTTTTTTTACAAAAAAAATTAATCTAGTTTCTGTAGTTGGAGAAGATTTTCCAACTACTGCTATAGAAATGTTAAAAAGTAAATCAGTTGATATAAAAGGTCTTCAAATTAAAAAAGGAGAAAAAACATTTTTTTGGTCTGGAAAATATCATAATAATATGAACACAAGAGATACATTAGAAACACAACTTAATGTTCTAGAAAATTTCAACCCTATTGTTCCTGATGAATTTAAAGAATCAGAATTTTTAATGTTAGGTAATTTAATGCCTTCTGTACAAAAGAAAGTATTAGATCAAATGAAAGAGAAACCAAAACTTGTAGTTTTAGACACAATGAATTTTTGGATGGATAATTTTATGGATGATCTTAAAGAGGCATTAATAGATGTAGATGTATTAACAATAAATGATGAAGAAGCAAGACAACTTTCAGNAGANTATTCTTTAGTAAAAGCAGCAAAAAAAATACTTACAANAGGACCAAAATACATTATAATTAAAAAAGGAGAACATGGAGCATTATTATTTAGTAAAGAGAAAGTTTTCTTTGCTCCTGCACTCCCTTTAGAAGAAGTTTTTGATCCAACTGGAGCAGGNGACTCCTTTGCAGGAGGTTTTATTGGTTATTTAGAAAAAACAAANGATATTTCTTTTGAAAACATGAAAAGAGCGGTTATTTATGGATCAGCAATGGCATCTTTTTCTGTAGAAAAATTTGGAACAAAAAAACTTACTGAGATAAATCAAAAACAAGTTAATGAAAGAATAGAAAGGTTTGTAAATTTAGTTAGTTTTGATTTAGATTTAAAATAATGTGTTTTTATTAATAATGTTTTTTTCATACCATAAGTCAGATTCTAAAAAAGAGCTTTCTGCAGCNTGAACAGCTAAAAAATCACATCTTTCATTTTCTTTATTGTTAGCATGACCTTTTACNCACTTAAAAGAGACGTTGTTTTTTCTAAAAANATTAAGAAAACGGATCCATAAATCTNNGTTTTTTTTATTTTTAAAATTCTTTCTTTCCCAATTAAAAACCCATTTTTTTTCAACAGCATCTACAACATATTTAGAGTCAGAGTAAATAATAACATTAGACGGGGNTTTTTTTATGTTTTCCAAAGCAACAATTACAGCTAAAAGCTCCATCCTGTTATTTGTAGTTAACTTAAACCCTTTTTGTATTTCTTTTCTGTGGACCCCACTTATCATAACAATACCATATCCNCCGTTTCCTGGATTACCCTTTGCAGATCCGTCAGTATAAATAATAATAGACATTAACTAAAAATAATTTTTTCTATTGTTTTTGGGAAAAAAGAAAGTTCTAAAAAACGAATTTTTTTATCTAAACTATTAATAGTTTCTTCTTTAGAGATAAAACATTTTTTTTGTAAAATAATTTCTCCNTCATCGTAATATTCATTAACAAAATGAATAGTTATTCCGCTTTCAAGCTCTTTATTTTTTAAAACAGCAGCATGNACATTTAGCCCATACATTCCTTTTCCNCCATATTTTGGAAGCAAAGAAGGGTGAATATTAATTATTTTTTTAGGATATAATGATATAATATTATTAGGGATTTTAAGTAAAAATCCGGCAAGAATAATATAGTCTACATTATAATTTTTTAGTTCTTTTTGAATTCCAGANTTTTTTNCNAAATGATCTTTATTAGTAAAAAGGANAGGAACATTAAGTTTTTCAGCTCTATTTACTATAAAAGCATTTTTGTTGTTAGTACAAAAAAAAACAATTTTTACATCTGAAGAATTTAAAAAATAATTATATATATTTTCTGCATTACTACCGTTGCCAGAACCGAAAATAGCTACTGTTTTCAAAATAAAAAATTTACTCAAAAATAATATAAACANACAGATGTTAAAAGAGAAAACAANAAAGTTTGTAAATTATTTATTTTATACTTTTATTTGCTGCTTAATAACAAAAAAAAAAAAATAATGTCAGATATAGCAGACAAAGTAAAAGCAATTATAGTAGATAATTTAGGAGTGGATGCAGCNGAAGTTGTTGAAGAAGCAAGTTTTACTAATGACCTTGGCGCAGACTCTTTAGACACAGTAGAGTTAATTATGGAGTTTGAAAAAGAGTTTGATATTCAAATACCAGATGATAAAGCAGAAGCTATTGCGACTGTTGGAGACGCTGTAAATTTTATTAAAGAGACAAAAGGGTAAAAAAAAATGAGCGGTAGAAGAGTAGTTGTCACTGGTATAGGGGCTATAACTCCTATCGGAAATAATTTAAAAGACTATTGGCAGTCTCTAGTTGATGGAGTTAGTGGTGCAGATCAGATTACACATTTTGATGCGTCTAATTTTAAAACAAAATTTGCTTGTGAGGTAAAAAATTTTGATGTAACAGAATTTATTCACAAAAAGGAGGCAAGAAAACTAGATAAATTTAGTCAATATGCTTTAACCGTAGCTGCCCAAGCAATAAATGATTCAAAATTAGAAACAACAAAAATTAATCCAGAAAGAGCAGGTGTTGTTTGGGGGTCAGGAATTGGGGGAATGGAAACATTTTTTACAGAATCAGTTACTTATGGAACAGGCAATGGAACGCCAAGATTTAATCCTTTTTTTATACCAAAATTAATTTCAGATATTCCTGCAGGACACATTTCTATAAAATATAATTTTAGAGGGCCTAATTTTACAACTGTTTCAGCTTGCGCCTCTTCTACAAACGCAATAATAGACGCGTTTAATTATATTAAATGGAACAAGGCAGATCTCTTTGTAGCAGGCGGATCAGAGGCATGTATTTTTCCGCCAGGTATAGGAGGTTTTAACGCAATGATGGCTTTGTCAACAAGAAACGAAAATCCAAAAACAGCATCTAGACCGTTTGATAAAAATAGAGATGGTTTTGTAATGGGCGAGGGAGGGGGTGCTATAATTTTAGAGGACTATGATCATGCAATTAGAAGGGGAGCAACAATATATGCTGAAATTGTTGGCTCTGGATTGACGGCAGATGCACATCATATTACAGCTCCACACCCAGAGGGTTTGGGGGCAAAAAGCGTAATGAAACAAGCAATTGAAGAGGCGGGAATAAAAGAAAACAAAGTTGACTATATAAATGTACACGGAACATCAACACCACTAGGAGATATTGCAGAAACAAAAGCGATTAAAAATTTATTTGGAGAACACTCTTACAAGTTAAACATTAGTTCTACAAAATCAATGACAGGACATTTATTGGGGGCAGCTGGCGTTATAGAAGCAATTGCCTCTATAATGGCAGTAAAAAAAGACATTGTTCCACCTACAATTAATCACGAAACCAAAGACCCAGAAATAGACGAAAAATTAAATTTAACATTAAATAAAGCGCAAAAGAGAACCGTAAACTATGCGCTTAGTAACACGTTTGGATTTGGAGGGCACAACGCTTCTGTTTTGTTTAAAAAACACGGATAATTAATTTGATAAAAGCGATATTATCAAAATTTTCTTTTTTCAAAAAAAAGGAAGATGCGTTTTTCTTTAAATTGTTAGGGTATCATACAAACAACAAGCTTTATATTAAAGCTTTGAGCCATAAGTCTTTTTGCATGAAAAACCATAATGAGCAGTTAGAGTTTTTAGGAGACGCTATATTGTCTTCGATAGTGACAGAACGGTTGTTTTTAGAAAAACCCAATCAACAAGAAGGGGTTTTGTCACAAAAAAGAGCAACAATTGTTAGCAGAAAACACTTAAATATGGTTGGAAAAAAAATAATACCAGAAAACAAAATAAAGAGTAATTTAAAAAAAATACCACCAAGCGTTTTTGGAAATGTTTTAGAAGCAATAATAGGAGCAATTTATATTGATAAAGGAATTAAAAAAACAAGAGAATTCGTAGAAAAACACATATATAATTCAATTTTTTTAGAACAATTGTTTAATATAGACTTTAAAAGTAAATTGTTAGAGCATAGTCAAAAAACCAATAAGAAATTAAACTATAAAACAGAAAAAAAAGCAGATCCAGTTTTGGGCTCCACNAAACAGTTTTTAGTTTCTGTATATTTGAACAACAAAAGAATAGCATCGGGGGCCGGAAAAACAAAAAAAGAAGCAGAACAGGAAGCGGCAGAAAAGGCGCTCAAGACACAGAGTTAAGAAGATGAAAAAAAGTTATATTTTAGAATGCTCTTATGATTATCCCTTTATAGTTTTAGCGATTAATAGCCACAGTAAACCATATAAGCTATGCTGGGCTCTAAACAAATATTTTGGTTTGAATTTTGAAAAAACAAAAAGCCACGAGATAAAAGATGGGCTCAAGTTTACAAGGTATAAATCAAAAAAAAAAGACAACACTCATTTAAATTTGCTTGTAAATCAGTCAAAAAAAGGATATTTGATGCCATCAAAAAAAAGCGTAAATTATTTTTTAATTATAAATAAAAAAAACTGGAAAAATAAAAAACATGAGTTTTTAAGTAAACTAAAAAAAATAAATGATATACTTTTGGTGTTTGAGTTAGAGGAAGATATAAACAGCAATAGATTTATAATAAATGATTAGAAAAACCAAAATAATAGCAACAATAGGACCAAAAACATCTTCAAAAGAGAAGATAAAGCAATTAATAGAAAAAGGGGTAAATGTGTGTAGGTTAAATTTTTCCCACCTTTCTTATGAAGACGCGCAAAAAATAATTTCAAACATAAAAGCAACTAATCAAGAGTTGGGGGTGCATACTGCAATTTTAGCAGACCTTCAGGGACCAAAAATTAGGGTTGATGATTTTGAAAAACCAATAAAACTAAAAAAGGGAAAAGAAATTGTCTTTTGTACAAAAAAGAGAAAAAATACGATTTTTATCAACTATAATGGGTTTGCAAAAGATGTTAAGCCTAAAGACAAGGTTCTGTTAGATGACGGAAAGTTAAGACTAGAAGTTGTTTCAACAAATAAAAAAGACAAGGTTGTTTTAAAAGTGGTTTTTGGGGGGGTTCTACTATCTAGAAAAGGAGTAAACCTTCCAAATACAGCAATATCACTACCGTCTTTAACAAAAAAAGACAAACAGGACATAGACTTTATTTTATCTCAAAAAATTGAATGGGTTGGGCTTTCTTTTGTTAGAAAAGCTAAAGATATTAAGGATCTAAAAAAAATAATTGATAGCAGGAACTCATTACACAAAGTAATAGCAAAAATTGAAAAACCAGAAGCAATAAAAAACATCGATACAATAATAGATGCTGCTGACGCCATTATGGTGGCTAGGGGCGACCTAGGAGTAGAGGTCCCTCCGCAAAAAGTACCAGTTTATCAAAAAATGATAGTAAATAAATGTATAACAAAAGCAACACCCGTTATAATTGCAACCCAAATGCTTGAGAGCATGACAGAAAGCCCGACTCCAACTAGAGCGGAGGTGAATGATGTAGCAAATTCTGTAATTGATGGCGCTGACGCTCTGATGTTAAGTGGAGAAACATCTACAGGAAAACATCCTGAAAAAGCGGTTGATACTATGCGAAAGATTATTAGAGACATAGAGTCTAGCGAACATAGTATTTCAAAAAACACAGAAACAAAAGAAATACAAAATGACGGAAGGTTTTTAACAAACGCAATATGTTTAAATGCCTCACAGATTGCAAAACAAACTAAAGCAAAGGCAATTATTACAATCACCTATTCAGGATATAACACGGTTAGGGTTTCAAGTTTTAGGCCACAATCCTTTATTTATGCTTTTACTAATAACCATAGTATTTTAAATACGCTAAGTTTAGTTTGGGGTGTTAAAGGCTTTTATTATGAAGGAGCATCAACAACAAGTCAAACAATAAAAGAAACAAAAGAAATATTAAAAAAACAAAAGCTACTTAGAAAAAAAGACGTCGTTGTAAACATCGCGAGTATGCCAGCAAGAGAAAGAGGAACAACAAACATGATTAAAGTAAGTAAAGTTTAGAAAATGAAAAACATTAAATTATTGTCAGAGATTTGTCAGGCTCCAGGAGCCCCGGGCCACGAACAAAAAATAAGAGAGGTGGTGTTAAGAGAGGTAAAGCCCTTAGTAGATGAGATTAAAATAGACAACATGGGAAATGTTGTTGCAATTAAGAGAGGAAGAAAAAGAAAGAAGGTAATGGTTGCCGCACACATGGACGAAATAGGATTTATAGTTACCCATATAGACAAAAAAGGGTTTGTTTATTTTCATACTCTTGGAGGGTTTGATCCGAAAACACTTACAGCACAAAGAGTAATTATTCATGGAAAAGAAGACGTAATGGGTGTAATGGGAGGGAAACCAATACATTTAATGAGTGTTGCCGACAGGTCTAAACCCCCAAAGATTAGCGACTACTTTATAGATACAGGAAGAACAAAAAAACAATTGGACAAATTAATTTCTGTTGGAGACACAATAACAAGAGAACGGCAGCTTATTGAAATGGGGGACTGTATAAATTGTAAGTCATTAGACAACANAATTTCAGTTTTTATTTTGATAGAAACATTAAGAAATATTAAAACCCCNCCACCATATGATTTATATAGTGTATTTACAGTTCAGGAGGAAATAGGAATTAGGGGGGCAAATGTTTCATCGATGGAGATAAACCCTGATTTTGGATTTGGCTTAGATACAACCATTGCTTGGGACACGCCAGGAAGCACCAAACAAGAACAGGTTTCGGCTCTTGGNGAGGGAGCCTGTATTAAAGTAATGGACTCTTCAACTGTTTGTGATTATCGTATGGTAAGCTACATGAAAGAACTGGCTAAGGAAAAAAAAATAACAACACAATTAGAAATTCTTCCCGCAGGCGGAACTGACACGGCCGGAATACAAAGGATGAATCCAGGAGGGTGTATTGCTGGGGCAATTTCTGTTCCAACAAGACATATTCATCAAGTAATCGAAACGGTAAATAAAAAAGACNTAGACGAAGCAATACGGTTATTAAAGTTTTCTGTTGAAAACCTAGACGATTACGATTGGCGATTTAGATAAACAGATTAAGGNTTTTGTTCTTGTTGATTGGTTTTAGTTTTTACAAGATCTTTTTTTGCAGACTTGTGCAAATAAGTTAATTTTGATTTAATCATAAAGCTTAAAACAAGAACAACCCTTTGTCTTCCTTCTTTTTGTGGCANACCNCGATGAATNCCGTTTTGACTAGACAANATTAAATCTCCTTTTTTTCCTATGNCAGAAAANACCATNTTTTTATTATAAAAAGACATGTCTGTNCTTGCATGTTTTTTTACAAATAAATTTTTGAATAAATTTATATAAGGATAAAGAGAAAGNCTGTGGGTTTTTTTAACAAACGAATAAGGGCCATAACTTAGATCAGGAACATCAGAAAGATATATAAACGCCTTATATATGACNGGTTGAGCATTATCAATATGATACATTCTTGTATTTTTTATACTATCGTTTAGGTATGCGTTTGTTTTTAAAGGAACAACTTTTTGCCCGGTTGTATTTTCAAGAATTTTAATAATGTCATTTTGTTTAATGTTAGAAATTTCAGGAATTAACCGGTCTACAAAAAAAATGTCTAACATTCCAGAATCTGCGCTATTAGGATTGTTTTGATTTCTGTAGTTAAACTCTGCTCCACATTCTAGTTTCACAGATTTTGGGTTTTTTTTTGCTAGATCTAAAAGCTTATTTTTTATTGAGTCAGCAAGTGATGCAGGGATATAGTTTTCTATTTTAATGATTCCTTCTTTTTTTAAGGAATTAGAAAAATTAACAATTTTTTTTGTTCCACTAGNTTTAGAAAAAAAGTTAACTAGATTAATAAAATCCTGCCAAAGCAAGGAAAAGAGGTTTTTAATTTCATTCATAATTAATTTTGTTTTTTTTAACAAAAAGCATTTCTAAAGCGAAATATTTTGCTTTGTTTCTAGGNAAAAGATATTCTTCATAGCCAATTTCTTTCATTNTTGATCTTAAANAAGAAACATCTTTAAAAAAAGCGATGATTTTTGGCATTTCTTTTTTTGGTCTTTCAAATTCTACAATAATTTGATCTGGATAAATTTTATTTAAAATCATTTGATTTAAAACAGGAAGAGCCGCCCCTTCTATATCAGCTTTAAAAACAGAAATTTTTTTGTGATTATTTTTTTTCATTATTGATTGCATTGTGCAACATTTGGCGCGAAAATATTTATNTGAATCATANCCCTCAACAACAGAAAAAGAGCCNCCGTGTTTTGGCTCGAAAAATTTTAATGTAGTGTTTTTTGTCCATACTCCAATAGGGCTGTATATTAATAGCTCGTTTCTTTTGTGCTTTTGCATGAATTTTTTTGAAAGAGGAGTGGGGTCATACATAAATATTTTACACCCATATTTTTTTTGCAAACACAAGTCAAACGAAATATCATTAAGAATACCTATAGAATATACAATGCTTTTTTCTGTAATAGGAACACGAGAATCGAGATAATAATTGCCTGATTTAACATGNTTTGAATTAATTGTTTTAATTCCTTTCTGATAGTTTTTAGTTAAAACACGGCCCTTATCAAAAAAATAAATCAAGTTAGAAGCTGTAATTTCTTTAATGATTCTGTTTTTTAANGCTTTCGGCGCTTTTGTCCAGAAGGTNCCTTGTTGAATGTTTTTTATTATTTTTTTTGTTAGCGATTGCATTTATAGGCTTTNGTTCTAAAATAGTTTAATGCAACATTACAAAAAACAATTCAAAACGATTAAAAACATAAAACGACTTATTTAAATGAGGGCACAAGCGTTAAAACTGATTTAGAAAACGCAAATCATTTTCATAAAAAAGCCTGAGGTCTTTAACACCGTATTTTAGCATTGCAATTCTTTCCACGCCCATTCCAAACGCATAACCACTATATTTTTTTGAATCAATTCCACAATTCTCCAGCACAGNAGGGTCAACCATTCCACACCCTAAGATTTCCAGCCACCCGGTTCCTTTAGTGATTTTGTGATCAGACTCACTTTGTAAACCCCAATAAATATCTACTTCTGCCGAAGGCTCAGTGAAAGGAAAAAACGAAGGCCTTAGCCGAATTTTTGTTTTTTCCCCAAACATCTCTTTGGCGAAAAACAGAAGNACCTGTTTTAAATCAGCAAAACTGACTCTTTCTGAAATATAAAGCCCTTCAATTTGGTGAAAGATACAATGAGCTCTAGATGAAATGGCNTCATTCCGATANACNCTTCCTGGAGAAACAGTTCTAATAGGAGGGGTGTTTTTTTCCATGTGTCTAACCTGAACGGACGAGGTGTGTGTTCTTAAGAGGATGTCTGGATTGGTTTGCACGAAAAATGTGTCTTGCATGTCTCTTGCTGGNTGCTCTTTTGGNAGATTAAGTGCAGAAAAATTGTACCAATCAGTTTCAATTTCAGGCCCCTCTGACACAACAAAACCAANNTTATTAAAAATAGCTAAAATTTGATTCTTAATACAAGAAAGGGGGTGGCGACTACCAAGAGAATTTAATTTTATTGGCCGACTAAGATCGTCTTTTTTAGACAGATTTAGAGAGGGGGCNCTAGTTTTGAAGTTAAGAATTTTTGCNTGCGCTTCTTTTTTCANGTTGTTAATTGCGAACCCTAGTTCTTTTTTGNTTTCCTTTGGAGTGGTTTTAAAAACATCGAAAAGATTGTTTATTATCCCCTTTTTAGCTAAAAACTTTATCCTAAAAANCTCTAGTTCTTTTTTNTTTTTTGGAGTAAAAGCATCAACCTCTTTTTGCAAAACCTTAATCTCATCTAGCATTTTAATAATTTATATATCTTTACACAATAATTACAAAGAAACAATAATTATGCTAAATAAAATTTTTAGAACAGGAATATTAGGGGCNATATTGTTATTTTTCTCATCGATATTTGTTTCTTGTGAAAAAAACAAAGAAACAATAGCGGTAATTATTGTTGAAGACAATGATGGCAATTTTGTTTCTGGAGCGACCGTAGTTTTGCATCCGGAGGGCTCGTTTAGCCCTACAACAGGTTTGCCAACTGATTCAGATTTAAGAAAAACNGACATAACAGATTCAAATGGAAGAGCGGAATTTACTTATAAATTGCCGGCAATACTTCGTGTTAATGTAACGAAAATAAGCGGCAACGACACGCTAAAAAACAACCTAAACAACATTGTTCTTTTAAGNGAAAAAACAGTAACAAAAAGAGTTACAATAAATTAAGAACAGTTTTAATCCCCAAATAAAAGCGAACAAAAAAGGAAGGCTAATCAAGGTATTTTATAATAGCCTCTTTTATTAGATTTAACTGGTCTTTATCAGAAAGGTTTTGCAAAGGTTTTAGTTCTTCATAATGAGGCCAGCCGTCTTTATCAATAAAGTCAAANCNGTAATAGCCAAAAACACTTAAAAGCCTACANGTGGCAACATGTAGAACATTGATTTTTTCATCACGATTAAAATCTTTTGTTCCAAGGTTAAGCTCTTGAAGACCTATTAAATACAAGATTCCTTTTAATGATATTTTGTCGCCAAACTGTTTTTCAACTTTTAAAAGAGCCATCTTCCATTTTTCTTCTAAATCATTCATAAAACAAAAATATAATTTTTTTAATATCTTTATGCTGTGAATTATATAGATATAGTTGTTTTAATCTCGGGTCTTTATGGCTTAATCAAGGGCTTTTCTAACGGTATTATTACAGAAACGTCAAATTTAATATCGGTTTTTTTAGCTATTTATATTGGTGTACATTTTTCGGAATTAATATATCCATATCTAAATTTAAATATATTAAGTGATTATTCTAATATAATACCACTTGTTGCGTTTTTACTAGTTTTCATTATAATTATAACGATAGTCAAATCNATAGGNGAGCTTATTAATAGAATAACAAACCAGTTAGCTCTTGGCCTTATTAGTAGGTTTTTAGGCGCTGTTTTTGGAATGANAAAGTTATTGGTTATTTGTGTTTTTTTTCTTTTTTTAGCNACAGATCACGACATGATTAATCAACAAATACAGGAAAAGTCGATTTTTTTAAAACCACTAAAAAAAGTTTCTGCAACGATAATACCTAAATTAAAAAAGCAAAAAGAATTAATTATAAAAGAAACCAAAGAAAGCACAAGAAAAGCAAAGNAAGAGCTGAANCAAAAAATTAATCCAGAATAGCAACAATNCCAGGAAGACGCTTTCCTTCTATGTATTCAAGCATNGCCCCCCCNCCAGTTGAGATGTAAGACACTTTATTTTGAAGGTTGTATTTTTTCAAAGCGGAGACCGAGTCTCCGCCACCAACAAGAGAAAAAGAATTNTTTGCGGTTGCCAAACAAATAGACTCGCCAATTTTTTTGGTCCCTNTTTCAAAATTACTCATCTCAAACACGCCCATCGGCCCGTTCCAAATTATTGTTTTTGATTGCTGTATAATTTTACAAAATTTTTCAATTGATTTACTACCTATGTCAAGCCCCATGAAGTTGTCATCTATTTTGAATATGTTTGANGTTTTTACGATTGCATTATTATTAAAAACATTAGCGTTGATAGAGTCTATAGGTAAAAATAAATTCACCCCCTTTTTTTGTGCTTCATCAATTAGTTGTAAGGCTAATTCTACCTTTTCTTGTTCTATTAACGATTTTCCAACACTCCCCCCCATTGCTTTTATAAATGTATAAGACATTCCTCCTCCAATAATAAGATTGTCAACTTTTTCAAAAAGAGATCTTATAACGTCAATTTTTCCTGTAATTTTTGCCCCACCAATAATTGCCGTAAAGGGTCGTTTGGGCTTTTTTAGTGCTTTTTCTAAAAAACGCAATTCTTTTATTAGCAAACANCCTAAATATTTTTTACGTGGAAAAAACTGGGCAATTATCGCNGTTGAAGCATGCGCCCTATGAGCGGNGCCAAAAGCATCATTTATATAAATGTCAGCAAGGGAGGCTAGCTGTTTTGCAAAATGTATATCACCAGNNNCCTCTTCNTGGTAAAACCGTAAGTTTTCTAAAACAAGAATTTCTCCAAGCTTCATTTTTTCAACACTNGCCACCGCTTCTTCGCCAATGCAATCACAACAAAAAGANACAACAGTGTTTGTTAATTCTGAAAGGCGACCAACAACATTCTTTAAAGAAAATTTTTTTTCATATCCTTNTTTTGGCCGACCCAAATGCGAAATGATTATTGCAATTCCTCCATTATTGATAACTTTTTTAATAGTTGGCAGTGCGGCAGTAATTCTAGTGTCATCAATAATATTTAGTTCTTCGTCTAGCGGAACATTAAAATCTACTCTAATTAAAACTTTTTTACCCTTAATGAGGNCGTTGTCAATAGTATTCATTTTTGGAAAAATAAAATAATCATCAAAGTTAAACACANTTTACTTACATTTGGCATAAATTCTTTCTAAATGTTGTTTAAAGAAATACCAGGCAATCATCACGTGAAGAAACAATTAATTGGCGCTGTGTCAAACAACAGAGTAAGTCATGCGCAGTTGTTTTTTGGTAATAGTGGCTGTGCAAAATTNCCCCTTGCTTTTGCATATGCTAGATATATTAATTGTCAGCAAAAATTAGAAGGAGATTCGTGTGAAAAATGTTCCTCNTGTATTAAGTACAAGAATCTTTCGCATCCAGATCTACACCTCATATTTCCTATATTAAAAACAGGAACAACAAAGCCGGCAGTAAGCGACACCTATGTTAACACGTGGCGTGATTTTATTTTGAAAAATAGTTATGGATCATTAAATGACTGGATNAACACTTTAGGATCAGAAAACAAACAAGGAAATAAAGGGTCTATCTACAAAGACGAGGCAATATTAATTCAAAAAAAATTGTCGTTAAAGCACTTTGAGTCATATTATAGGGTTTTTTTAATTTGGATGCCNGAGCAAATGAATTNACAAACGTCAAACAAGNTGCTTAAAATTNTTGAAGAGCCGCCTAAACGCACNGTTTTTTTGTTGGTTTCAGAAAAACCAAACAGCCTGCTTCCGACGATAATATCTAGAACACAAATCACAAAGATAAATGATTTTAGCCTCACAGACGCGATTGAGTTTTTTGAAAAAGAAGGCTTAAGCATTAAAAAAATTAAGCAGCTTAGAGATTTAGCAGAATCAGATTTTGGAAAGATGAATCAATTAATTGTTGATGAAGTAAAGACCGATAATTTTTTTGTTGATTTTTCATCATGGATGAGGCTGGTATATAAAAAAGACGTGATTAACATTTTAAAATGGGTTGATTCTAGCGCTTTATTAGGCAGAAAAAACCAAATAATGTTTTTGTCGTATGCCATTAAAATGATCAGAGAGTGTATCATATTTAATTTTGCCGACAAAGAACTTTTGAAAACAAATCAGGAGGAGTCTGTTTTTATTTCAAAATTTGCTCCATTTATTCATGAGGAAAACAGTATAATAATTGTTGAGAAGCTTGAAGGGGCAATTAAGGCAATCGACAGAAATGCAAACCTAAAAATTTTACTATTTGAATTATCTTTACAAATGATTCGATTTTTAGAAATTAAACGTAAATTAGTTATTAATTAAAAATATAAAATGGGCTGTGGAAGCGGTGGCGGCTGTGAGTCGTGTAACAAATCAGAAAAAAGAGGGTGCGGCGTAAGCTCTGTGTTTGATTGGTTATATCAAATTGATAAGCCGCAAACAGAAAACAGAAACTTAGTAGAAGTTCAGTTTAAGGGGGACAGAAAAGATTTTTATCTCAAACAAGAAGGCTTAAATTTAAGCTTAGGAGATGTTGTTGCTGTAGAGGGNGGTAAGTCAGGNCACGACATAGGAAAAGTATCCATGACAGGAGAGTTNGTTGCTTTGCAGATTGCTAGAAAAAACAGAGATATAAATAAAGATCCATTAAAAAAAATATATAGAATAGCGACAGAAACGGACANAAAAAAATGGACTCGCGCAATTGAGGCAGAAGGNTTGATTTTAGAAAAAGCTAAAAGAATAATAGAAGACTTCAATCTTGAGATGAAGCTTTCAGATGTTGAGTTTCAGGGNGACAACACAAAAGCAACTTTTTTTTATACGGCAGAAAGGCGTGTTGACTTTAGAGAACTAATAAGAGAGTACTCTTCCCGTTTTAAAGTAAAGGTAGAGATGAGACAAATAGGAGCAAGACAAGAGGCCGCAAAAATAGGAGGGCTTGGCAGCTGTGGAAGAGAGCTGTGTTGTTCTACATGGATGACAAACTTCCCNTCGGTTTCAACTTCAGCAGCAAGATATCAGCAGTTATCAATTAATCCACAAAAAATATCAGGACAATGTGGTCGCTTAAAATGCTGTTTGAATTTTGAGCTGGATGGCTACGCAGAGGCGCTTAAGGAGTTTCCTAATTCAAAAACACAGCTTAAAACAAAAAAAGGAACAGCAAAATTCATAAANCTAGATGTTTTTAAAAAAACAATGTTTTATTTAAACCCAGAGAGCCCTAACTCTGACCTTTTAGAAATTACTATAAATCAAGTTAAAGAAATTATAGAACAGAATAAAAACGGGAAAATCCCTGAAAGTCTTGCTGAATTTATAACTGAAANAAAAACGACTGAATTAAGCTTCGAGGACGCCATGGGTCAAGACAACATTAATAGGTTTGACACCAAAAAGCAAAAAAAGAAAAAGAAAAAAACAAGAAATAAACGAATTAATCTTTCTAAAAGACAAGCGTCTCAACAAAGTAAATCAAAAAAAGATGCGTAATTATATGTTTGCGGTTTTTGTTGTATTGCTTTCTTCTTGTAGCAACACAAGACATGAGTCTTATTTTTCGTTTGATAATATTGGATGGAACACGGATTCTATAATTTGTTTTAAATATTCGATTGAAGATACATTATGCACTTATGAAATGAAATTAAAAATTAGACATACGGTTAGTTATGAGTATCAAAACCTATTTGTGTTTTTAGAAGAAGAAAAAAAAGACACAATCGAGATTTTCATTGCAGATAAGGCGGGNAAATGGACAGGCTCTGGAATAGGAGAGATTCGAGAGGTAGAATATGTTTTTGATACAAAAAGAAGATATAATAGAAAGGGAAANTATAATTTAAATGTAGAGCAGGCNATGAGGTATGGACCACTAGAAAAAATAGAAAATTTAAAAAATGTTTTAGCAATTGGACTGATAATTTCAGAAAACAATGAATAAAAAGAGNNTAACCTTATTGTGGGCGCTAGNTTTAAGNCCTTTTATAACACTTTTTAGCTTAGTATATTTGACTGCGCTTGGCTTTTTTGGTGATTTACCGACATTTAATCAACTAGAAAACCCAAAAAATAATCTAGCAACCGAAATCATTTCAGAAGACGGCGTTGTTTTGGGAAAATATTTTTTTGAAAACAGAACAAAAACTAGTTATAATGAGCTGCCGCAGAACCTGATAAACGCTTTAATTGCAACGGAAGATATACGATTTAGAAGTCATTCAGGAATAGACGTGAGATCATTGTTAAGGGCGGTTTATGGAGTTTTTTCAGGCAACACTAGCTCAGGAGGAGCAAGCACAATTACACAACAATTAGCTAAAATGTTGTTTACCGAGCACCCAAGCTCAGGGCTCGGCAGAGTCATGCAAAAACTAAAAGAATGGATTATTGCAGCTCAACTAGAAAAGCGCTATACGAAAGATGAAATTTTGGTTATGTATCTAAATAAGTTTGATTGGGTAAATAATGCGGTTGGAATAAACTCTGCAGCCAAAGTGTATTTTAACAAAAAACCAATTGAATTAAATTTGGAGGAGTCTGCTGTTCTTGTAGGGATGTTAAAAAACCCGTCTTTATACAACCCAAACAGAAGAATACAACTTACTCAAAAAAGACGAGATGTTGTTTTTTCTCAAATGAAAAGATACAACTTTATCTCTGATTCTTTATTTTTAAGGTTAAAGGAAAAACCAATAGAACTAGATTTTAAAATGGCAAGTCATAATGATGGGGCGGCGCCATACTTTAGAGAGCATTTAAGAGAGAAATTAAAAAAATGGTGTGTTAGAAACATTAAGGCAGATGGCACAAGTTACAACCTTTATACAGACGGTTTAAAGGTTTATACGACGATTAATTCAAGATTGCAAAAATTTGCAGAGGAAGCGATGAGGGTCCATATGTCTTCTTTGCAAAAAGATTTTTATAATCATTGGAAGGGCTATACTAATGCCCCTTTTCCAGAAGATTTTGAGATAGAACAAATAAATGAAATTATTGATCAATCAGTTAGAAGATCAGAGCGATATATTAGGCTTAAAAAATCTGGCAAATCTGAAAAAGAAATAAAAAAAATTTTTAATACTAAGACGGCAATGAAACTGTTTTCTTGGAAAGGAGAGATTGACACCATGTTGACGCCCAGAGACTCTATAAGATATAACAAGTTTTTTATTCACTCAGGAATGATGAGCATGGATCCAAAAACAGGACACGTTAAGGCCTATGTAGGCGGAATTAATCATAGATATTTTAAATATGACCATGTTACGAAAGGAAAACGTCAAGTAGGATCAACATTTAAACCTTTTTTATATGCATTGGCTATTCAAGAAGGCTACTCTCCTTGTTATGAGGTTCCAAATATTCCCGTATTCTTTGACAAAGAAAGATGGGGGTTAGAGAAAGACTGGATACCCAAAAACTCAGGAGATGAGTTTGAAAACAAATTAATTACGCTAAAATTTGGAATGGCGAACTCTATTAATACAATTACTGCTTTTATTATGAAGCAATTGGGGCCACATGCTGTTGTTGATTTAGCAAAAAAAATAGGCGTTCAATCGAAAATTTTGGCAGTACCATCTCTTTGTTTGGGAACTTTTGACTTGTCGGTTTATGAGATGGTTGGAGCCTATTCAACGTTTGTAAATAATGGCATTTGGACTGAACCAATTTTTATAACTAAAATTGAAGATAAAAATGGTGTTGTTTTAGAAAGTTTTACCCCAAAAACACAAGAGGCAATGAATGAAGAAACAGCTCAGACAATGGTTAGAATGTTACAGGGCGTTGTAGAAGGGGTTTATAGCCCCACAGCCGAAAAAACATTAGGAACTGGAGTTCGATTAAAGTTTAAGTATGGGTTTAAAAATGAAATGGGAGGGAAAACAGGNACCACACAAAACCAATCAGATGGNTGGTTTATGGGAATAACACCAAATTTGGTTACNGGAGTTTGGAGCGGTTGTGATGACAGGTCCGCGCATTTTAGAACAATTCAATATGGCCAGGGAGCCAATATGGCTTTGCCCGTTTTTGCAGAATATATGAAAAGAGTATATGCAGACACAGCTCAAACAGCCCTATATCCAATAGACTTCAAGATTTCTAAAATAATTGATGAAAAGTTTGATTGCGCCAATATTATTAAAAGTAAAGAACAGAGTGAATTTGATTAAAAAGATTAAAAATGATAAATAAAGTAGTTAAAAATATAGATCAAGCCCTAAAAGGAGTTCAAAGNAATATGACTTTTATGTTTGGAGGATTTGGCCTTTCAGGCATTCCCGAAAACACAATTGCAGCCCTTTCTAGAAAAGAAGTTTTTGGTCTTACATGTATTTCTAATAACGCTGGTGTTGATGATTTTGGACTTGGTTTATTGTTAAAAAGAAAACAAATTAAAAAGATGATATCGTCATATGTTGGAGAGAATGCAGAATTTGAAAGGCAGATGCTTTCAGGNGAGCTAGAAGTTGATTTAATTCCACAAGGATCTTTAGCAGAAAGGTGCAGAGCGGGAGGGGCTGGAATTCCTGCATTTTTTACACCTGCAGGTTTTGGAACGGAAATTGCCAAAGGAAAAGAAGTAAGAAGATTTAATGGCAAGCCGCACATTTTAGAGTTAGCATTGACAGCTGACTATAGTTTTGTAAAAGCATGGAAAGGAGACACGGCAGGAAACCTAATTTATAAAGGTACTGCTAGAAACTTCAACCCGCTTATGGCGATGGCGGGCAAAATAACAGTAGTAGAAGTAGAGGAGTTGGTGCCGGCAGGAGAATTAGATCCTAATCAGATTCATACTCCAGGAGTTTTTGTACAGAGAATTTTTGAAGGCAAAAAATTTGAAAAAAGAATAGAGCAAAAAACAATTAGAATAAAAGAATAGAGATGTTAGACAAAAACCAAATAGCACAGAGAATTGCACAAGAGCTGAAGCACAACATGTATGTTAATTTGGGAATTGGAATTCCCACTCTGGTAGCAAACTATATCCCAAAAGGGATTGATGTCGAGTTTCAATCAGAAAACGGAGTTTTAGGTATGGGGCCGTTTCCTTATGAGGGAGAAGAAGACGCGGACATGATTAATGCNGGAAAACAAACGATTACCACTATGCCTGGCGCAGCACTCTTTGATTCTGCTATNTCTTTTGCTATGATAAGGGGGCAGCACATAAACCTTACTGTCTTGGGNGCCATGGAAGTTGCAGAAAATGGAGATATTGCTAACTGGAAGATCCCAGGAAAAATGGTCAAGGGAATGGGGGGAGCAATGGATCTTGTAGCCTCTGCAGAAAATATTATTGTAGCCATGATGCATACTAATCGAGCTGGAGAAAGTAAGATTCTTAAAAAATGTAGTTTGCCCATTACAGGCGTAAACTGCATTAAAAAAGTAGTAACCAACTTGGCTGTTTTGGAAATAACAACCAAGGGCTTTAAGCTTGTGGAAAGAGCACCAGGAGTTAGTGTTGCAGAAATTAAAAAGGCAACAGAAGCAGATTTAATTATTGACGAAGAAGTTTTAGAGATGCAGCTTTAGGTTTTTTTAACCAATTACGAAANAGCGACACCTTTCTCTTTTAAATGTTTTTTTATATCNTCTANTTTNCCCTCAGGAATAGCGTCAATTAATTTTTGAGTGTATGGAGTGTTTGGGCTGCTATAAATTTGATCAGCATCACCCATTTCTTCAATTTTTCCTTCTTGCATGACCACCATGCGATCNCTCATATATTTTACTACAGAAAGATCATGGGAAATAAAAATATATGTTAGCCCAAATTCTTTTTTTAATTCATTAAGCAAGTTTAATACCTGNGCCTGCACAGAGACATCTAATGCAGAAACAGACTCATCACAGATTATAAATTTTGGACTTACGGCCAAAGCTCTGGCAATACCAATTCTTTGTCTTTGACCACCAGAAAATTCATGCGGATANCTGTAGAAATGACTCGGGTCTAAATTAACCTTTGATAGTAATTCCTCAACCTTTTTCTTCCTTTCATTGTCATTGTCTAAAATTGAATGAACTTGCATGGGCTCCATAATTGCATTTCCAATAGTCATTCTTGGGTTTAATGAGGAATAAGGNTCTTGAAAAATTATTTGCACCTCTTTTCTAAAGGCTCTAAGCTCTTCTGCGGACATTTTTGTAATATCTTTGCCTTTATATATCATTTTGCCTTCAGTAGCTTTTTCTAACTGAATAATTGTGCGACCAATAGTTGTTTTTCCGCAACCGCTTTCTCCTACAAGGCCAAGAGTTTCACCAGGATAAACATCAAAGCTTACATCATTAACTGCTTTAACATAGTCACTAGTGCCGCCAAAAAAACCNCCTTTAACAGGAAAAAAAGTTTTTAAATTTTGTATTTTTAAGACNGGTTCGTTAGCAAAAAGCAATTTTTGNTGTTTTTTTCGATCTTCTTCAGAGATTGTTAGTTTNTTGGTAAAATCTGCAACTGAAACACCATTATCGATGATCTTTCCCTCGCCATCCGTTTGCATAAAATCTGAAACAGTTGGCAAGAAGCTATAGCGCTTGTTTAGAGGCGGACGACAGGCTAAAAGACCTTTTGTGTAGGGGTGTTGTGGATTGTTAAAAATACTCCAAACGTCACCCTGCTCTACAATTTCCCCCTTGTACATTACCACTACTTTGTCAGCGAGCTCAGCAATTACACCTAAATCATGTGTGATAAAAAGAATCCCCATTTCTTTTTCTTTTTGAAGCCCTTGCATTAATTCTAAAATNGTTTTTTGCACGGTTACATCAAGAGCAGTAGTTGGCTCATCAGCAATAAGAACTGAAGGCTCACAACTCATAGCCATGGCGATCATGACTCTTTGTTTTTGCCCTCCAGAAATTTGATGCGGGTAGGTGTTAAAAACCCTTTCTGGGTCGGGAAGCTGAACTTTTTTAAACAANTCTAAGGTTAAGGCTTTTGCATTTAAANGATCAAGTTTTTGGTGAAGCATAATCGCCTCCATTACTTGGTCCCCACAAGTAAAAACAGGGTTTAGTGAGGTCATNGGCTCTTGAAAAATCATAGCAATTTCATTTCCGCGGAATTTTCTCATTTCTTCTTCTGACAACTCTAGTAAATTAGTAGGAACACCATTTTTCGAATGAAAAATTATTTCTCCACCGCTAATAATTCCTGGAGGGCTTGGAATTAGCCTCATTGCCGAAAGAGATGTGACTGACTTTCCAGATCCAGACTCTCCAACAATACCTATTGTNTCTCCCTTGTTTAAGCTAAAACTTACATTATTGACNGCCCTAATNCTATTACCTTCAGTGTGAAATTCTGTTATAAGATTCTTAAATTCTAATAATGTATTTTCCATTGGTGTTATTTTTTGTTAAAAATAGAACTTTTTATATAAACTTCTTCTTTTCTTTTTGNATTAATTATTTTACTATTTAAGCGGCCAAAAGAAAGAGAGGGTTCTTTTAANAACCATAAAAGCAGNATNTTATTCTTAATCGCACTATATTATGCANACNNATCTAGNGCGAGCCCCGCATCAATAAATTTAAAAAGGTCTTTGTGATGACCATTTTCTAATAACTCNTCCTGNTTNCTTCCTAAACGNACAATAATCATGTTTTTTTCAGGAANACAAATTACATACTGANCCCAAAGNCCTCTTGCATAATAAATATTCAGGTTTTTATAATTTGTTATCCAAAACTGATAGCCGTACTTTTTGTTTTTATTNCCTTTTATNTCTATTAAGTTAGCGGCGTTTGTCGCGTCTTTTACGAAAGAACTATCTAGAATTTGTACCCCATTCCAGTTTCCATAATTTAAATAAAGTTGGCCAATTCGAGCAAAATCTCTTGCATTAGAGTTAATACAACAAAATCCTTTTTCGTCTCCCCCAGGACGATCTGTGCTCCAAAGAGCGTCGTGTTTTGCCCCCATTGGCCTCCACAATTTTTCAGAAGCATACTCGTTTAAAGGTTTTTCTGTGGCGCTTTCTAAGATAAAGCATAAAAGCTGTGTGCAAGAACTATGATACTTAAACACTTTACCGGGCTCTTCAACTGATTTTAGATTAAAAACTAATTTTTTTATTTTATTACCATAATACGCCTCTGCTGTTTGCCCAATAGGATTGTGATAGTCCTCTTTCCAGTTTAGGCCAGAGCTCATTGTTAGTAAGTGNTTTATTGTAATTTTAGAATTATGATNATTACAAAAATCAGGNATAAAATCGCAAGCGCTCTGGTCAAGNGATTTAATTTTCCCCTCTTTAATAGCNACACCAATTAANGTTGCGACCCAGCTTTTTGCCATAGAAAATGAATTAGACATGGTGTCTGCAGAATAACCGTGCCAATAGTTTTCATGTTTTATGCTGTCATTTTGAATTACGAGAAAAGCCACTGTTTCTAACTTTTTATTTGTTGTGTTTATGNATTCGGGTAAAATAGATTTATTATAATCNTTTGAANCCAGCCACTCTTGGTGTTNTCCAGCTTTAATCGTGTCTGCAGAAAAGTATACAAAATCATCAATATATGAAGAAACATACCCTCTTAAATAGGTGATGTTAATACCATTATAAAGCCACTCTTTTCCAGTTAAAAAAACAATCAGATTAACACTGAAAAAAAAGAGTAAAAAAATATTTAATTATTTTTTTCAAGCTATATTATTTCCATTTTGAATAAATCCACCAAGTGTTTTTTTAGTGTTTTTTTCACCTCTTCTATATCTATTTTTCTTCCTTTTTCTTTTTCTAANGATGTGGTTTTTTTGTCTGGAATTCCGCAAGGGACAATATTCCCAAAATAAGACAAATCAGAATTTATATTAAAAGCAAAACCATGCATGGTAACCCACCGACTACTTTTAACACCAAACGCACATATTTTTCTTGCTTTTTTTGTGCCAACATCAAGCCAAACCCCAGTCTCACCTTTTGATCTTTCTCCATTCAGCCCAAACTCTCTTAAGGTAAGAATAACAGCCTCTTCAAGAGTTCTTAGGTATTTGTGAATATCGGTAAAAAAATTTTCTAAATCTAAAATTGGATAGCCTACAATTTGCCCAGGACCATGATAAGTGATGTCTCCCCCTCTGTTTATTTCATAAAAAACAGCACCTCTATCTTTTAAGTATTCTTCATTTACTAAAAGGTTTTTTTCATTCCCATTTTTCCCTAATGTATAGACATGAGGGTGTTCACAAAAGAGCAAGTAATTACTAGTTTTGTCTAGTTTTTGCTCTTTTCTATTTGCGGATTTGANNGCTAAAATTTCAGNAAAAAGTTCTTCCTGATAATCCCAACATTTTTTGTAATCAATTAGCCCTAAATCTTNAAACGTTACTTTTTTATTCATTANAATTTAGCTAATTCNCCTTTCAAAAAGTTAATCACATCAATTTCAATTGCGTCTACATTATTCATTTTTGATAAATACCAACTTACCCAATCACCAAGATTTATATGGAAAAGGGAATTTTCAATTAAAGAGTCTCCCTTGCTCCAAATTTCAGTTATATTTTCAGTGAACTTAGAAATTACTTTTTTNTTGATATCNATACGGATTTGATTACGTTCATAGTCCGATTTATTACGGAAATAAACAACCGCTAAATCATTAACATTGGTNCGCCANCCCAATAATTCATTATGNTTCATTTCAGGAACAACATGATGCCAACACAACATTTTACTATTTTCATTTAGTTGTTGACGAAAGCGAATTGCCACCCCNTCAAAGCCATTTGCAACATAAATAACAGGCGTTTGTTTGTATAATTTTTTAGCCAAACTCATTGCNTGCTTTTGNATACTANTTTTTTCTGTGTCAAGTAATTTTATAGAATTANTAAAATCAGATTTAAAAGAATCATCAATAATTCCGTAATGGTGTAGTATAAAAAACAATTCAGTAAAAGCGTACCCAAACATAGCCCTTGGAGGATGATTGCCTGGAATTATTATTTTGTTGTATTTCTTTTCTTCAGCAATTGTTTTCAATTTTCCGCCTGAAGTAATTANAGCAATCTCTGCCTTTTTTGTTTGGCACTTTTCCAAAGCATAAAGGGTTTCTTCTGTGTTTCCTGAGTAAGAATTTGCAATAACAAGGGTGTGCTCATTTACAAAATTTGGAATACTATAATCTTTAGTNGCTGTAATTGGTATGTTTGCTTTTGNAGACACAATNTTGTTTACAATTGTTCCGCCAATGCCACTTCCGCCTAAACCACAGATAAGAACATTTTTAAATTCTTTTGTGTTTTCNGTCAGNTGTGTACTGTTTGCAATTTCAATTGCTTCTCTTATATGACTAGTAAAGTCATTAATATAATCTTTCATTTTCATCAANAAANAATTTAATTAGGAGTTTTNAAAAACCCATGTTAAAAGAACTCGAAAGTACGAAATAATTAGGAAAATAGAATTCCTATATTTGTAAAAAAATTAAGAATGAAAAGATCGTTTTCAGAACAAGAAATAGTTAGAAGAGAGTCCCTGCAGCAATTAATAGACATTGGGATTGATCCTTATCCGGCAGCATTGTTTGAAATTAACAACACCTCACGCCAAATTAAGGAAAGCTATTTGGAAGGAGAAATGTTAGAGTGCGTTATTGCAGGAAGGATAATGAGCAAAAGAATTATGGGGAAAGCTTCTTTTGCAGAGATTCAAGATAAGGATGGAAGGATTCAGCTTTATGTTAACAGAGATGAAATCTGTCCTGAAGAGGATAAAAAAATGTACAATATAGTGTTTAAAAAACTATTAGACATTGGGGATATTGTAGGCATAAAAGGAGAGGTTTTTGTAACTAAAGTTGGTGAGATTTCTGTAAAAGTTAAGGAAATAAAACTACTTACAAAATCATTACAGCCTCTCCCATTACCAAAACAAGATTCTGAAGGACAGGTGCACGATTCTTTTACTGATCCAGAAAAAAGATACAGGCAGCGATATGTAGATTTGATAGTAAATCCACATGTAAAAGAGACTTTTATCAAAAGAACTGAACTTGTTAATTCTATGCGTTCATATTTAAACAAAAAAGGCTATTTAGAAGTTGAAACTCCAATATTACAACCTATTTACGGAGGGGCTGCTGCAAGACCTTTTAAAACACATCACAACACCTTAGATATGGAATTATATCTTAGAATTGCCAATGAACTTTATTTGAAAAGGCTTGTTGTAGGAGGTTTTGATGGGGTATATGAGTTTTCCAAGGATTTTAGGAACGAAGGGATGAGCAGATTTCACAATCCTGAATTTACTCAAATGGAGCTATATGTTGCGTATAAAGATTATGCTTGGATGATGGATCTTGTAGAAGAAATGGTTGAAAAAGCGGTCTTGGACCTACACGGGGAAACAGAAGTATTAGTTGGGGAAAATAAAATTAACTTTAAAAGGCCCTGGAAAAGATACACCATGTATGAGGCTATTTTGCATTTTACAGGAGTTGATATTTCTAACATGGACGAAGAAGCTTTATTGGAATCAGCTAATAAATTAGGTGTTGAGGTTGATAAAAGCGCAGGAAAAGGCAAGCTGATTGACGAAATTTTCAGCTCAAAGTGTGAACACCATTTAATTCAACCAACATTTATTACAGATTACCCGATAGAAATGTCCCCGCTTGCGAAGAAACACAGAAAAAAAGAAGGGCTAGCTGAGCGTTTTGAGGGGTTTTGTAATAGCAAAGAAATATGCAACGCTTTTTCAGAATTAAACGACCCTATTGATCAAAGAGCTCGATTTGAGGAGCAATTAGAACTAGTTAAAAAAGGAGACGATGAAGCTATGATTTTAGACGAAGATTTTTTGACAGCAATTGAATATGGAATGCCTCCCACAGCAGGATTAGGAATAGGAATTGATAGGCTGGCCATGATTATGACTAACTCAAGCTCTATACAAGAAGTCTTGTTTTTTCCTCAAATGAAAAACAAGCAACACAAAGTCATATAAACTAATTATAATAAAACAAAAAAGATGTATAAATCTCAAGAGTTATTACAAAAAAACGAAATCAACGGTAAAGAGTTAGAATATTTGCTTTTAGAAAGAAAAAATGAAAGGGTAGACTTTTTACTTTTAGACGTAAGAGAAAAATATGAGTACAATGAAAAAAGAATAGCTGGAGTAGACTATTTAGTTCCGCTATCTGATTTTTTTAACAAGATTAGTGAAATAGAAGGATTTAAATCAAAACCGATAATTGTTAAATGTAAGCTTGGGGGCAGGTCTGCTCAAGCACAACAACACATGATGTCTATGGGGTTTGAAAAGGTTGTTAATCTTGCTGGAGGAATAACTCATTATGAAGGAGAGACAATTTAATCTTTTTATTTCTTAATAGATATAAATTTTTGCGCAGATTAATTTACAAGCGGCTTAAAACAAGACGCGGAGAGCAACAGAAAAAAATTAATCGATTTTTCTTAAAAATAGATCAGTTTTACTTTTGCCAATTAATTGAACTAGATCAGACTTTTTAGCTCTACTAGCGTTTTTAATTGAGCCAAAATGTGAAATTAATAAGTTTGATGTTTTTGAGCCAATGCCTTTAATATTATCTAACGAACTAACTAATGAATCCTTGGTTCTTTTTTTTCTGTGGTGGTTAATTGCAAATCTGTGCGCTTCATTTCTTAANCGNTGGATAAGTTTTAGGCCTTGCGAGCGCTTGTTTAAATATANGGGNGTGCTATCATTTGAAAAATAGATTGTTTCAAGNTTTTTTGCAATACCAATAATTGAAATTTTGTTTNCTAGATTTAATTTTTTTAGACTTTTAATTGCAGAGCTTAACTGACCCCTCCCCCCGTCTACAATTATTAGCTGAGGAAGTGTTTTTTTTTCAACCAAGGCTCTTTTATACCTTCTATATATTACTTCCTCCATAGACTTATAATCGTCCGCCCCNGTAACAGTTTTGATGTTGAATATNCTATATTCCTTTTTNCATGGCTTTCCGTTTTTAAAAACAACACAAGCNGCCACGGGATTTGTTCCGTTGAGATTTGAATTGTCAAAACATTCAATATGTAAAGGTGTTAANTTTAAATTTAAGTCATCTTTCAGTTTGTATATAGCCGTTGATTTTTCTTTTTNTTCACTTGAAAAAATTTCNTGTTTCTTTTTTTCAAGACGCATATATTTTGCATTTCTAATTGATAGATCAAGCAATTTTTTCTTGTCCCCAATTATTGGTAAAACAACTTTTACGCCAGCCCAAACTGATTTTATGTTGTGCGAACACAAAATAGTTTTTGAGGTACTATTAAATCTTTGTCGCAATATTGACANAACGAAATGTAAAATNTCTTNGTCTTTTTCTTCTAGTTTTTTTTTNACCTCAACAGTATGAGANACGACAACTGCTCCGTTTTGAATTTTTAAGTAATTTACAAATGCAAATTTTTTTTCAGAACAAATAGCAAAAACATCAATGTTTTTTATCTTAGAACTGACCACNGTAGATTTAGCTTGGTAATTATCTAAAAGGGTTATTTTTTCTTTTGTTTTTTGAGCATTTTCAAAATCTAGANTGTCAGAAAAAGCCATCATTTTTTTTTCAAGATGATTAATAACAGGCCTTAANCCACCNCNTAATATTTTTCTAATTTTGACAATAGTTTGNTGATATTTTTCTTTATCGTTAACGCTCAAGCGTCTATTTACATANGANTCTGGGTTAAGNCCCGANTCATAAAANAACTCTGAAAAGAAATCCAAAAGAAGATTAANTATGTAAGTAGACTGATATGGCCCATAGTACTCCGATCCATCATTCACAATGTTTCGAGTTTGAAAAATTCTTGCAACNTTCTCCTTTTTTATGCATATCCAAGGATATGTTTTGTCATCTTTCAACAAAATGTTATATCTGGGTTGGTGTTTTTTGATTAGGTTNTTTTCAAGCAATAGGGCGTCAATTTCTGTTTCAACTATAATACAGTTTATGTCAACCGTTTTACNNATAAGATTTTTTGTTTTTAAATTTTTATGATTTTTTGTGAAGTATGAAGAAACTCGTTTTTTAAGACTTTTGGCCTTTCCAATATATATAATCTCTTTTTTATTGTTATAAAAATGATAAACNCCAGGCTTTTTAGGCAGTGTTTTTAGAATTGATTTTAAATAAGTGCTGANAGTCATTATTTTTTAACAACGAGAGTGTTATAATTTGTAAATATAGTACTTTTGTANGACAATGAGACTCGCAATTATAGGAGCTACAGGAATGGTTGGAAGGGAAATTTTAAACGTCCTTTCTGAGCGNAATTTNTGNATAAAAGAACTTACTCTTGTTGCTTCTGAAAAATCTTGTGGAAAAACAATTTTTTTTGAAGGAAAGAATTATAAGGTTATTTCTTTGCCAGAGTTATTGTCTAGAGATATAGATTTGGCNCTTTTTTCAGCGGGAGCAGAAATTTCTAAAACATGGGCGCCAAGATTGGCAGAAAAAAATGTTAAAGTAATAGATAACTCTTCTTTTTGGAGAATGTGTTCTAAGCATAAGCTGATAGTTCCAGAGATTAANGGAAAAGAGCTGACAAAGAAGGATATGATAATTTCAAACCCGAATTGTTCAACGATTCAATTGGTGATGGTTCTTGCGCCGCTACATAATAAGTTCGGTATTAAGAGGGTTGTTTTGTCTACTTATCAGGCTGTTAGTGGTACGGGTAAAAATGCAGTTGAACAACTGAAAAGCGAGCAAAAAAACATTAAAGGTAGTAAGGTTTATCCATATCAAATTTATCATAACGTTTTACCGCAGTGCGACGTTTTTGAAGAAAACGGATATACAAAGGAAGAAATGAAACTTACTAATGAAACCAAGAAAATTTTAGATGAAAAGATAGATGTTGTTGCTACAGCTGTAAGAGTGCCAGTTTTACGGGGTCACTCTGAGAGCATAAACATAATGTTTGAAAATGATTTTGATTTGCAGAAGATAAAGGTTATTTTAAACCAAACAAAAGGAGTAATTGTTATGGACGACCCATCAGCAAACAGGTACCCAACACCAATTCATGCATATAAAAAAGATGAGGTTTTTGTAGGAAGAATTAGAAAAGATCTGACGCATAATAAAGCATTAAATTTGTGGGTTGTTGCTGATAATTTAAGAAAGGGCGCGGCGACAAACACAGTACAAATTGCAGAATACTTAGTGAAAAACAATTTAGTTTAGATGGTAATAAGTCATAAGTATAAGTTTTTATTTGTAGGGCTACCATTTTCAGCATCTTCTGCAATTTCAAAAGAATTGTATTTGCAGTATGGAGGAAAACCCTTTTTAAGAAAACACTCCTTACATCATGAGTTTATAAAGTCTGCGTCAAAAAAAGAAAAAGATTATTTTGTATTTGCTGTTTTAAGAAACCCCATGGAAATAGCAGTGAGCATGTATGAGAAAATGAAAGCAAATGAAAAAGGTAATTTCACCAACCCTAAACTTTTTTTTGAAAATGGGGGGCATATCACAAAAAAACAAAGAGAGGCCTATCGTTATATACATGTTAATCAAGCAACATTTCAACAATATTTTGATAAGTTTTTCAATAGGCCATATGACAATTTAGCTAGTTTAACCGTTGCGAAATGTGATTATGTGATTAGGTATGAAAATATTGCGGAGGATTATTTATGGGCGATGAAAAAAGTAGGAGTTAAAAACCCAAGGCCCCTGCCTGTTGCTAATAAAACCGCAGGCAAAAAAGATGACTTGTTGCAGTACTATACAGATGAAATAAAAGAAAAGGCAATCTTTGTTTTTGCGCCTTTTTTAGAAAAGCACAATTATTCTTTTCCTGAATCTTGGAAAAACACATCCCCATCTTTTAAAAGCCGAATACAGTTTTATGTTTTAGGAGTATTAAGAGAAATATATTATAAACACGTTAAATCATTTCCAAAAAACAACTCAATAGAG
>NZRJ01000013.1 GCA_002693745.1 Flavobacteriales bacterium
TTTATTGTCTTTACTTTCTTTATTGTCTTTATTGTCTTTGTTGTCTTTGTTGTCTTTGTTGTCTTTGTTGTCTTTATTGTCTTTGTTGTCTTTGTTGTCTTTATTGTCTTTATTGTCTTTATTGTCTTTGTTGTCTTTATTGTCTTTGTTGTCTTGCTCCTGCTTCATTTTTTTGCTTAAAGCCAGATTATATCTTGTATCATTATCTTCTGGGTTTATTTTTAATGAGCTTTTATATGCTTCAATCGCTTCTTCTAATTTTTGCTCTTGAAATAAGGAGTTACCTAAATTATGATATACTTTTGCTAGTTCATTCTTATTTTTGGTCTTATTAATTAGTGTTTTAAATAGTGTCGTTGATCCAGCAGATGTGTCACGGTCACTATAAATTTTTTGTTTATATATAGCATCTGCTAAATTAAATGAAGCATTAAAATACTCTTGATCTTTTTTTAAAGCGTTTCTGTATTTTATTTCTGCTTTAAAATAATTACTGTCAGCATATAATTGATTGCCATCTCGTAAAAATGATTTTTTATCTTGCGCAATACAAGTTATTTTTATTAAAAAGAATAATATTAAAAATATATTTTTCATTTAATCTTGGTCAAAATTAATTCGATTAATCCATTTATTCTTTCTAGGTAATAGGATTAAGTCTAAAATTAAAAATAGTAGTGCTAAACTAATAAATAATTGAAACCTATCTTTGTATTGTGTAAACACCATTGTTCCAATTTCTTTTTTTTCCATTTTATTAATCTCTGCAAATAATGTTGATAATCCTGTTTTAGAGTTATTAGCTCTGACATACGTTCCATCTCCAGCATTAGCAATTTTCATAAGCAAGTCTTCATTTAATTGACTTACAATAGTATTACCTTCTTTATTTTTTTTAAACCCTATTTTATTTCCATATTTATTATAAATAGGGATTGGACCTCCTTTACTTAATCCCATTCCTAAAGTATGCACAATGATACCTAATTCATTGGCTTTCTTTGCATTTTCAATCGCATTTTCATCATGACTTTCTCCATCTGTTATGATAACAATAGCTTTATCCTGTGTGTTTTCCATGTCAAATGACTCTATACTTAGGTTAATAGCTTTAGCAATCTCAGTTCCTTGAGTTGGTATAATATCTGTTTTGACTGTAGATAAAAAAAGTTTTGCAGCTGAATAATCAGTAGTGATTGGTAGTTGTACATAAGCTTCTCCTGCAAATACAATTAAACCAATTCTATCACCTTTTAGATTATCAATCAATTTGGAGATAGCTTGTTTTGCTCTTTCTATCCTATTTGGTTTTATATCTTCAGCCATCATAGAATTAGAAAGGTCAATAGCAATGATTAGATCAACACCTTCTCTTTTTACTTCTTCCATTTTTGTTCCAATTTGAGGGTTAGCGATACCAATTATAAGGAAGAAAAAAATTAGAATTGTAAATATATTTTTGATTTTTGTTCTTACACTTGAAAATGAATACATTAGTTTCTGCACTAATCTTCTATCTCCAAAAAGTGATAATGCATTTTTCTTCCACCTATTATACATTAGTATAGCAACTATTAATAAAGGAATTCCAAATAGTAGATTTAAATATTCTATGTGTTCATATCTTAACATTTAAGTTATTTTTTTAAAATAGGTAATTTGTAAGATAAATGATAAGAATAACAGTGTTAAAGCCCATATTGCAAAAGGTAGAAATTCTTCTGAGCGTTTATGAAATTTAGTAACTTCTATCTTTGATTTTTCCAACTCATCAATATCTTTATAAATATTTTTTAATGAATTATTATTAGTCGCTCTAAAATACTTGCCTTCTGTTAGTGAAGCAATATCTTGTAATGTTTTTTCATCAATTTTCACTTCTACATCTTGGTACTGTATTCCAAAAGGAGTTTGGAAGGGATATGGAGCAAATCCCTCAGTTCCTACACCAATTGTATATACTCTTATTCCAAATTTTTGGGCAATCTCAGCTGCAGTAATTGGAGGTATCATACCGCTATTATTAATTCCATCAGTTAGAAGGATGATGACTTTTGATACAGCTTCTGAGCTTTTTAATCTATTTACAGCTGTGGCTAAGCCCATTCCAATAGCAGTTCCATCATCTACTATTCCACTTTTCACATCTTTAAACAAGTTAATAAGAACGTTATGATCAGTAGTTAAAGGACATTGTGTAAAGCTTTCTCCAGCAAATATTACCAATCCGATTCTATCATTTTTTCTTTTGCTTATAAAATCTATAGCAACATTTTTAGAGGCTTCTAATCGATCAGGTTTTAGGTCTAGTGCAAGCATACTTCCTGAAACATCCATTGCTAAAACTATATCAATACCTTCAGTAGTACTTTCTTCCCAATTAGATGATGATTGAGGACGAGCTATTGCAAAAATCATTAATACAGAGGCTATAATTTTTAATAGATATGGTAAATGCCTTAATCTGTTTTTTAATGTTATTCTATTACTTATTAATCCAGTATCAGAAAATAAAATATTACTATTAATATTCTTATTTTTTAAGATATACCAAATTAGTATTATTAATGGAAAAATTAAAAGAAAAAGTAATTCGTTATTTACAAAAGTATGATTAATCATTTTTTCTTTTTTCTTTTGTATTATTTACAAATTCTTTTGCTAAAATCATACTTTCCATATTTTCAGTTTCAGAAGGTTCACTTTTAGCGAACTTGGCCAAGTCAGCTCTTTGTAAAAGAATTTCAAGATTATTAAATATTTGTTTATCTAAAATAGGCTTAACCTCTTGTAAAATCTCATTTGTAGTTAGCTCTAATGCTATAAATTTAAATCTAAGTTCAATGTATCTTCTNATAATCTCTGATAATTNAGAGTAATATTCTTTTATGTTTNCTTTTTCAAATTTTTTTTCATCTTCTAGNTTATTTAATTCTTTTAATGCAACTATATCAGCGGGAATAATTACTTTAGGTTTAATTATCTGTTTATCTTCTTTTTTTGAAAATAGATACTTTTTAATTATAAAGCCAATTAATATTAGTATTAGAATAGCTAGAATCCAAGGCCAAACATCACTCCATCCAATTGGTTCCTTAATAGGCTGCTTTATATCTTTTAATTCAGGNTTATCTCCCAAAATTAAAGATTGTACATTAATTAAAATTTCTTCTGTTTTGTTGCTTTCAGAAAAGATAAAGGATGGAATAACATAACTTCCACTGTCCCATGCTGTAATTATAAATTGTTGCTTGATGACTTCATCAATTGTATCAATTTCTGAAGCATTTAAGATCTCAATTCCATCAATAAGGAATTCATTATAATTAGGCCAATTTTTTGTGCTACTTATATGATTAGTAATAGTAAGCTTTGTTTGTTGTCCTATTAGAATTGTATTGGTATCTAAAATTGCATTTTGAGCAAAAACAAAATTACTTATTAAAAGAATATAAACTATTTTCTTCATCTCTTCCCTCTATTTTTAAAGAAATTAATCAATGGTTTTACATAATCAATATCTGTGCTAATGTCAATTAAATCAACTCCACTAGTGCTAAAAAGTGTATTTAGTTTTTTTATTTTTTTTCTCTTTTGTTTAATAAAATCTTCTCTTATAATTTTGCTTGAAGTATCTACATATAATATTTGATTTGTTTCTGTGTCCTCTAAAGGAATTAATCCAATATTTGGTAAACTATCTTCTCTTTTATCATAGATTCTTAGTCCAACTAAATCATGTTTTCTACTTGCAATTTTTAAGGGTTTCTCAAAATTAGGACTTATGAAATCAGAGAGAATAAAACAGATACTTCTTTTCTTAATAACAGAATTAAAATATTTTAATGCTATTGAAATATCAGTTTTTTTTCTATTTGGTTTAAATGCAAGTACTTCTCTAATAATTCTCAGGATATGAGTCTTTCCTTTTTTTGGTGGTATGAACTTCTCTATTTCATCACTAAAAAAGATCACGCCTACTTTATCATTATTTTTAATTGCTGAGAAAGCTAAAATTGCAGAAAGTTCACTGGCCAACTCTCTTTTAAATTGTTTTTTAGTACCAAAACTTCCTGATGCTGATACATCGATAAGCATCATAACAGTCATTTCTCTTTCCTCTTCAAAAACTTTTACAAAAGGAGTATTGTATCTTGCAGTTACATTCCAGTCTATAGTTCTTATATCATCACCTGGTTCATATTCTCTAACTTCAGAAAAAGCCATACCCCTTCCTTTAAAAGCTGTATGGTATTCTCCAGCAAAAATATGATTGGAGAGCCCTTTAGTTTTTATTTCAATTTGTCTTACTTTTTTTAAAAGTGCTGAAGTGTTCATTTATGGAATCTCTACTGCATTTAAGATTTCAGTAATAATAATTTCTGGTGTAATATTTTCAGCTTCTGCCTCATATGTAAGTCCAATTCTATGTCGCAATACATCATGACACAGAGCACGAATATCTTCAGGAATTACGTAGCCTCTTCTTTTTATAAAAGCATAGGCTTTTGCTGCGGCTGCTAAATTGATACTTGCTCTTGGTGAACCTCCAAATGAAATCATATCTTTAAATTTATCTAATCCATATTTATCAGGATATCTAGTAGCAAATACAATATCAATAATATATTGTTCTATTTTTTCGTCCATATAAATTTCTTTTACTAGATCTCTAGCACGTACGATCGCATCTGTCTTTAGTACAGAGTTTGGAGATGGAAAATTTTTTGCTAAGTTGTGTCTAATAATCATTTTTTCTTCATCTTTTTTAGGGTAATCAATTACAACTTTTAGCATAAAACGATCTACTTGCGCTTCTGGCAAGGAATAAGTTCCTTCTTGTTCTACTGGGTTTTGGGTAGCCATCACCAAAAACGGTTTGTCTAAATTAAAAGATTTATCTCCAATTGTTACTTGTCTTTCTTGCATAGCTTCTAGTAGGGCAGATTGTACTTTTGCAGGAGCACGATTTATTTCATCAGCCAAAATCAGATTTGCAAAAATAGGACCTTTCTTTATGGAAAAGTTTTCGTCTTTTGGGCTATAAATCTGTGTTCCTATAATATCTGCTGGAAGTAAATCAGGTGTGAATTGCAAACGACTAAACTTTGCATCTATTGTTTTTGCTAGTGTTGAGATTGCAAGTGTTTTTGCCAATCCTGGAACTCCTTCTAATAAGATGTGTCCATTTGATAAAAGTGCAACTAAAAGTCGTTCACTCATATGTTTTTGACCAACAATTACTTTGTTCATCTCCAATAATAACATATCAATTATATCGCTTTCTTTATTTATTTTTTCGTTTATCTTTTTAATATCTGGTTGCAATGTTTCTGTCATAGTATTTTTTTTTCGGATTGCAAATTTATATTTTGTTCATTAAATTACAAAGACAACGAATAATTTTTCTCTAAAGTATATTGTCAATTCATTTTCTATTTTTGCGTAAAATTTTAAAGTGCGTTTTTTCATTGAACTTTCATATCTAGGAACTAATTATCATGGATGGCAAGAACAGCCTAATGTTAAAACTATTCAGGGGCAAGTAAATAAAGTGTTAAGCAATATACTAAATGTAAATATTGAAGTAATTGGAGCTGGAAGGACTGATGCAGGAGTACATGCAAAACAGATGTATGCTCATTTTGATTGTGATCATGATTTTGAGATACAGAATCTAATTTTTAGAGCTAATAAATTTTTAGATAATGATATTGTAATTCATGATGTTTTTAAAGTAAAAGATGAAGCTAATTCTCGATTTGATGCTATTTCTAGAACATATCAGTATCATATCATTATCAAGAAAGATCCTTTTAGAAATAATGCATATTTGTTTCACAAAGAATTAGATTTAAAAGCTATGAATCAGGCTTGTCAACATATATTAGGAGTTCATGATTTTACTTCTTTTTCGAAAGTAAATACTCAGACTTATACAAATACTTGTGAGGTTTATTATGCAAAATGGAAAATTTTTAAAAATGAGTTGATTTTTACTATAGAAGCAAATCGTTTTTTACGAAATATGGTTAGAGCTATTGTTGGAACTATGATAGATGTTGGTGTTGGGAAGTTGCTTTCAGAGGATTTAGTTAAAATAATAGACGCAAAAGATAGATGTAAAGCAGGGACATCAGTACCTGCAAAAGGACTTTTTCTATATAAGGTTAAGTATACAGATAATTTAAAGATATAAATGCAAGAGAAAATGGAGCAAAAATCTAATACTGGAGATATAATTGATTTTATACTTCTAAAAAGAGTAATGCAATTTGCAGTGCCATATAGATTTTATTTCATAGTTGCTGCAATTTCCGCTATTTTGTTATCTTTTTTGGGTCCTATACGTCCTTTGCTTATTAATTATGCTATAGACAATTATATTATCATACCTAATCAAGAAGGGCTATTAAAGATTTCTATTGTTTTAATATTTATCTTGATATTAGAAGGAGTGTTTCAGTTTTTTTATATCTATTTGTCAACGTGGTTAGGACAACATATTATTCAAGATTTAAGGAGTAAAATATTTAAGCATATTTTATCATTAAAGATGAAATTTTTTGATAACACTCCTATTGGAACTTTAGTAACAAGGTCTATTTCTGATATTGAGACTATTGCAGATATCTTTTCACAAGGATTACTAGTAATTATTGCCGAGCTTTTAAAGTTAATTGTAGTTGTTTTATTAATGTTTTATACTGACTGGAGATTGACCCTTATTGCTTTATTAACTGTTCCTCTTTTATTAATATCTACTGCTTGGTTTAAGAAAAATATTAAAAGAGCTTTTCAAGAGGTAAGAACAGAGATTTCTAATCTTAATACTTTTGTTCAGGAGCATATAGTAGGAATGCATATTGTTCAGATTTTTAACAGAGAAAATGCTGAGTATAAGAAATTTGTAGATGTTAATACTAGACATAGAGATGCAAATATTAGAGGTATTTTTTATTACGCAGTTTTTTTCCCAATTGTTGAAGTTCTTTCCGCTATGTCTATTGGATTTATAGTTTGGTATGGTGGTCAAGGTATTTTACAAGCAAAAGATAATACAGTTGGAGAGCTTATTGCATTTATTTTATTTATACATATGATGTTTCGTCCTATTAGACAATTAGCTGACAGGTTTAATATTTTACAAATGGGTATTGTTGGTTCTGAGCGTGTTTTTAAGGTGCTCGATACTGATGAGAAAATTAAGGATATAGGAAAAGTTAGTTTTAAAAATATAAAAGGGTCTATTGTTTTTAAAAATGTTAATCTTTTTTATAAAAAAGATGAGTGTGTTCTTAAAAATTTAAATTTTAACATAGAGTCGGGTAAAATGTTAGCTTTAGTTGGAAGTACAGGAGCTGGTAAGACCTCCATAATAAGTGTATTGAATCGTTTTTATGAGATTGATTCTGGCACTATTAGTATTGATAATATTAATATTAATGATATTTCTATTAAAAGTCTAAGAAAAGAAATCGCATTAGTTCCTCAAGAGGTTTTTTTATTTTCCGATACAATTTTAAATAATATTACGCTTTACGATGATAATATTTCAAAGCAACAAGTTATCGAAGCTGCTAAAGAGATTGGTCTAAATGATTTTATCCTTTCTTTACCTAATGGTTATGATTATATTTTGGCAGAAAGAGGTGCTGTCTTATCATTGGGTCAAAGACAGCTTATTGCATTTCTTAGAGTCTATGTTCGTAACCCAAAGATACTTGTTTTAGATGAAGCAACTGCTTCAATTGATACTGAAAATGAGAGGTTATTACAAGCAGCTTTAGAAAAGTTGTCTGTTAATCGCACTACTATTGTCATTGCTCATAGACTTTCTACTATTGTAAATGCTCATAAGATTTTGTACTTAGAAAACGGTAGTGTTATCGAATCTGGAACTCATAATGAACTTTTAAAGAAAAAAGGGGCATATTTTTTGATGTTTAATTCTCAGTCTGCTAGTTCTAAATTTTAAGATTCTTGCTATAAAATATATAGATAATAAGTGCAAAAATCTTAGTTTTTATAAAAATAATTTACTCTTCTTATACAAGAGTTGAGTATTTAAGGAATAATTACTTAGTTTTGTTTAAAAGTTACTTTTAAATGAGATTGTTTAAACTAGCATTATTATTTTTCATCTTTTTTTCGTTTTTATTAAATGGAAAAGAGATAAATTTAACTGAAGAATCAAATCAATTTTCAGTTACATCAAAATCATTATCTGAGTTTAATTTTGTGAATTTTCTGTCTAAAATTAACACTAAAAAAGTTGTGCGTGGTTCTAAAGAATATCTAAAATTATTTGTTAATAGTTATGGATATAATGCAAAGCCAGGATCTGCTGAGTTGCCAGTTTTAGAAGAACTGATAATAATTCCTTTTGGCGCTGAAGCTTCAATAAATATTTTAAATCAAGAAGAGGAAATTATTTCTTTATCAGATTATGAGCTCGAAAATCTGATTTTCCCATCGCAGCCTTCAATCTCAAAATCTGTAGATGCTGAACAAGTTCCATTTTATTTTAATGAAGAATATTATAGTCGTAATAATTTTAATGAAACAGATTTAGTAAAAATAGAACTTTTAGGAAAGATGAGAGGCCAACAATTAGCTAGACTTTCGGTTTCTCCTTTTAAATACAATCCTACAACTAATGAATTAAAAATTACTACAAAAATTGAGGTTAAGATTAATTTTAAAAACATCGATATTGTAGAGCATAAATTAAATCAACAAAAGTACTATTCAACTGAGTTTGATCATTTGTTTAAACGTTGTCTTAATTACATTCCATTACAAAAAAAGGATATTATTACAACTTATCCAGTAAAATATGTAATTGTTGCAGACTCTGACTTTCAAACTGCTTTACAACCTTTAATAGATTGGAAAACTCGCAAGGGATTTGTTGTAATTGAAGCTTATACAGATGATCCTTTAGTTGGAAGTTCAAATGATTCAATTCACTCTTTTCTCAAAGATATGTATGATAATGCTACAGCAAGCAATCCTGCTCCAACATATTTGTTAATCGTAGGAGATGATGCGCAGGTGCCATCTTTTTTTGGTAATACTGGATCACATCTTTCTGATATGTATTATTGTGAATTTGATGGAGGAGGAGATTTTTATCCAGAGATGTATTATGGCAGATTATCTGCAACTAATATAGCTGAAGTTGAAGTGCAAGTTGCTAAAACACTTACTTACGAAAAATATACATTTAATAATACTAGTTTTTTAGATGAGATTGTTTTAGTAGCAGGTGTAGATGCATCAATGGCTACAGTTTATGGTAATGGACAAATTAATTATGGGACAGATAATTATTTTAATGCATCTCATGGATTGACAGTANACAATTATTTATATGGTTCAGGAACCCCTATTACTTCTGATATGACTCAGGCTTCNNCAGCNATTATNTCAGATATTAGTAATGGAGTAGGTTTTGCAAATTACACAGCTCATTGTGGAAGTTCAGGTTGGTCAGACCCTAGTTTTTCTATAGCTGATGTGTCTGTATTGCTGAATGATAATGAATTTGGTCTGCTCATAGGTAACTGTTGCCAGTCTAATAAGTTTGATGAACCTACTTGTTTTGGAGAAGCACTATTACGAGCTAATAATAAAGGAGCTGTAGGCTATATAGGTGGATCTAATAATACTTATTGGGATGAAGATTATTGGTGGGCAGTAGGAGCTACATCAAATTTTACTGCAAATCCAACATATTCTGGAACTGGTCTTGGTGCTTATGATTGTTTAATGCATGAAAATGGAGANCAAAANTCTGACTGGTTTATAACNGCTGGCCAAATGATACATTCAGGAAATTTAGCAGTTACACAATCTGGTGGAGCNGAGCAATATTATTGGGAAATATATCACCTTATGGGTGATCCATCATTAATGCCCTATATAGGAGTGCCAACATTACTTAGCGTGTCACATCAATCGGCAATTCCACTAGCAACAACTAACTTAACAGTGATTACTGAAGAGAATGCATATGTAGCTATTTCAATNAATGGAATACTTCTTGATGCGCAACTTGCTGATGCAACAGGAATTGTCAATNTAAATTTTCAAGCTATTTCTAATATAGGTGTAGCTGACATTGTTGTTACAAAACAGTTTAAACAACCGTACATAGGTAATNTACAGATAATTTCTCCTACGGGTCCATATGTAATTTCTGCTAGTAATACTATTTTCGATCCTACGGGAAATAATAATTTACTTGCTGATTANAACGAACTCATTGATATGACAGTTGATTTACATAATGTAGGTTCTGCTAGTGCAACAAGTCTGGATGTAGATATTTCCACAAATGATCCATATGTTTCATTAATTAACACTAATGTAAGTATTCCTTTAATTAGTGCTTCACAAATTCTTACTACACCTATTCCTTTTAGTTTCCAAGTAGCATCTTTAGTGCCAGATCAGCATATAGTATTGTTTACCTTGACAATCACTGATAATTTAGGAAATATTTGGATTTCAACTGTCGATGTAGTTTTAAATTCTCCAGTTTTAGATCATACAACATTTTTAATAGATGATACTGCTTTAGGAAATGCTGATGGAAGTATTGATGCGGGAGAAACATTTGATATTGTAATTGATATAACAAACAAAGGACATGCTGATGTAGTTAATTTAATTGGGAGTTTAACAATTTTATCTCCTTATATTTCTATAAATACAGGCAATAATAATTTACCAATTTTATTAGCTAATGGTCAGCAATCAATGGTGTTTAGTGCTNCTGCCAGTANTTTAGCCCCGTTAGGCACTTATGTTGATTTTATATTTAATGTTTCTGATGGGGTTTATTCATACAACACTAATTTTATTCAGTTAATTGGCGATCTTGCTGAAGATTATGAGACAGGTGATTTTTCACAATTTGCATGGGTTGCTGATCCTGATTATCCTTGGGCTATAGATAGTACTCAAATCCATGAAGGACTAAATAGTTCTCGTTCTTATGTTGGGTTACCTGATGATGAAGAATCAGAGCTTTCTATTATTGTAGATGTCGCTGCTCCAGGGCAGATATCTTTTTGGAAGTTTGTTTCTTCAGAGCTTAATAAGGATGAGTTAAAATTTAAGATTAATGGAATAAAAGTTGGAGAGTGGTCTGGAGAAGATGTAACTTGGAGTTATGTTTCTTTTCCATGTAACATTATTGGACAAAATGAATTTAAATGGGAGTACGATAAAAGTTCCTTTAATTCATCTGGAATGGATTGTGCCTGGATTGATTATATTGTTTTTCCACCTCTTTCTATAGCACAAACAACTTCTATTGATGTGAAAAAAAATAACTTTAAGCTTTTCCCTAATCCTACAATAGGATCTTTTAATATATCATTTAATGATTCTAAGTTACATACGTTAGAGATTTATGATAGTAACGGGAAAATTATTTCAATAATGGAAAACCAAGAGAGAACATCTTTCTTTGATCTTAAGAAATATGCTGCGGGAACTTATACTATAAAGGTTTTGCCAGAGGAAATCACCTATAAAATTGTTAAACAGTAATGGGGAAAGTTTTAGGTATTGATTATGGTTTAAAGCGTACAGGTATTGCTATTACTGATGCATTGCAAATTATTGCTAGTGGTCTCACAACCATTCCTACTAATTCTTTAGATGATTTTATTTCTGATATTGTAATAAAAGAAGATATTGAATGTTTTGTAGTTGGTAATCCTAAAAATTTAGACGGAACAAATACAGATATGACATTGCCTGTAAAACGTTTTATAAACAGATTACAAAAATTGTACCCTGATATTACCTCTTTTCAAATCGATGAAAGATTTACTTCTAAAATTGCTAAAAAGGCAATTCTAACAAGTGGAGTTAAGAAGAAAAAAAGAAGAAATAAAGCTTTAGTTGATGAGGTTAGTGCAACTATTATTTTACAGAATTATTTGTCTCAGAAATAAGTAGTTTATTTCTTAAATATTTGCCAGTAATTGATTTCTTTGACACTATAATATTTTCTGGTTTTCCTTCAAAAATAATATTTCCTCCTTTATTTCCACCTTCTGGTCCTAGTTCAATAATCCAATCTGCACATTTTATAACATCTAAATTATGTTCAATACAAATAATTGAATGTCCTTTTTCAATTAATGCATAAAATGAATTTAGTAATTTATTTATGTCATGAAAATGTAATCCGGTTGTAGGTTCATCAAAGATAAATAATGTTTTTTCTTTTGTATTTCCTTTACTTAAGAATAGTGCTAGTTTAATTCTTTGAGCTTCACCACCACTGAGTGTGTTAGAAGATTGTCCTAGCTTTATATAGCCAAGACCGACTTCTTTAAGTGGTTGTAGTCTTTTTGCTATTATTGGTTCATTATTATCTTTAAAGAACTTAATAGCTTCATCTACTGATAAATTGAGAATTTCAGAAATATTTTTTTCAACAAATTTCACTTCTAAAATCTCTTGCTTGAACTTTTTCCCTTTGCACTCTTCACATTGTAAATAAACATCTGCCATAAACTGCATTTCGATTTTGTTTTCTCCTTCTCCTTGACATTTTTCACATCTACCACCTGTAACATTAAAAGAGAAAAATCCAGGTGTATATTTTCTTTTTTTAGCTAGTAACTGTTTTGCGAATAATTTGCGAATATCATCATAAACTTTTATGTATGTTGATGGATTTGATCGTGAGGATTTTCCAATTGGATTTTGATTTATAAATTCTAATTTTTTTAAATTGTTACAACTAATATTTATACTTTTAAAATTATTATTATTTTTAGTGTATAAACCAAGATAATTATTTATTCCGTTCATCAAAACATCTTTAACTAATGTTGACTTTCCTGAACCACTTATGCCTACTATAAGAGTTAACCCTCCAATAGGAATATTAATGTTAATATTTTTTATGTTATGCTGATTAATTCCTTCAATTGAAATCTTTTCTTTTAGTATTGTTCTCCTTTTAGGTATAGTAATCTCTAGCTTTCTTGATAAATATTGTGTTGTTAGACTTCTTTTTTCTTTAAAAATATTTTTTATTGATCCTTGATAGATGATTTCTCCACCGTTAACACCAGCTTTTGGACCTATATCAATTAACTGGTCTGCCTCACGAATTATTTCTTCGTCATGTTCTACAATAATAACAGTATTTCCAATATCTCTTAGTTCTTTTAAAATTTTAATAAGTCTT
>NZRJ01000014.1 GCA_002693745.1 Flavobacteriales bacterium
AGTTGTACTATTTCTGAATAAGATTTTCCACCAGTAATAGGCATTGTATGGTGCACAAGTGGAAATGCAATAGGTGTCATGGGAACTCTTGGACCATATGCTACTTTACTTACAAATAAAAAATCACCTATTAGCATTGATTTTTCCATTGATGATGTTGGAATTGTATATGCTTCAATTAAGAATGTTCTTAAAATAGTTGCAGCAATTACTGCAAATAATATAGCATCAAACCATGATTTGAGTTCGCTTTTTTTCTTTTTTGGTTTTTTTTCTTTCTTTTTCCAGAATTGCCATGATATTGTTTCCCAAAATAGAATGTCACCAACTATTAAAGGAGCAAAATAGAGCCATTCTCCATCAATTATGTATACAAAAATACTCCAAATAATTGTTCCAATAATAAATAGGACTACTTTAAATGATTTTCCTAATAAGTCTTTTAATTTCTTCATATATTTTAAAACTTAGTAATCTATTATATCTTTCATGCTATAAATTCCTTTTTTACCTATTATCCATTCTGCAGCTATTATTGCTCCCATAGCAAAACCATTACGATTATCTGCTGTATGTTTAATTTCAATAGTATCTACATCTGATTTATATGTTACTTGATGAGTACCAGCATTATTTTTAACTCTATCAGAAGTTATAATAGTTTTGTTTTTATTAATCTCATTTATTTGTTGTTTTAAAGTAATAGCTGTTCCACTTGGTGAGTCAAGTTTTTTTGTGTGATGGATTTCGTGTATTTTGCATTTATACTTTTTATTTTTCATAAGCTTAGCTAGCTTCTTGTTTAGCTCAAAAAATATATTTGCTCCTAAGCTAAAATTAGTAGAGTATAAAAAAGCACCCTTCTTTTTTTCACATAACTCATTTATTTGTTTTAATTTTTGAAGCCAAGCTGTTGTTCCTGAAACTACTGGTACTCCACTGTTTATTGCATGTGAGATATTTTCATAAGCAGAAGAGGGAGTACTAAACTCAATTGCTACATCAGTATTATCTAAGTTAAGTGATATTCCTGGATTTTTTGAATCAGCAATACAAGTAATAATATGTCCTCTTTTTTTTGCTATTTTGCTAATTTCTTTTCCCATCTTTCCATTACCAAGTATTGAAATTTTCATAATGCAAATTTATAAATTAAAGCATAATGATAAGCCAGGAATATTTTCTTTATAGAGATACAATGGCTCAATATGTAAAGACAAATCATCACTGATATCATACTCAAATAAATGTGCACTTACTGAGGCATCTATAATATTTAGAAGATATGTCCCAACAAAACAAATAATTGAGACATCTTTATTTCTTTTATAATGATTAGTAAGTATTATGAGTTGTGAATATGTATAGCCTAATTCACTATCTCCAGATTGATTACTTTTAATAGCTGCATGCTTATATTTTTTATACTCAAGATTATTATTATGTATAAAATATGCCGAAGTAAATAGACCTGCATATATGATTGGTATCTTCCAGTATTTTTTAGTGTAAAATTGTCCAGATCCAGGAATGATAGCAGAATATACCCCTGCTTTTTTTGGAACTTTATTTATTACATCTTGTGCAGAAGTAATAGAAAAAATACTTAAAAAAAGTATAAAAAATATTTGTTTGATTAAAAACAAGTTAACTATTTAGACTTGTTATAATCTTTTCAAGATCATCATCATTATGAAAAGCGATAATTATAGTTCCATTTCCTTTTTTATTTCGTTTTAATTCGATAGGAATATTAAGTTTTTTTGATAAATCATAAATCATTTTTTGTTGGGCAAAGGGAAGGGGTGAAGCAGTATTTTTAGATCTTGAGCTTTTTTTATATGATGAATTAGAGAATTCTTTTGCTAATTGTTCTACTTCTCTTACTGAATAGCCATTATTTACGATATCATAACATAAATTAATTTGCGATTCTTTTGATTTTATAGAGAGAAGTGCTCTAGCATGACCGTTACTAATTTTCCCTTCAATTAAGAACTTTTGTATTTCATCAGGTAATCTTAAAAGACGTATAAAGTTAGTTATTGTACTTCTTTTTTTCCCTACACGTTCACTACACTGTTCTTGCGTCAGTTTTATTTCTTCAATTAATCTTTGGTAACTTAGTGCTATTTCAATTGGATTTAAATCTTCTCTTTGTATATTTTCTACCAATGCCATTTCAAGCATTTCTTGATCATTAGCTATTCTAATAAATGCTGGTATTTTTTCAAGCCCTGCTATTTTTGAAGCTCTATATCTTCTTTCTCCAGAAATTAATTGAAACTCTCCTTCTTTCATTTTACGAACTGTAATAGGTTGTATTATTCCTAATTGTTCTATAGAAATAGCTAGTTCATTTAGTTTTTCTTTATTAAATTTTATTCTTGGCTGAAAAGGATTTATAACTATTTCAGAAATAGAAATCTCATGTGTGCTACCTATAATATTTGAAGGAGTTTTTGACTTTTTAGTTGTGTTATTTTTGAAGTTAGTTGAGCTATTACCAAGTATTGATGCTAAACCTCTTCCTAATGCTCCTCTTTCTTTACTCATATTTTAAACTGTTACCTCTAATTTTTTCAATAGTTCGCTTGCTAAGTTAAGGTAGTTGATAGCTCCTTTACTTGTAGCATCATGTATTACAATAGTTTCACCAAAAGATGGTGATTCTCCTAAACGAACATTTCGGTGAATAATTGTTTTAAAGACCATATCTTGAAAATGTGCTTTTACTTCTTCAACTACTTGGTTAGACAATCTTAGACGAGTATCATACATAGTCAATAATAGTCCTTCAATTTCTAAGTTGATATTAAGTCTTTGTTGTACTACTTTTATAGTATTTAGCAGCTTTCCTAGTCCTTCAAGTGCAAAATATTCACATTGTATAGGTACTATAACACTATCAGANGCTGCTAAAGAATTCACTGTNAGTAGCCCTAGCGATGGAGCACAATCTATAATAATATAATCGTAATCATCTTTTANGGGANTTAACGCTTTTTGAAGCATATATTCTCTTTCCTCAATGTTAACAAGTTCTAGCTCNGCTCCGACTAGGTTAATATTTGCTGGTAATAGATCTAAGTTAGGACTTTTAGTTTTAAGTATACATTCATTAACTTNTGCTTTATTGATAATACATTCGTATATTCCTACTTCTATTTCCTGAGGGTTGTNACCAACACCTGAAGTGGCATTGGCTTGAGGATCAGCATCAATTAGTAAAATTTTTTTTTCAAGTACTCCAAGACTTCCTGCTAAGTTCATAGCAGTAGTTGTTTTTCCTACACCTCCCTTTTGATTAGCTATTGAAATTACTCTACTCATATAAATTTATTTATGGTAAAAGTAAGAAGTAATGATAGTTTTGTAACTTTAAAAACATGAAATTATCAACAAAACANCAGAGTTGTTAAAAGTTTTTGAAATAAAAAACAAATTTTTTGAGAAACGTTTGAGTTAATCTTTTCCTAAATCATCAAAATTTACTTCAGTAAACTTAGTTGATGTTTCTTCTTGTTCAGAGGATTTTATCTCTTCATTTTTTTCAAACTTCTTTTCAGAAATAATCTCTTCTCCTTTTTCTTTAATGATATAATTGCTTACAGATTCAAAGGCCTCTTTAAAATCATTAAATCCTTCTTTATATAGATAGATTTTATGTTTTTTATAAGATGGAATTCCTTCATCGTTAATTCCTTTTACACTTTCTGTAATAGTCATATAATAATCTCCAGCTTTAGTTGAGCGAACATCAAAAAAATATGTTCTTCTTCCTGCTCTTATTTTTTTTGAGAATATTTCTTGCATATCATACTTTTCAGTCATCTTATTCTAATTTAATATTTTGTCAAATATAAATAAATTAATAAATATAAATTTTAAATGGTTTTATTTTGACTGTTGCTAATGTCATAATAAAATCCTTTCTTTTTAATTAGAGCTTTATGTGTACCTTCTTCAATTATTCTTCCTCCTTCTAGAACAATAATGTAATCAGCATGTTTTAGTGTGGAAACTCTATGACTTATTATTATAGATGTTTTATCTGTACTTTCTTTATTTAATGTTTGTAATATTTGATATTCTTTTTTAGCATCAATTGCTGATAGACAGTCATCAAATATAAATATATCTGTGTTTTGATAGAAAGAACGAGCAATTGCAAGTCTTTGTCTTTGTCCTCCTGATAGTTTTACTCCTCGTTCTCCAATGATTGTTTCAAATCCATCAGAAAATTCTTTTATTTCATCTAATATTTCTGCTTTTCTTGCAGCTTCTACAACTTCTTTACTATTAATTTGATTACTTGTAAATGCAATGTTTTCTTGTATTGATCCTGAAAATAAATANCCATCTTGAGGGATGTAACCTATACTTGATCTTAAACTAAATAAATTGAGATTCTTTATATTGGTTTNGTCAAATGTAATGTCTCCATGATTAGCATCATATAATCTACATATTAAATTTGCGATCGTAGATTTTCCACTTCCTGTTTTTCCAAAAATTCCAAAGCGAGTTCCTTCTTTAATAGTAAAACTGATATCATCTATTGCTTTAATATTTGTGTCTTCATAAGTTAGACTTACGTTTTTAAAAATAATATCTCCAAAAATTGGAGTGTGAGATTTTATATTATTCTTAATCTTTGATTTTACTAATAGAAAATTATTTATTCTTTCTTGTGATGCTGCGGCTCTTTGTATTATTGATGTAATCCAGCCTACTGATGCAACTGGCCATGATAACATATTTACATAAATAATAAATTCTGCAATGTTTCCAGTAGTAATATTCCCTTTTAGACTTTCTAAACCACCTATATATACAATTAGAATTGTACTAATGCCAATCATTATAATGATCAGAGGAAAAAATGCAGCTTCAACTTTTACTAGTTGTATTTGTTTATGCGTATATTGCTTGCATGATTTGAAAAACACATTCCATGCACTTTCTTCATTACCAAATGATTTGATTATTTTAATTGCAGAAAAATTTTCTTGAGAAATAGCTGTCATTTTGGACAGTTGTTTTTGTACTTTTTCACTCTTTTGATTAATATTATAACTAACAAAATATACCAAGAGAGCTAATATTGGTAGTGGTAGTAGAACATAGAATGTTAAAATATAACTAATACCGAGCATTTTTGAAATTACTAAGTAAAATAATATTATTATATTTATTGTATACATCATTGCTGGCCCTAAATACATTCTTACTTTACTTACGTCTTCTGATATTCTATTCATTAAGTCTCCAGTCTTATTTTTTTTGTAGAAGTTCATTTCTAGACTTTGATATTTCTGATAGATTTCATTTTTAAGATCAAATTCTATTTTACGACTCATAACTATTATTGTTTGCCTCATAAAAAACATGAAAATTCCTTTTAGAACAGCAAAAACAACTATTAGAATTCCATATTTTAATATAANATACTCAATTTTTACTTTTTGGACCTTTTCTTGAGCTCCTAAAAGTGCAGAGTCAAATGCTTTACGCACAAATTCAGCTGGATATAAAGCAAATAAATTAGCGACGAAAATAAACAAAGCGCCTACTAAAATTAGTCTACGGTATTTCCATAGATATTTATTTAGATATTGTAGCTGTTTCATTAATTGTGTAAATAGTTTAACTGAATTGCCAAAAATAATAAGTAAATTCGCGACCGCTTAAAATAATACAATTTATTTTATCTGTTAAATGTGATTTGTTTTTTTAATAGAAAAAATTAAAATTTTTATGAAAACAGTAAAAGCAAAAAACACACACAAAAGTAACGATTTGGTTATTAAAAGAATGACTTTTATGGGTCATGAACAAGTAGTTTTCTGTCAAGATGTTGAAACTGGTTTAAAGGCTATTATTGCGATTCATGATACTACTTTAGGACCTGCANTAGGGGGGACTAGAATGTGGAATTACGCTAATGAAAAAGATGCATTAGATGATGTTTTAAAACTTTCAAGAGGGATGACGTATAAGGCGGCAATATCTGGACTTAATCTAGGTGGAGGGAAAGCAGTTATTATTGGAGATTCTAAAACTGAAAAAACAGAGTCTTTAATGCGTAAATTTGGGCAATATGTTGATAGCCTTGGAGGAANATATATTACAGCTGAAGATGTTGGAATGACCACTANAGATATGGAGTATGTTCGTTCTGAGACAAAGTATGTTACTGGAATTCCTCAAAGTATGGGTGGTAGTGGAGATCCCTCTCCTGTTACAGCTTTTGGTGTTTATATGGCAATGAAAGCATCAGCAAAATACAAATGGGGTTCCGACAAATTATCAGGTAAAACTATTTTAGTTCAAGGAATTGGTCATGTTGGTGAACATTTAGTTAAGTACTTAACTGATGAATGTGCAGAAGTTATTATTAATGACATAAATAAACAAAAATTAGATCAGCTAGCTGATAAATTTGGTGCTAATATAGTGATGGGAGATGCTATTTTTGATTTGGATATAGATATTTATGCACCATGTGCTTTAGGTGCTACAGTTAATCCTAATACAATTAATAGATTAAAATGTGAAATTATTGCAGGTGCTGCTAATAATCAGCTAGCAGATGAAAAAAGAGATGCACAGTTATGTTTTGAAAAAGGAATTTGCTATGCTCCTGATTTTTTGATAAATGCTGGAGGTTTGATTAATGTTTATTCTGAGCTTAACGGATATAATAGAGAGGACGCACTAAATCAAACACAAGAAATTTACAATACAACTTTAAAGATTTTAAAGAAAGCAGAGTTAGAACATATTACAACTCATGCTGCAGCATTAGAAATTGCTCAACAAAGAATTAGTGAAAAAAAACATAATTGATTCTTAATGCTTACTAGAAGACATATACGGATAAAGGTAATGCAATCTCTTTACTCTTTCCTCTCATCAAAGAATAGTCAAATTCAAGTTGTTGAAAAAGAAATGTTAAAGCATTTTGATAAGGTAGTAGAGTTAAAACTAGTTATAATTTCATTAATTATAGAAATTGTTAGATATGCTGATGATTTTTATGAAGAGGGAAAAAAAAAACATTTACCATCTTTTAACGATTTGAATCCAAATAAAAGATTTATAAATAATAGTGTAGTAGTTAGTTTAAGAAGTAATAATTCTTTAATGGATAAAGTTTCAAAGGTTTCAGCTATATGGTTGAAAAATGATCATGATATTATTCGTAAAATATTTAATTCAATTATAAAGACTGACTTATATGTCAATTATTTAGAATCTAAAGATTTATCAATAGAATCTGAGAAAAGATTTATTATTGATTTAATGAATGATTATATTTTGAATAACAAACTTCTTCATCATATCTTTGAGGAAATGAGTATTTATTGGATTGATGATTTGCCATTTGTTGCATCTGTTTTATTTGGTGATATTAAAGAAGATATAGATGTGATGCCCAAAGGAACATTTAAACAAAAATCAGATAAAGAATTTGCGNTTCAGCTTTTTAGAAATACAATAAATCATAATTCAGATTATGAAGAAATTATTCAAAGATTTTCTAATAATTGGGAGCTAGATAGGATCGCAAGGATGGATCAGCTTTTTCTTAAAATGGCTTTCTCAGAAATTTTATCTATGCCNAATCTACCAATTAAGGTCTCTTTAAATGAATATATTGAAATTGCAAAATATTATGGAACTTCAAAAAGTAGATTGTTTATAAATGGTTTATTAGATAATTTTATAAAAACTTATAAAAAAGAAGGAAAGATTACTAAAACAGGAAGAGGNTTGGTTGAATAAATATAATTAGTTTCTAATGTTAAAGATAAACATACTCATTTTATTCTTATTTGTTCTATTTTCATGTTCTAATGATAGGTCTAAGCAACTTACTACATCTATAGTAGCATCTAATTTAACAGCTGATAAAAATTCTGAAAAAATTAGCATGCCTGAGATTGAGATTGATCAAGATTATTTTGATTTTGGTGAAATTGACCAAGATAAATCNATTCNTATAGATTTTAAGTTAAAGAATATCGGNAATGCACCACTTTTAATTAGTTCAGTAAAAGGAAGCTGTGGTTGTACAGTTCCTGAGTGGCCAAAAGAAGTTGTTAAACCAGGAAAAGAAACCAATATAAAAGTTACTTTTAATAGTGGNAAAAGGCAAGGAAAACAAAAAAAAACAGTAACTTTGGTTACGAATGCAATCCCAAGTACAAGAGTATTGACAATAACAGGAACTGTTTTAGTTTCTAAAAATAATTAACTATGATATTATTAAACACAGGAGATTCGGCTATACCATCATTAATTATGTTTGGTTTGATTTTTGCTGTTATGTATTTTTTTATGATTCGTCCACAAATTAAAAAACAGAAAAAAGAAAGAGAATATAGATCCAAATTAAAAAAAGGTGATAAGATAATTACAATAGGAGGTCTTCATGCAAAGATTACAGACGTAAAAGAAGATACTTTGATTATCGAATTACATGCTGGTAATACTGTNAAAATAGAGAAGTCAGCAGTGTCGATGAATGGAGAGACTACTGTAGAGCAAAAGTAATGCTAATTAAATATAAAAAAGTAATTAGTATTTTTCTTAATGCCATATCAAAAAACAAGAAACTAAATACTTATGCATTTTTTTTCTTAATTTCTTTTGCATTTTGGTTTCTTACCATGTTGTCTAAACAACATGAAACAACTTTGGTAGTTCCTGTTAAATACATTAACTCTCCTCCAGATTTGATGGGAGTTGTGCAACCAGTTGATTATATTGAGGTTCGNGTACAAGCTATTGGAGTTTCAATAATTCTTTTTAATTTGTTTAATTATAATACTTTGTTTTTAGATTATGATGTTGCAAATTCTCAGCCAATAAAAAATGGAAAGAATCTTTTTTGGATTATGAATTCTAAGCGAGATAAGGTGTCTAGTATTTTAGGTGAAAATATTCAGATAATGAATATAATGCCCGAAAGAATAATGGTTCCTTTAATTAATAAGACAAAAAAAGAAGTTTCGGTCATATTAAATCATNATNTTAATTTAAAGCAGTCATTTTGGCTAGTTAATGATATACAAATAGATCCTAGCTCTATATTTTTATATGGAGAGAAGGATGTGTTAGATTCTATACATAGCGTTACAACTGATTTATTAAAATTAGATGAAATTGATAAAGATCAATTACATGAANTTTCTATTTTTATACCAAATGGTACAAGAAGCAAAACGAATTCTGTTTTAGTAAATCTTGATATTGAGCCTTTTATTGAGGAGGTTTTTATGCAAGAAGTTAAGATTCGTAATCTAAAAGCAGGATATTCTATGAAGTTGTTCCCTAGAGATATAAGTGTTACTTTAAGACTATCCCAAGATAAATACCATCTTTTAAAAACAAACTTTCTTAAATTATATGTTGATGCCTCAAAACTTGCTAAACAAAAAACACTTAGAATAGCTTATGATAATCTTCCTGAAGGGGTNAAGATTGAACGTCTNTATCCANACCGATTAGAATTTTTGTTAATTAAGGAATAGCTATCTCACAGCTTATGGCATAATGGTCAGATAATATTTTATTATATTTATGATAGTTTGAACTTGTAAATTTACTGTCATGTAANATGTAGTCAATCCTTAATGCTGGAATCTTAACAAATGAGATGCCAATCCCCTTTCCAGAAAGTTTAAAAGCATCCACTAATTCACCTTTAAGAAAGTGATAGGCATATGAAAGAGGTGTATCGTTAAAATCTCCACAAGCAATTATTGGATATGGACTTTGTTGCATATGTTTTTTAATAACTTCTACTTCTAAGGCTCTTTTTTTATAACTATTTTTCATTTTTTTAANTATTNCNAAAATTCCTTTTTTTAGATGATCNCTGTTAGGANTTTCAATAAAAGAGTAATCTGANCNATCAAACCAATTACTTGCTAAATGAATGTTGTAAACTCTAATAGTATCTTCTTTAATTACTATATCGGAATAGATGCAAGTATTATTCATTTTTTCTCCTTTTATGCTTACAGTTTTTTTGTCTATTTGTTGGTAGTTACTATAAATAGCCATATGCCATTGGTTTTTTTTACTTTGTAAACCAATATGTATGTTAGAGAAGTTTAAATTAGGTATTTCACCATCAGTATAAAATTCTTGTATACAGAGAATATCTGTTTTCGCTAATTTTAAAAGATCAAATATCTCATCTTTAACATTGGGGTTTTCTAGCCAATTATATTTATTGAAGAGGCGTACATTATAGGTTAGGACTTTGATGTTTTCTTTTGATGAATTTTTATTTGGTGAAGTTCCTATGTAATTTCCAACATTTCCTATNCCTATTAACAAGATAATAGTATTTGCCCATATTGGCTTTTTAACGCCAATTAACCAGTATATCAAAAATAAGAAATTTGTAAAATAAAGAATTGGAAACATTAATCCAATAAATGAAATCGGCCAAAACACAATTGGACTAACGTAAGGAGAGATATAAGATACAATTAGTAAAAATAAACTGATTGAGTTTAGAAAATATATTAATTTATCAATAAGTGATAATCTTTTCATTTATTTTTTACTTGCACTAAAAAGTGTTGCTTTATCTTTTTTACTTAAACTATCATATCCTGATTTCGCAATTTTATCTAAGATTTTGTCAATTTCTTTTTGTTTTTCAGCTTTNTCTGAGTTAAATTCGTAATCNGATTTTGCCCTTTTATATATTGGTTTTATCTTNTTTTTTGTATTAAAGATATTTCTTATCTTGTTAAAAATATTAAACAAATTAATACTAAAATTATTTTGTTTTTGTAATTGTTTAATATATAGGTAACCAAAAATAGCTCCACCAATGTGTGCTATATGTCCTCCAGGATTNTTTGAATTTCCAATGCCTAAGTAAAATAAAATGATTGCAAACCAGGCTATTTGTTTCAATTTAACACTAAATAAAAAAGGAATTTGTATTAAGTGATTTGGCTTATAAGTAGATACTGCAATCATTATTGCAAAAACTCCAGCTGAGGCACCTATTAAGGGTTTTTCTGCATCAAAATTAGGATATTCAGGAAATAAATTAAATAATACCTTGAATAAGATTGCACCACAAATACCTCCAAATATGTATGTAGATATTAATTGTTTACTATTAAAGTATTTAAGAAATAATTTTGAACCAAAATGTAAAAAAATCATATTCGATAATATATGTAATAGATCTATATGAATAAACATATAGCTTATAAATGTCCAGGGCTTGTTTATCAGTATTTCAGTTTTTGATGAAAATGCTAAATGTTTTATTACTTCTTGTATCTCATGAAATGGAACCCACACTATACTATAGATTATAAAAAAAGATATATTTAGGTATAACAATTTCGTAAATCCATCTCCATTTTGATATGTTTTTTTTATTTTAGAGAAGATATGATGCATCTAATAGAATGTATTTCTTTTTTTTTGCCAATACTTTAAAAGTATAAAACCAAAAAGCATACCTCCTAAATGAGCAAAGTGTGCTATATTGTCTGCTGGATTGTTACTTAATCCTAAATATAGTTCTAAACATCCATATGCAATTACAAAATATTTTGCTTTTATTGGAATTGCAAAATAAATATATAGTAAAGTGTTGGGAAATANCATTCCAAATGCTAATAAAATACCAAATACTGCTCCTGAAGCTCCAACTGTTGGAGTATTNACTAGTTGAGTTAACTTTATNNNANNTTGTAATACTTGTGTTGTAAAGTCCTTTTCTAGCAAGATCTATAAGTTCTGGCATATTATTTGTTAAACTAGAAATTTGATATTGGCAAAAAGATAAATGTAATAATGCAGCACCAATTCCAGTAAACATGTAAAAGATTAGGAATCTTTTACCTCCCCAAAAATTTTCTAGAATTTTTCCAAACATCCAAAGGGCAAACATATTAAAGAATAGATGGGTGAAATTCGCGTGCATAAAGAAGTGAGTGATTAACTGATATGGTCTAAAATTTGGAGACTGAAATTGATGCAGTGCAAGTATTTGTGTCAAATCAATTCCTTTGTTTTCTAATGTTATCTTTGCTAAAAAACACAATCCATTTATTATCAGTAGATTTTTTACTACTTCAGGTAGTTGAGAAAATGATGTAGGTCTATACATATTAAAAGTATTTTTCTAAATCAACTAATTTGAGATTTATCATGGTTCTTTTCCCATATGGGCATACACTTGGTGATTTGCATTTTAGAAGTTCATCCTTTAAAGATTTCATTTCTTCATTACTAAGTTTTTTTAGTTTACTTATGGCAAGTGATGTAGCTAATATTCTAGCTATATTTTCTTTCTGGTTTATATTTAAATCTTCTAAGTTTTTTGCTTGTTCCATTAGATTTTCAATAATATTTTTTAAATTTTCTTCTTGGCATTCCTGTGGTATTCCTGAGATAACTAAAGTGTAATTTTTTACTTCAAACGTAAACCCTAATGTAAAAAGATCTTTTTTTATCTCTTTAATTAATTCTAATTCACTATTGTTTAGCTCTATTTCTTTTGGAAAAAGTAATTGTTGAGATTGACATTTTTGTTTGTTAAAAAACTTTTTGAAGTGCTCAAATAAGATTCGCTTATGTGCCCTTCTTTGGTGAATTAGTAAAAGTCCATTTTCATTTGATACAGTTATAAAATTATTTCCAATTTGACTTAGCTTATCTAATTCATTATCTGATTCAAGTTCTTTTGATAAAGTGACTTGTTCCCATTCTTTTGTTACTAATTTTTGACTAGATCTTGTTTTTAAATCTCTTTTTTCATCAAATGGATTATATGTCGAATCTATTTTGATTTTAGGTTGATTTAGTATAACATCTTTTTGGTTTGTTTCACTAAGATCAAAAGATATTTCTTGAGAAAAATCTAATGAAGGCGCAATATTATAAGCTCCTAATGATCTTTTTACTGTAGCTCTAATTATTGAGTAGATAGCTTGTTCATCATCAAATTTAACTTCAGTTTTTGTTGGATGAATATTTATATCTATAAGTTGTGGGTCAAGTTGTAGTTTGATAAAGTATGATGGGAAATAGTTACTTGGGATAACTTCTTCAAAAGCTTTGTTTACGGAATGTTGTAAATAATGATTTTTGATAAATCTGTTATTGACGAAAAGATATTGTTCTCCTCTTGTTNTTTTTGCTGATTCTGGCTTACCAACAAAACCAGTGACATTAACTATTGTTGTTTCTTCATTAATAGGAACAAGTGTTTCATTACGCTTATCTCCAATAATATTTACAATTCTTTGTCGAAAATTAGANTTTGGAAGCTGAAAAAGTTGTTTNTNATTATGATATAAATNCATTTTTACTTTTGGGTTAGCAAGTGCAACACGCGTAAATTCTTCTATTATATGTCGCATTTCTACTAGATCAGATTTCANGAATCTTCTTCTAGCAGGAACATTAAAAAAAATATTCTTTACTTTTATTGAGGTTCCATTTANACTAGCACAGTCTTCATGATTTATTATTTTTCCACCTTCAATAATAAGACGAGATGCCAATTCCTTATTAGTTAGTTTAGAATTGACTTCTATGTGNGCTATAGCAGCAATTGAAGCCATTGCCTCTCCTCTAAAACCCATACTTTTTATATTAAAAAGATCATTGGCACTTTTTATTTTTGAAGTAGCGTGTCGTTTAAAACACATTTCTAAATCATTCTTACTCATTCCTGATCCATTATCTACTACTTGTATAAGTGTTTTNCCTGCATCTTTTACNAANACCTTAATTTCTGTACTTCCAGCATCTAGAGAGTTTTCTAGCATTTCTTTTACTGCTGAAGCGGGTCTTTGTATGACTTCTCCAGCCGCAATTTGATTAGCTACATTGTCAGGTAGTAATTGAATTATATCCAATTTATTTAACTTAATTAATGATGAATTTATAACATAACAAAGATAAAATAATAATCATAATTATAATTCGTTTGTTTCTTCCTTTTTCTTTCTTTTGAATATGATTTTTAGAAAATTTTATTTTTGTTTTTATTCCNTTTATCAATTCTTCTTTTCTTTCTTTTTGCTTGTCATANTATCTTGGTTTAAAAGAAAANCGTTTATTANCGACTGTTTTGAAGAAAGATGGAAGTTTTGGTGATTGCATGTCTACAAAAGTATTAAATATTAAAGTTAATAAGTCATGATATTACTTTTGTTAATTTTTTAATTGCTTTTATAACAATTTTTAATTTTACGGCTATGAGTAGAATTCATATTGTTATGTTATTTGTGGGTTTTTTCTACGGAAATATTGAGAGTCTTTTTGCTCAGAATAAAGCAATATTTTTAAGTAGTACAACCGCTTGGGCAGATAGCGTTATGGCTGCTTTATCAGAAGAAGAACGAATTGCTCAGCTTTTTATGGTNGCAGCTTATTCTAATAAAGATGAAGAACATAAACGTCAGATTTCTAATCTTGTAGAGCAATACAATATTGGAGGGTTGATGTTTTTGCAAGGAGGGCCTTTTAGGCAAGCCCAACTGACTAATCATTATCAGTCAATATCAAAGACCCCTCTAATGATTGCTATTGATGCTGAATGGGGCTTGGCAATGAGGCTAGATTCTTGTTGGAGTTTCCCTTGGCAAATGACTCTTGGTGCTATTGAAGACACAAATTTGATATATCAAATGGGAGTGGAGGTTGCTCGACAATGTAAGATGTTAGGAATACATATTAATTTTGCTCCAGTCGTTGATGTAAATTCAAATCCAGAAAATCCGATTATTAATAATAGATCTTTTGGAGAGAACCCTAACACAGTTGGGAGAATGGGTGTGGCCTATATGAAAGGAATGCAGGATAATAATATTATGGCATGTGCAAAGCATTTTCCTGGTCATGGAGATACAGATACGGATTCTCATAAGACATTACCTATTGTTAATCAGTTAAAATNTCAATTAGAGGAAGTGGAACTGCTTCCTTATAGAATGCTAATTAACAATGGTTTAGGCTCTGTTATGGTAGCTCATTTACATATTCCTTCTCTAGATTCTAGTGAAAACTTAGCAGTTTCATTATCTCCTAAAGTGGTTAATGGNTTGTTAAAAAAAGANATGGGATTTACTGGNCTNGCAATTACTGATGCTTTAAATATGAATGGTGTAAGTCAGTTTTATCAACCAGGAGAAGTTGATGTGAAAGCACTNCTTGCTGGAAATGATGTTTTGCTTTTTGCTCAAGATNTTCCAAAAGCTATTGAGGANATAAAGCAAGCTATTAATAAAAANATGATTTCTCAAAAAGAGATTGATCAAAGATGTCATAAAATATTAATGGCNAAGCACTGGATGGGATTGGCTGAATATAAGCCTTCTGATTTGTCAATAATAAATGATAATATTATTACTAATGAAACAAAATTACTTGATAAGAAGCTTGTACAATCATCACTGACGTTGTTGCAGAATTATGATAATTTACTTCCTTTAAAAAGATTAGATACCTTAAGAATTGCATCAGTTAGTATTGGTGAAAATTCTACTGATTTTAAGCAAATGCTTTCAAATTATGCTCCAATAACTTTTTTTACAATTTCTGAACAATACACATCATCTGAACAAGCTGTTTTACTAAATAAATTATCTGAATTCAATTTAGTAATTTTTAGCATTCATAAATCAAATGCTAATGCTTGGAAACCCTATAAGATTGAAAAAGCAACAGATGTTTTGCTTCAATCTATTGCTTTGCAAGCTAAAGTTGTTGTTCCAATCTTTGCAAATCCATATAGTATAAATTCATTCTTATTTACAAACAACTTTGATGCCTTGATTTTATCTTATCAAAATAGTAAGGTTGCTCAAGAGCAAACTGCTCAATCAATTTTTGGAGGCATAGCGATAAATGGGAAAATCCCTGTAAATACTAAACATTATAACATTAATTCTGGATTAAAAACCGAGTCAATTAGAATGCGATATGTTTCTGCTGAGGAGATAAATTTTCGGACAGATTTATTTTATAAAGTTGATAGTATTATAGAAGATGCAATATCTAAAGAGGCTACTCCAGGTTGCCAAGTGCTCATTGCTAAAGATGGTAATATCTTTTTTAATAAATCATATGGTTACCATACTTACGAAAAAAAGACAGTAGTTAAGAATTCGGATATTTATGATTTGGCTTCCATCACAAAAATAGCAGCAACTGTACCTGTTTTGATGCATATGGTTGATGACAACAAGTTTAATTTAGATCATCATTTAGGTAAGTATTTGGATCTAGATTCCACAGATAAAAAGGATTTAGTAATTAGAGATGTTTTGGCGCATCAAGCAAGATTAACTCCATGGATTCCATTTTATCAAAACACTTTAGTTAAAGATACTATATCAGGAAATATGAATTTTAGAGATACATTGTACAGCAAAACTTTTAGTCAGAAATATCCACATAAAGTTGCTTCTGGTATATTTTTACACAAACAATATCCAGATTCAATTATTAAACAGATTAAAGAATCTGAGCTGTTAGAGGATAAGGAATACTATTATTCTGATTTGGGTTATTATATGTTTAAAGAGATTATTGAGAAAAAATATGAACAACCATTAAATAAAATTACGGATGAGTTGTTTTATAAATCTTTGGGAATGGAAAATTTGGGATATTTACCTTTAAATAGAATACATGAAGACAGAATCGTTCCAACTGAAATGGATTTTGTTTTTAGAAGTCAGCTTTTAAAAGGATATGTGCATGATCAGGGGGCAGCAATGCAGGGAGGAGTCGGTGGTCATGCAGGCCTTTTTTCTAATGCAAATGATTTAGCAAAGTTGATGCAAATGTATTTGCAGTATGGTGAATATGCAGGAGAAACATATTTGTCTAAAGAAGTGGTAACTGAATTTACAAAGCGGCAGTTTGTTGAAAATGATAATAGGAGAGGGGTAGGTTTTGATAAGCCAGTATTAGAAGGTGAGGAAGGCGGTCCTACTTGTGATTCAGTTTCTTCTTTGAGTTTTGGTCATTCGGGTTTTACTGGTACTTTAGCGTGGGCTGATCCTGAAAATAATTTAATTTATATATTCTTGTCTAATCGTATTCACCCTGATGAGAATAATAAGAGGTTGTTAGAAATGAATGTAAGAACAGAGGTTATGCAAGTAATTTATGATAGTTTAGATGAAAAATAAATTAAAAATTGGTATTGTTTGTTATCCTACTTATGGAGGAAGTGGTGTTGTAGCTACAGAACTTGG
>NZRJ01000015.1 GCA_002693745.1 Flavobacteriales bacterium
GTATCATGCTTTGGTGGTAATGATGGGAGCATTGATATAACTACTAGTGGTGGTATTCCTTTATATTCTTATCTATGGAGTAATGGTGATACCATTGAGGATATTTCTGGCTTATCCTCTGGAACATATGTAATCGAAACTACTGACAATAATGGTTGTAGTAGTATTGATTCAATCTTCATTATGCAACCATCTGTATTGTCTGCATCATTGACCTCTAACAACGGAGGTTTGTCTGGTATTGCTGCTGGAGGTACACTTCCTTATACTTATGACTTCTATGGTCCATCTGGTTTAGTTGCATCTACTAGTAATAATCAGGGAACAGCAGTTGTAATTAATCCAACTATTTCTGGACTACATACTCTAATTGTTACTGATATAAATGGTTGTATAGATTCGGTTAGCACTAATTTTAATTTTAATTTTTCACCTCAAGTAATTGTTACTCTATCAAATACTGATTGTGATAGTTTGTCTGATTTAACTATTGAAGTTAGTCAAGATTCTGGAGAGGTCGATATGTCAACAGCTATTTTTCAATCTACTGCAGGCTCTTTTGATATAGCATCTATGAGTATTGGCGATACTATTGGTACAGCTACACTTATGGCGCAAGGAGGACTTATTATGATTAATACTTATTTAATGGTTACTTTGGTAGTAAATACAAATCAAGCTATTATTTGTGCTAATGATTCTGTTTTAGGATGTATTGGTAGTTTTACAATTAATAACAATCCTGGTTCTGGTATTTATATTTTAACAAATACTGTTCCNGACGGAAATAATTATACTTTAGGTAATATGAGTTCAGTTACTTTCATGAANTGTTTTATTAATCCNTGTACTCCTTTCAGTTTTGAGGCAACAATAAATTCTGAATTAGGAGATGTTTATAATGAAACTTTTTGGTTTGGGATTACTTCTCTAACAAACTTAACNAACTCTAATCTTAAGATTTATCCTAATCCAAGTTCTGGAGANTTANATATTCAGTTTGCAAANAATAGAAATATAGTGAAATTGTTTTTAACAGATGTTTTAGGTAAAGACATTTATATGAAAAAGACTTATTATAATACTAACGAGCTATATTTTACATTAAACCATTTGGCAAAAGGCTCCTATTTTTTAATTGTCGAATCTGATAATGAAAGATTCTCAGAGATTATTATGTATAAATAATATATTGATCTGTTAAATATGTTACAAAAGGTTACATTTTTAATCGGTNTTTTGTGTGTTAGCATTATTAGTGGTGTTTATGCTCAAAGTTATAATGATGGTCCTATAGAGATAAAAGTCAAACTTAGAGAGATTGGTAATTATTATGATGGCGATGATTGGGCAGTTTTTGGTACTAATCAGAACTCAGAAACAGAGGATTTTACATATAAGNTGTGGTTTAGTGATAATTTAAATCTTCATCCATGGAATGGATATGGTCCTCTAGGAAATCCAATAGAAGGTCCAGATAATATAATTAATACATCTGATGATGAGGCTTATACTGATGATATAACGCAAGTGTCCATATCTGGAACTAATTCTCAAGATTTTAATTCTATAGTTTCAGTTCTAANTTATAATANNTCTTTAGTACCTGAGTTTTTAAAGATGAAGTTTTTTGCGTGGGAGGATGACAATCCTTCAGATCCTTTTACTGCACTTAATTGGGCTGGTGTTTCTATTAATAATTCTGGAGATAGAAATGTATTCGAGAGTGCATATTGTCAGTTTGCTCCTTGGTGGTTGTTTGGAGCATGTGCTCCTTTAGCTTTTCAAGGTGATGATTATGGGTGTGAAGCCAATCCTTTTTACTCTGGTTTAGATTGGAGATATACGCCTAATATGGACAAGATACCACCATGTTCCTTTTATTCACATAATCAGATTACTGGATCAGGTTGTGTAAATAATTCAAACAATACTCCTTCACCAAATACTGATACTTATTATAGACCTCATATTGAGACATTCTGGAGATATACTAAAGGAACATCATTTGCAAATGCAATAAATTTAGGAACACTTTCTTTAGGAACTTCGTTACAACATTTTAATTCCAATGAATGCTATACAAATTATTTTTCTTTTAGTAGTGGTAATGATGTTATTTATTCATTTGATATTACCAATCCCACTGGTATCAATATATCACTTTGTGGAATAAATGGAGCGCAGTTTGATAGTTATTTATATTTGGTTTCAGATTTTGATACTACAGCATCTATTGATCAAAATGATAATGCCTGTGGAGGATTGCAATCACAGATTATCACATCAATTTGCAATCCAGGAACTTACTACGTTGTTGTCGATGCAGTAGTTGCTTCAGAGTTTGGAACATTTACATTAGAAATTACAGAGGATCCTACAAATACTTTTTTTGTTACTGATTCAATATCACAATATAATGGCGAAGACATATCGTGCTATAATGGAGATGATGGTAAGTTTTATGCTCATGTATATGGTGGTATTCCACCATATACTTTTAACTGGTCGAATGGAATAACTAATATATCTAATAATGATATTGATTCTTTGATAAANCTTTCTGACANTATTTATTCTGTTACNGTTAGTGATGCAAATGGATGTATACTACCTCCGTTATCAGTGACTTTAAATGCTCCTGATCAGATTTCTGTTATTACTACATCTATAGCTACTTCTTGTGCCGGATATGCTGATGGTATAATATCTATAACTAATACTACTGGTGGAACTCCTTCATATAGTTATAGTTGGAATACTTTACCATTACAAACAGGCACAAATGCTACTTTTTTACCGGCTGGTATATACACACTAACAGTAACAGATAATAATGGATGTATTATTACACATCAAGATACAGTAATTGAACCTCCTCCTCCTTCTATGAGTATATCAAGTAGTAATTCGCCTATTTCTACTAATCCTCTTACATTTGAAGTGTGTGATGGTGATGATATTAATTTAATAGCATCTCCAGGTCTAGTGTCCTACTCTTGGGCTCCAAATATATGGTTAAATACAGATTCTGGATCAACAGTTTTTTCTTCACCTAACCTTCCAGGTATTACTTATACTTGTACAGGAACAGATCTCTCAGGATGTACAATTGATATTCCAGTTGTTGTTGATGTAGTATCTTCAATTAATATATATCCTAGTATTGCAAATCCTCAGGTTTGTGAAGGAGAAGATATTACTATTACTTTTTATGGAGCATCTAATTATTCATGGTTTCCTCCTACTTATTTAAATACTACATCGGGTCCTACAGTAACAATTACTCCTCAAGATTCTATTACTTATACTATAACCGCTCAAAATGTTAGTGGTTGTACAGACGAGACTAATTTTTTTGTTGATGTATTGCCAGCTCCTAACCTTAATATAACATCTCCTGTTACTTCTATATGCGTTGGGGGTTCTGTTCCAATATCAGTATCTGGCACAAATTCTTATACTTGGAGTCCTATAGCTAGTTTAAATACTGGAATTGGAAGTGTTGTAACAGCTTCTCCTAGTGCAACTACACAATATAAAGTTGTTGGAACAGCTTTAAATGGATGTATGGATAGTATTTATACTACAATAAGTGTAAATCCACTTCCTGTATTAAATGTTACAGGCACAAATAGTATATGTTCTGGTGAATCGACTAACCTTTTAGTAAGTGGTGCTAATTCTTATATATGGACACCATCTAATAGTTTAGATACATCAGTTGGAAATATTGTTTTAGCTAATCCTACATTATCTCAAGTATATACAATAGTTGGTACTGATTTAAATCAATGTGAGGCAACAATATCATATACAGTATCTGTTTTACCATCACCGAATGTATCTGTTTTTGCTTCTCAGGATACTATTTGTATTGGTAGTTCATCTATTCTATCAGCAAATGGAGCGTTATCTTATAATTGGCTTCCTTCAAACTCAATAAATGTGAATACAGGTGTTAGTGTAACTGCATTTCCTACAACCACTACCACTTATTCAGTTCTTGGAACTTCTGCAAATAATTGTTCTGCAATAGATACAATTATTGTTCATGTTGAACCATTACCTATTTTAAGTGTTTTACCTAATATTACAACAATTTGTGAGGGAGATAGTATAGAAATAGTTGCTTCTGGTGCACAAGATTTTGTTTGGTCTCCTGCTTTAGGATTAAATACTACATTAGGATCAGTAGTTACTGCTTCTCCTATTACAAGCTCTTCTTATTTTGTTACAGGAACTGATGTAAATGGTTGTTCAGATGTTTTATCAGCAACTATAAATGTTAATTCACGTCCGTCAATTACTCTTTCTTCTGTTCCTAATACTAATAATATTTGTGAAGGATCTAGTTTAGAAATCAATGCGTTTGGAGCAGTTTCTTATACTTGGAATCCTTCAATTGGGTTAAATACTGCTTTTGGTTCATCTGTAATAGCTAACCCTATTACATCAACATATTATACAGTTACAGGCACCGATATAAATTCTTGTACTAATAGTGCTAATTTTCAACTCAATGTAGGAATAAAACCTATAGTTTCAATTTCACCAAGAAATCCTGTGATATGTGAAGGAGAGAATATTGCATTATCTGCTAATGGAGCTAATACATATATCTGGACTCCTTCTACTACATTGAGTTCTTCAGCTGGCGCTATGGTTATTGCAAATCCATTAAGTAGTACAACCTATAAAATTTTAGGTGTAGATAGTTTAGGCTGTGAAGCTTTAGATAGTACTACTGTAAATGTTAATCCACTTCCAACAGCTTTTATTACACAAGATTCATTACAGATATGTTCAGGTGACCTTGGGGCAATTCTTGTTGATGTTAGTGGTACACCTCCATGGGATTTAACTTACACTATTAATGGTGCTTTACAACAAGAAATGATAAATTTAACATCAGATCCTATAATTATTTCTTCTGATATTTCTGGTGAATATACACTTATTAGTATTGAAGATGATAATGAATGCACCAATATTGGTAGTGGTTCATTATTTCTTGATGTACTTGATATGCCTATAGCAGATTTTCTTGCTTATGGTCCTGACGGAAGTTTTGAAATTGATGAGTTACAATCTCAAGTTTCTTTTATTAACACGTCATTTTTTGCTAATAGTTATTCTTGGTATTTTGGAGATCCTTTTAATAATGAGAATTCTAATTTAACAGAACCAACGTATAGTTATCTTAATGCAGGTACTTATCCTGTAACCTTGACTGCATATAATGGTCCATGTATTGATGATACAACCAAGAACATTTATATTAAACCAGTATTTAATCTATGGCTTCCTAATTCTTTTACACCAGATGGTAATGATAATAATGATTTCTTTCCGCCCCCCTTGGTTATGAAAGAAAATACAAGTATTTTAGAATTTGAGATGTATATATTTAATTCTTGGGGAGAAGAGGTTTTTTATTCTAAAGATAAGAATGACTGCTGGAATGGTAAAATAAAACAGAATAGTAAAGTTGTTCCAGGTTACTATTTTTACACTATAGAAATAAAAGATGTCTTAGGTGTTAATCATACGCAAAGTGGAAAAGTTTTATTAATTAATTAGTTTTTATGAATAAGAAAATACAGATATTAGATAAAGAAGCTGTAGATAGAAAGATAAACCGGCTAGCTTGGGAGATTATGAAAAAAACTCCAAAGAAAATGAAATTGTAATTATTGGTATTTCAGGAAGAGGAGAGATTCTGGCCACTGAGTTGTCTAAGGCAATTTGTGACATTTCTTCAATGAAAATTAAATTAGGTACTTTAAAATTAGATAAGGATAATCCTTATCACAATGATATAACAGTTGACCTTATTACAGAGGATTATTCTCAGAAGGTTGTAATTTTAATTGATGATGTTTTAAATTCAGGTAAAACACTTATGTACGCTAGTACATATTTTTTAAATACTACGCTAATTAAACTTTCTACTTTAGTATTAGTAGATAGAAATCATAATCTTTTTCCTGTAAAAGCTGACTATGTAGGATTATCTTTAGCAACAACTTTACAAGAGTACGTCACTGTATTTCTAGAAGGGGATAGCAAGGGAGTCTATCTTTCTTAATACTTCCTCTATTGATAAATTAGTTGTGTCAATGGTGTGATTTGCCTTTTTATAGAATTTTTCTCTTTCAATAAGTTTTTCNTTAATAAATTCTTTTAATGNTTTGATAGATTTATTTTGTAATAGTGGTCTGGTTTTATAATCTTTTTCCAATCTAACAAAAATTTCTTCTTTACTTGCTTTTAAATAAATACTTACTCCTGATTTTTTGATGAAATACATATTATTATTATAAAATGGGAGTCCTCCTCCACAAGCAACTATATTATTTTTTTTAATTCTTTTTAGGGTTATTGTTTCAAGTCTTCTAAAGTGANCTTCACCGTTTCTTTGAAAGATAGTTGAAATACTTTTATGACTGACTCTTTCAATTTCTTCATCAGTATCAATAAAGTTTATATTGTATTTTTTAGACAATTTTTTACCAATAGTAGTTTTTCCTACTCCCATAAAACCTATAAGATAGAGCATTAGTGTAAATTATGTAATGTCAATATAATAGTTTTTAAGATAAAGATACTATTTTTTAAATTAAGCATTTTATAATTAAATAAAATAAGAAAAAAGAAAAAGATGATTAATTAAAAGTAATATATTTGCAGCCNAATTTTTAAAGACCTGGTAGCTCAGTTGGTAGAGCAACGCCCTTTTAAGGCGTGGGTCCTGGGTTCGAGCCCCAGCCAGGTCACTCAATAAAATAAATCCCGCTAATGCGGGATTCTTTTTANANTAATTAAATACAGCCCAGGTGCTGAAACTGGTAGACAGGCATGATTGAGGGTCATGTATCCTATGGATGTGCGGGTTCGAATCCCGCTCTGGGCACTTATCCTCCTACTTTTTTAAAGTTATATCCTTCTTGTTTTATGATATTGATTACTTTTTCTCTTACGTCTCCTTGTATTATTATTTCTCCATTTTTAGNACTGCCNCCTACACCACATTTAGTTTTTAATTTTCTGCTTAGTGAATTGAGATCATCAGCGCTTCCGATAAATCCTTTGATGATTACAGCGATTTTACCAGCCCGATGTTTGTCAATATATATTTTTAAGTTTTGCTTTTGTGGGGGTAGAGTAGAATCTATTTGATCGTCTTCATATTCATATTCAAAATTGGCATTAGTTGAATATATAATCCCTTTTTTTCTATTGTTTTTTTTACTCATTTTGGTCTTATTATTTTTAATGATTTTGCTAATAAATTTATCGTAATTGGATTTCTTTCATTATAATATTCTCCATCTAAGTGTATTAAAGTGTTATTAGTATTTATTGTCATTTTTTTAGATTTTATAATCTCAACATATTTTGATAAATGAATCTTGCCTAAAAGTAATTTAATTAAGAAAAAAGGGATTTTCCATTTTGGGAATTCTTTAACAATAACAAAATCTAACATCCCGTCTTTTACACTTGCACTAGGAGAAATTTTTACATCATTGCCATATTGACTAGCATTTGCAAATGATATCATATATGCTTTTACTTTTTTCTCAAAACCATCATACTTAATATTATATTCATATGCACAATAATTTAATTCATTTAAAATAAGCTTTACATAATTATAGAATCCTCTTTTTTTGAGTCTAGAAAAAAGCTTAGCAATNTGTGCGTCAAAGCCGATGCCTGCAACATTTACAAATGGGATTTCATTTACTGTGCATGTGTCTATGCTTTCAATCCTAATATCTTGTAGTTGTTTTATAGCTTTTTTAATAGTCCNATCCATTCCTATATGTAATGAAAATCCATTACCTGATCCACAAGGGATAACTCCAAGTGCAGTATTTGTATTTACTAGTGCTTTCANACATTCATTTAGTGTGCCATCACCACCTACTGCAATTACAGCATCAATATTTTTTTTTGTAGCTTCCTTACTTAATCTAGTTGCGTCACCAGCTTTCTTAGTAAAAACTATTTCAGAATTTTTAAAATATTTAGAGATATATTTTTTAATTCCTTTTTGTTTTCCTGTACCTGAAATAGGATTAATGATAAATCTAATTTTCATAAACTAAATGATTATTATTCATTCTAAAACTATAATCTTGTTTTACGGCTTTTAGTAGTTNAATATNTTTTATNTTATTTGTATCNTTCTCTGTTAANTCCCAGTTGCTAAAAGTAGTGTAGTTTTCTAGCTTATTANTAATAATGCTTTCANAGGTAATTAGTCGGTATGTATTATAAGNTTTATGAATTGCCCANTTTTCTTCACCAAACATAGATTTACCAAATGCTAAGTAAGGTTTTGAGTATCCAATTTGATCAAGAATAGTTGGTAAAATGTCAATTTGTTGCACAATGTTATTATTTTTTCCAATAAGGCTACTATCTCCTTTAAAAATAACAAGAGGAATAGCATATCTGCCAATAGGNTTTTTATATTTTTTAACATATTGAGAAGGAGAAGTATGNTCAGCAGTAATNACAAAAATTGTNTTTTTAAACCACTTTTTATTTTTTATTTCATTAAAGAAATTTCTCATGCAATTATCAGAGTATTTTATGGTTTCTAATATGTTTTTTTCAGTATTTTTATAATTTTTAGGTAACACATAAGGAGGATGAGAACTTAAGGAAAAGAATGTACTAAAAAAAGGTTCTTTTTTGGCATTCAAATTATCAGCAAAATATTGCATAAAAGGGCCATCAAATATTCCCCAGGTACCATCAAAATCAGTATTTTTGCTATATTCTTCTAATCCATAATATTCCTGAAAGCCTGCTCTGTGAGCAAAACTGTAAAAGCCCATTGTTCCTTTTTTACCACCATGAAAAAAAGAAGTGCTATAGCCCTCATTATTTAATAGAGAGGCTAAGCTTTGAAACTTATTTCTTGCAAAATCAGAAGTAATAAAAGGATTGGTCATTAGAGTAGGAATAGAAGCAGTAATTGCAGGTAATGCCTCAATAGATTTTAATCCATTTGCATAAGCATTAGTAAAAACCATTGCGTGATGCATTAAACTATCTAAAAAAGGAGTATAGCCCTCATGATTATTATAAAAACCTACAAATTCTTTTGAATAGCTTTCCATTATAAGAAATATAACATTCTGTTTTTCTAATTTTTGTTTTTTGGGTANATGAATAGGNGAATAAATAATGTTTAACTNATCGTTATTAAAGTAATAATAATCTGGAAGTTGTACTTCATTTAACGAATGAAGAATACAAAAAGGTGTATTTAGAATTACACTTGTATTTTTTGATTTGNAAATTTCTCCTGCATTNATTGGTTTTATGGGTTTTANCTGAATTCCACCTCGAACANAAATNATAAATATTCCGCATAAAAAAATAAAAAAAANGATTTGNTTACTAATTTCTTTTGATCTTAAAANAAATTTNTCAGTCGGAATAATTNTTACTTTTAATAATAAATAAATTTGAAGAACAGAAAATAAAGTAATTGGCCAATAATCTTTTATATATTGTGGAATAATACTTTTAGCATCATCNCCAAGCTGNATAAGNTGAATAAAGTCAGTAGTAGAACGTTTTTGCGTAAATTTAAAGTATTCTATATCTATATTATTTAGCAATATGAAAGGAATATTTACAGAATAAAATAACCAATTAGTTATCTTATGATAGTATTTGTTTGCTCTTAAATTATTAGGCGATAGAAGTAGTAAAAACAAAGGAATATTTATATAAAATAAAGCAGAAACATCAAATCGTATACCTTCTAAAAAATCTAGAAAACTAACATTAGTAAAGNAATCACTATTATTAATGTAGAAATATAATCTACTAGTAGAATAGATTATTAAAAGAAAAACTATTCTTTTAATGAATGTAAATAAGAATTTCATTATTGTTTATAGCATTTTTTGTTTTTACTAATGTCTTTTTGTTCANATGTTCATTTAAAGTATATTCNTAAGTTNATTTATNATNATATCTNNATAACTTCAANNTTTAATTTTTAACAAAGTAAAGAAAATATTAAGTATTTTTGGCAATGCATAAAATCTAAGATGGAATTCAATANAAAAGGAATATCANATACTGAGTTGTTAGANTTATANAAAGNTCTTNTTAAACCAAGATTGGTAGAAGAAAAGATGCTCATTCTTTTGCGTCAAGGTAAAATTTCTAAATGGTTTTCTGGAATTGGACAAGAAGCTATTTCTGTTGGAGTAGCATCGGCNCTAGATCAAGATGAATATATTTTGCCAATGCATAGAAATCTTGGAGTTTTTACAACTAGAAATGTTTCACTAAGTAGGCTTTTTTCTCAATTTCAAGGAAAATCTAATGGATTTACAAAGGGTAGAGATAGATCCTTTCATTTTGGATCAAAAGAACATCATATTATTGGTATGATTTCACACTTAGGTCCTCAGCTTGGTGTTGCTGACGGGATTGCTTTAGCTAATAAGTTAGAAGAAAANAATAAGATTACTGCAGTCTTTTCAGGTGACGGAGGAACTAGNGAGGGNGATTTTCATGAGGCATTAAATGTTGCTGCTGTTTGGGATTTACCAGTAATTTTTGTGATAGAGAATAATGGATATGGACTTTCTACACCTAGCAATGAACAGTTTAGGTGTAAACAATTTTTTGATAAGGGAATTGGCTATGGTATGGATGCTTATACTATTGATGGTAATAATATTTTAGAGGTTTATAAAACAATTAGAGACATAAAAAAACAAAATCTAAATAATCCTAAGCCAGTAATTCTTGAATGTATGACATTTAGAATTAGAGGGCATGAGGAGGCTTCCGGCACAAAATATGTTCCTAAAGAATTAATGAATAAATGGAAAAGGTTAGATCCAATTTCTAATTTCGAAGATTTTTTATTGAAGAAAAAAGTTATAACTAAATTATTAATTGAAAATTTTAAAAAAGTTATTAGAAATGAGATTGATATAGCTTGGGAGGAGGCTGAGAGCGATCAATTAGCTCCATCATCTCCAGCAATTGAATTGAATGATATTTTTAAGCATTATAACCCCAAGATTAATCTACCTACTCAAAATAAGTCTAAAAAGAGATTAGTTGACGCTATTTCTGACGGATTACGTCAATCGATGCAAAAACATGATAATTTAATTATTATGGGACAGGATATTGCAGAGTATGGA
>NZRJ01000016.1 GCA_002693745.1 Flavobacteriales bacterium
AGAAAAAGGACTTCTTGTGATTAATTACAAAAAGTCCTCTTTAGTAGCGGGGGCAGGACTCGAACCTGCGACCTTTGGGTTATGAGCCCAACGAGCTACCAACTGCTCCACCCCGCGAGATTAGTTGCAAATATACTTCTATAAATTATATCTCCAATCATTCTTGAGAAATTATTTTAAGTACAATAAAATATTATTTTTNCNGCCATGATTTCTGTAAATAATTTGTCTCTNTATTTTGGNGGTCAAGATATTTTTAAGGATATCTCTTTTATGATAAATAAAGGAGATAAAATAGGACTTATTGGCAAGAATGGCGCAGGTAAGTCAACTTTATTAAAAGTATTAGCTAAGGAACAAAGTCCAAACCATGGTAATGTTTCTGTACCTAATGGCGTNGTTATAGGTTATTTAATGCAGGATTTAGATTTTGAGGATGGTCGTACTGTTTTAGAAGAAGCACAAACNGCTTTTGAGTATCTTAATGATATAGAAAAAAAGATGAATTATGTTACTCAGCAACTTTCAGAACGTACTGATTATGAAAGCAAGGGATATCTTGATCTTATTTCTGATTTTAATTCTTTAGAGGAGAGATTTAGAATGGGAGGAGGACATGATATAGCTAATGANATTAATCAAGTGCTTAAAGGTTTGGGATTTGCAAAGTATGATTTTGATAGGCAAACAACCGAGTTTAGCGGTGGTTGGAGAATGCGAATTGAGTTAGCCAAAATTTTACTTAAGAAGCCTGACTTTATATTATTNGATGAGCCAACTAATCATTTAGATTTAGAATCTATTATTTGGCTAGAAAGGTGGCTTAGTAATTATAATGGAGGAGTTGTNTTGGTTTCTCATGATAGAGTNTTTTTAGATTCTTCAACGAATAGAACTATTGAGATTGCGTTTTCAAGAATTAATGATTATAAGGCCTCTTATACTAAATATTTGAANTTGCGTAAAGATCGAATTGAAAAACAAGTTCAGGCTAAGAAGAATCAGGATAAATTTATTGAGGAAACCAAAGTTTTAATTAATAAATTTCGNGCAAAGAAAAACAAAGCAGCATTTGCTCAAACTTTAATAAAGAAGTTAGAAAAACTTGAAATTATTCAGGTAGAGGAAGAGGATATTGCTCGTATGCGCTTTCGTTTTCCTCCTGCACCTCATTCTGGAAAGATAAGTTTANCTATAANAGATGCGTCAAAGAGTTANTCAGNTTTACAAGTTCTNAATAAGATTAATTTAGANATTGTTAGAGGCGATAANATTGCATTTGTTGGAAAGAATGGTGAAGGAAAATCAACTTTAGCTAAAATGATTGCGAATGAAATCAATTATGATGGTAAGATAAATTTGGGATATCAAGTTAATATGGGTTATTATGCTCAAAANCAAGCTGATTTTTTAGATGAGAATCTTACAGTTTTGGAAACTATTGAAAANGCATCAAATGATGATACTATTGAAAAAGTTCGTTCTATATTAGGATCTTTTTTGTTTAGTAACGATGAGGTAACAAAAAAAATCAAGGTTCTTTCAGGAGGAGAAAGAGCCAGAGTTTCTTTATGTAAATTNTTGTTAGAACCTTATAATTTACTTATTATGGATGAGCCTACTAATCATTTAGATATTACATCAAAGGANTTATTAAAAAAAGCATTGTTAGAGTATGATGGGAGTTTAATTGTTGTATCACATGACAGAGAGTTTTTACAGGGTTTAACACAAAAAGTGTATGAGTTTAAGANTCAGACTATTAAAGAATATATTGGAGATATTGATACTTTTTTGTCAGAGAAAGATTTAGAAAACTTTAAACAATTAGAAAGTTCACAGTTAAACCAGAAAGATATCAAGCAAGATAAATCTAAGCAGCAATTGTNTTTTAATAAAAANAAGCTTAAACAAAAAGAAATCAAAAGACTAAAAAATAAAATAAGTAAATTGGAGAAAAAGATTGAATCTTTAGANAAATTTCAGAAGGATCTAGATTTACAATTAACAGATCCTAAGAGATTCAAAGAATTATCTCAAAAAGAAGGTTTTTTTAATCAGTATGAAAAAAATCAACAAAAAAAGCAACAATTAGAATTAGAATGGGANCAAGCTGTAGAGCAATTAGAACTTCTATAAATCAAGCATTTANTAGAATGTTATGCTATGCATAATAATAAAATTTTNGGTTNCTATTTTTGTGNCAAACAAAATTAAGANNATGAAAAAAATTATNGCAACAATATTATTTGGCTTAGTAANATCTATTAATGTTATCGCTCAAAATAATGTAATAGGAAAGAAGTATATCTACGAATTTAGAGATGGGACTGTAATAATTGGAACATTTATCAAAGATGAATCTGGTAATATTTATATAAATGACTTGAATGGTGAAGAAATATATCTTCCGAAAGTTATGGTAGCTCAGATTCATACAGTAACAGATGAAAATTTAAAAGGAGCTGAATATTGGTTTCCAAATTTGCATGATTCAAGATATTTCTTTGCTCCTTCTGCTTTTGGCTTAGAGGAAGGCGAAGGTTATTATTCTCATTCTTATTGGCTTTTTTGGCAAGCTCAGTTTGGAATTACTGATAATTTATCAATTGGAGGTGGAACAACACCTTTTGGATTTCCATCTACAGTTAATACAAAATATTCTTTTAGTGTAGATAAGAATTTACAAGCAGCATTGGGATGGTTTTATGTAGGAGATTTATTTAACATATCAGGAGGAAGCTTTGAAGGGTCTTTAATTAATATGCCATATACAGTATTATCATATGGTAATAAAGAAAATAATTTTACATTTGGTATGGGTTATACTCTTTCAGATGATGTAGATACAGGAGAAAGACCAGTGATTAGTTTAGGTGCTACTTATAGAACTGGTAGGAGGTTCGCTCTTGTATTTGAGGGATGGATATTTGGAGCATTTAGTGCTGAAGACCCTAATCTTCTTGGAGGCCCTGGAATTAGATATTTTAGGAAAGTTAATAGAGTTACTGCTAAAAATGGTGCTGGAGCCAGTACATGGGATTTTCAGTTGTTAATGAATCCAGAACTTGAAGGAGTGATTCCAATGTTTGGTGCTTCTAGAAAATTTTAAAACTAATCTTAGTGTAATATTTAAGGATGATCAATTGATTACCCTTTTTTTGTTACTTTGCAGAATGGATCACAAAGCAGGCTTCGTAAATATTATAGGAAATCCAAATGTAGGTAAGTCTACATTAATGAATGCTTTGATTGGTCAAAAACTGTCAATTATTACACAAAAGGCACAAACTACTAGACATAGAATTCTAGGTATCTTGAACGAAAAGAATTATCAGATTGTTTTTTCTGATACACCTGGTATTATTAATCCAGAATATGAATTGCAAGAAAGTATGATGGATTTTGTGTATTCCGCTTTTGAGGATGCTGATGTGATTATTTATATGATTGAAGTAGGTGATAAAGGTTTAAAAAATAAAGGGTTTGTCGAGCGATTAGAAAATGCAGAGGTTCCTATATTATTACTGATTAACAAGATTGATTTATCTGAACAAGATTTTGTTGAAAAAGAAATTGAAAAATGGAGTTTGCAGCTTCCTAACGCCTCAATATTACCAATATCAGCTTTAAATAATTTTAATTTAGATATTATAAAGAGAAAGTTGGTAGAGCTATTGCCGATTTGTTCTCCATATTATGATAAAGATGCAATTACTGATAAGTCTGAAAGATTTTTTGTTGAAGAGATTATTCGAGAGAAAATCTTAAAACATTATAAAAAAGAAATCCCTTATTCAGTAGAGGTTGATGTAGAAGAGTTTTTTGAAGAAAAGGAGATAACTAAGATTAGAGCTATCATTTATGTTATGCGTGAGAGTCAAAAAGGTATAATAATAGGGCATAAAGGAATGGGATTAAAGCGTATTGGCTCTGAGGCAAGAAAAGATATAGAGAAAATGCTAGAAAAAAAGGTTTTTTTAGAAACTCCTGTGAAACTAAAAAAGAATTGGAGAAATAATAAAAAAGAATTGAAAAAATTTGGATATTAATGAGTAATATAGTAGCAATAGTAGGTAGACCAAATGTTGGTAAATCTACTCTTTTTAATCGTTTTACAGAAAGTAGACAAGCAATAACTGATGAGGTGAGTGGTGTAACTCGTGACAGACATTATGGTAAAGCAGAGTGGAATGGGCGTGAGTTTTCAGTTATTGATACTGGCGGTTACGTTGAGGGATCAGAAGATATTTTTGAAACAGAAATCCGAAAACAAGTCGAGCTGGCTATTGATGAAGCAAATGTAATTTTGTTTTTAGTAGATGCTAAAACTGGTATTACTGACTTAGATCAGGAGGTTGTGAATCTACTTAGAAAATCAAATAAAAAAGTAGTACTAGCAGTTAATAAAGTAGATAATTCAAAATTATTACAAGATTCAATAGAGTTTTATAACTTAGGCCTTGGCGACTATATACCTGTTTCTTCCATCAGTGGAAGTGGAACTGGAGAATTGCTAGATGAGTTATTAAAAAATTTTGAAGCCGATAATCAATTTGATAAAAATGAAACTCCAAAATTTGCAGTAATAGGAAGACCTAATGTTGGTAAGTCATCATTTATAAATTCTTTAATTGGCAAAGAACAGAATATTGTTACTAATATTGCTGGTACAACTAGAGATTCTTTAAATACTAAATTTACTCAATTTGGTTTTGATTTTACTTTAGTTGATACAGCTGGATTAAGAAAGAAGAAGAATGTGAGCGAAGATTTGGAGTTTTATTCCGTAATGCGTTCAGTTCGTGCTATTGAGCATTCCGATATTTGTATACATATTATTGATGCAGAAAGAGGATTTGAAGCTCAAGACCAAAGAATATTTCATATAGCGGATAGAAATAAGAAAGGTATTTTAATTTTAGTAAATAAGTGGGATTTGCTTGATAAATCAACGGAAACTGCTAAAAAGATTGAAGATCAGATTAGAAAAAAAATTGCACCCTTTACAGATGTGCCAATTTTATTTGTTTCAGCATTAGAGCGAAAAAGATTATTAAAATCATTAGAGATTGCAATTAAGATTCACAAAGACCGAGCGCAGAAAATATCTACTTCAGTGCTNAATAATGTTATGTTGCCATTAATACATCGNGTCCCACCTCCAGCTATTAAAGGAAAGTATATTCGTATAAAGTATTGTACTCAGTTACCAACAAATACTCCAAGCTTTGTNTTTTTTGCAAATCTTCCACAATATATTAAAGAGCCATACAAAAGATATATTGAGAACCAATTACGTGAGAATTTTGATTTCTCAGGTGTTCCAATACAAATCTATTTCCGNAAGAAGTAAAGTTTTAANATCAGTTTTAGNNTTNAAAATATGCGTTAACAGAATTTATTTATTAATTCCTAAAAGTTCTACTTCAAATATAAGAGTTGCACCAGGACCTATCATNCCTCCTGCACCTTGATCACCATAAGCTAAATTGGCCGGAATAGTTAATTTCCATTTGTCACCCACACTCATTAATTGTAACGCTTCAGTCCATCCTTTAATTACTTGCGTTACTCCAAATGTTGCTGGAGAACCTCTTTCTATTGAGCTGTCAAACACAGTTCCATCTGTTAGCATTCCGTGATAATGAACAGTCACTTGATCGTTAGTAGTTGGTTTTGCTCCATTTCCTGAAACTAAAANTTCATATTGTAATCCACTTTCTGTAGTGATTACTCCCTCTTTTATTTTATTNTCAGCTAAATAAGCTGCTCCAGCTTCATTAGCTTTTGCACTTTTTTCTGCTTGTAATTTACCAAAATATTCTTGTAAAATTTTCATGCTTTCTTCTTCAGATATATCAAGATCATTTTCTTGAAAAACATCCTCAAAAGCTTTTGCAACTGCATTAGCATCAATAGNATCTAATCCTTGAGATTTTACGCTTGAAGCCATGTTTACTCCTAAGCTATAGCTTACTTTTTCCATTTCTGTTTCTGGTGTTTTATAAGTGTTTTTATTAGTGCAAGCACTTAAAATTAATGAAACACTTATGATTAATAAATTAATTTTTTTCATNTTATATNTTTTGTTTGCAAAGCTACAATTATTGTTTATTTTTCATTAAAATATTAGTAAGTATTTTTTTATATTTGGCATTTAGAAATAATCAAAATTTTTCATGCAGATTTTAGAAACACCAATACAAGGATTGCTAGTAATTAAGCCNAATATTTTTNAAGATGAGAGGGGTTNTTTTTTTGAGAGTTGGAGTCAAAAAGCTTTCCAAGATATTGGTTTAGATNTAAATTTTGTTCAAGACAATCAGTCATTATCACAAAAAGGAGTCTTAAGAGGATTNCATTTTCAAAANCCACCTTTNGCTCAAGGTAAATTAGTGCGTGTAATTAAAGGTTCTGTTATTGATGTTGCTGTTGATATTAGAAAAGATTCTATAACTTATGGACAGTATTTTTCTATTGAACTTTCAGAAAAAAACAATAAGGTATTTTGGATCCCTGCAGGTTTTGCTCATGGTTTTGTTGCTCTTGAAGATGATACTATTTTCTCTTACAAATGTACAGAAGTATATAATAAGAAATCAGAAGAATCTNTACTTTGGAACGATACACAATTAAATATTAATTGGGGNGAAACTAATCCATTAGTTTCAAATAAAGATATGAACGCTAAACGTTTTAAGGATTTTAAAACACAGTTTTAATAATGAAAAATAAGCTGTATTATTTTTTTGGTATTATTATATTTTTAGTCTTAACTCAATTATTTATTTACTCAACTAATATAAGGTCTGAAGATAAATTACATCAGGGTCAGTTCAATAGACAATATGGAATTTTTGCAATTGTACAACCTAAGGGCTTAAATTTTGCTGGTGAAGAGATTCCCATACATTCATCTGAGATTTGGGANCGTATTGATAAAGAACTTTTGGTNAATACATATTGGCAATCAAATACAATGCTATATTTTAAGAAAGCCAATAAGTATTTTCCTATTATTGAACCTATACTTAAAAAATATAATATTCCTGATGATTTTAAATATTTAGCTGTTNTTGAAAGTGGATTGGAAAATGTGATTTCTCCCTCAGGAGCAGCTGGCTTTTGGCAAATTATGAAACAAACTGGTCGTGAATATGGTTTAGAAGTAAATAATTCAATAGATGAAAGATATCATCTTGAAAAGGCAACTGTTGTNGCTTGTGAGTATTTGCAAGATTCCTACAAAAAATTTGGTAGCTGGACAATGGCTGCTGCATCATATAATATGGGTAAAAATGGGGCTAAAAGAAAAATAAATAATCAATATTCTAATAATTACTATAATTTATATTTGAATTCGGAAAGNTCTCGATATGTTTTTAGAATAATTGCGGTTAAAGAAATAATGAAAAACCCAAAGAGGTATGGATTTATNTTCCGNGATAAGGATTTATATAATATGCCTAAGTATTTAACATTTGAGATTGATTCTACTATCACTAATTTATCAAAATTTGCCAAATTACAATCTGTAAATTATAAATTGTTGAAACAGTTTAANCCATGGCTGCGAGCAACGTCACTACCAAACAAATCAAGAAAGAAGTATCATTTAAAGATTCCGCATGATTCTGATTTAATGGTATTTGATAATATTGAAGTTGAATTTGATTCATTGTAAATGCAAAATCAAAAAGATGTCATTTCTATTTATGGAGCTCGAGTTCATAANTTAAAGAACTTTGATTTACAAATACCAAGAAATCAACTTGTTGTTTTTACTGGTAAAAGTGGCAGTGGTAAATCATCNTTAGCTTTTGATACTATACATGCTGAGGGACAAAGAAGNTATTTAGAAAGTTTTAATGCATATGCTCGCCAGTTCTTAGGTANTATGGAGCGTCCTGAAGTTGATAAGATTACAGGTTTAAGTCCTGTAGTAGCTATTGAACAAAAAACAACCTTAAGAAGCCCAAGATCAACAGTTGGTACTATTACTGAGATTTATGATTATTTAAGATTGCTTTATGCTCGTGTTGGTATTGCATATTCTTATAATTCTGGAAAAAAGATGATTCAATTTACTGATGATCAGATAATTGANCTGCTTTTAAAAGATTTTAATGGGATCTCAATAAATATTTTGGCNCCAATTGTTAGGTCTAGAAAAGGTCATTATGCTGAGCTTTTTCATTCGCTTTCTAAAAAGGGTTATCTAAAAGTTAGAATAGATGGGGAGATTATAGAAATTAGACCGTCTTTAAAACTTGATAGATATAAAACTCATGATATAGAGGTTGTTGTTGATAGGTTAAAAGTCAACAAGAACAATAAAAAAAGATTATTAAGATCAATCACACAAGCTATGAATGATGGTGATGGAGTGATGATGGTAACAGATATTGAAAGTAAATTTGTTCGCTATTTTAGTAGGTCATTAATGTGCTTACAAACAGGTATTGCATATAAAAATCCTGAACCTAATTCCTTTTCTTTTAATTCTCCAAAAGGAGCTTGTCAATCTTGTAATGGTTTAGGTAAATATAAANTAGTTGATAAAGCAAAGATTATTNTNAATAAAAATTTAAGTATTAATCAAGGAGCAATATCGCCTATCGTAAATCGTAAATCAAATTGGGTATTAAATCAGATTGAATTAATAGGAAAAAAATATAATTTTTCACTAAATACTCCATTCAATAAGATTCCAGAAGCTGGAGTTGAAGCTATTATGTATGGAATTAAAGATACTTTAAGAGTTAATTTAAAATCTGCTGGAATTTCAAAATTATATAAGTTAAATTTTGAGGGAGTTATCAATTTTATCAAAGATCAACAGATAAATTCTCAAGCAAAATCAATTCAAAGATGGGCTGCAAAATATATGTCTGAGTTAGATTGTAAAAGTTGTGGCGGTAGTCGATTAAATATTGAATCATCAAACTTTAAAGTTGCAGATAAAAGTATTTCTGAGGTTTCAAATGTTGATATGTTAAAGTTTTCTCAATGGCTTGATTCAATTCAAAAATCATTAACAGTAAATGAGTTAATTATAGCTGAGCAAATTATTAAAGAACTCAAAAAAAGATTGCAGTTTTTAATAGATGTTGGACTTTCATATCTTACTTTAAATAGAAGCTCAAAAAGTTTGAGTGGAGGNGAGGCACAGAGAATTCGTTTAGCAACGCAAATTGGAACACANCTTACAAATGTGCTTTATATTTTAGATGAACCTAGTATTGGATTGCATCAAAGAGATAANTTGAAATTGATTGAATCATTAAAAAAATTAAGNGATATAGGAAACTCTNTTATTGTTGTTGAACATGATAAAGATATGATCAAACAAGCTGATTTTATTGTTGATTTAGGAATTGGTGCTGGTGTTCATGGTGGAGAGGTTGTTTCTAAAGGAGATTATAAGACTATATTAAATGATAATCATCTTACAGCTGCTTATTTAAAAGGGCAAAGAAAAATTCATATTCCTAAGAAAAGAAGGAAAGGAAATGGNAGTTTTCTAACAATTAANGGAGCTCAAGGAAATAATTTAAAGAGTGTTAATGTTTCTATTCCTCTTGGAATTTTTTGTTGTATTACTGGTGTTTCGGGTAGTGGAAAATCTACGTTAATTAATGAGACTCTTTACCCAATACTTAATAAACATTTCTTTAGAGGAGAAAAGGAACCACTTGCTTATGATTCTATTGAGGGTATAGAGAACATTGATAAAGTTATAGCAGTTGATCAATCGCCTATTGGTAGAACTCCCAGATCTAATGCAGCAACATACACAGGTGTTTTTTCTGATATAAGAAGTCTTTTTGCAAATCTTCCTGAATCNAAGATCAGAGGATATAAAGTTGGTCGATTTTCTTTTAATGTAGTTGGAGGTAGATGTGAAGGNTGTAGAGGAGGTGGAAAAAGAACTATTGAAATGAGTTTTCTTCCAGATGTTGAAGTGCATTGCGAGGAGTGTAATGGAAAACGTTATAACAGAGATACATTAGATGTTCGTTTTAAAGGAAAGTCCATTTCTGATGTTTTAAATCTGACNATTGATCAGGCAGTTAATTTGTTTAAAAAAGTTCCTTCAATATATCAAAAAATAAAAACACTTCAAAATGTCGGTTTAGGATACATAACTTTAGGGCAATCAGCNACAACATTTTCNGGNGGAGAAGCTCAAAGAATAAAATTGGCATCAGAGNTGTCTAAGCGNAGTACNGGAAATACTTTTTANATACTAGATGAACCGACAACAGGTCTTCATTTTGAGGACGTTAAGGTATTGTTAGAGGTTATCAATACAATTGTAGATAAAGGAAACACAGTTTTAGTTATTGAGCATAACTTAGATGTAATAAAGGTGTCAGATTACATTGTTGATCTTGGTAAGGAGGGAGGNCAAAAAGGAGGAGATGTCATTTGTAACGGAACACCTGAACAAATCGTAAAGTGTAGTGATAGTTATACTGCAAAATACTTAAGTAATGAACTAAGTTAATNTTAAAGTATATTAATTTAAAATAAAAAAGATGAGTTTGGAGGAAAGAAAAATAAGAAAAGCCTTTAAAGAAAAGAATTGGAATGCAATTAAAACCGCTGATTCTTGGCAAATTTTTAAAATTATGTCTGAGTTTGTAGAGGGATTTGAATCCATGTCTAAAATAGGTCCATGCGTTTCTGTATTTGGATCAGCTAGAACAAAATCAGAAAATAGATACTACAAGATTGCTGAGGAAATAGGGTATTTGTTGACTCAAAAGGGNTTTGGAGTAATTACTGGTGGNGGTCCTGGAATAATGGAAGCTGCTAACAAAGGAGCTAAAAGAGGTCAAGGAAAATCAGTTGGTTTGAATATAGCATTACCCTTTGAGCAAGAACATAATAAATTTATTGATCATGATAAGTTATTGAATTTTGATTACTTTTTTGTGAGAAAAGTAATGTTTATAAAATATGCGCAAGGTTTTGTTGTATTGCCAGGGGGAGTAGGTACTTTAGATGAATTATTTGAAGCAATAACTTTGATTCAAACATGTAAGATTGGTAAGTTTCCTATTATTTTAGTTGGTTCTTCTTATTGGAAAGGGATTATTGATTGGATTAAAGAAATTATGTTAGAATTAGAGAAAAATATTAGTCCTGAGGATTTAGATTTATTTAATATTGTTGATAATCCATCTGAGGTTGTAGAAATCATTGAAGAGTTCTATAAAAAATATACTTTAAAGCCTAATTTTTAAGATATCTGATTACATTCTGATTTTTTTAGTATTTTTACGAAAAATTTAAATAAATCTTAATATGAAAGAATATTTTAAAAGGATTAGTATTGTTGTACTGCTACTTGCTTCAGTAGATGCCTATTCGCAGAAAGGTTATTATGAAATAGAAGAGACTATGCCATTTCAGCCAATGCTTTCANTAGGTTCTGGATTCTATAGTTTTCAGGGGGATGTTCAAGGACCCAAATCTAATATTATTGGAGGTGGTAATATTGGATTTAATGCCGGTATTCGATTAAATATGAGTAAAGATTTTGATGTGTCATTACTTTTTTCTAGGTTTTCACTATCTGAGGATGGCTCTGAAGGATCTTTTTCTTCTGAGTTAGATGGAGTNGGNTTACAATGTGATTATACTCTTTCAAGTATAATGCAAAAATCAAGATTATCTCCCTTTTTATCTTTTGGTGTAGAAAGAATTAATTTTAAAACAGATAAAGAGCAAGCAGCTGAATCTTCATTGTTAATACCATTTGGTTTAGGATTTNTGTTGAATGTTTCAGAAAGAATAGATGTTAGNATTGGTCTCAATTATGCTATAGCTATGGCTGATATTGATAAAACAGTAGAGGAGAATAATGATAATTTAATGATTACTGATTTTACACTGCATTATGATTTATTTACCCCAAAACCTAAAAAAAATATTGATGCAAATGAGGCTTATTATAATGATGTTAATTTTGACAATTTTGATGTTCAGGATGAGGATGGGGATTTAATTGCTGATTCAGACGATTTTTGTCCTAAGACACCTCAGGGTGTTGAAGTAGATGCTAATGGTTGTCCACTTGATAATGATTNTGATGGGATNCCAAATTACATTGATGAAGAAGAGNATACACCAAGAGGAGCGGTTGTTAACGAAAGAGGAATACAATTGAAAGAAGAAGAATTTAGAAGTATGTATTCAGATTATGCTTCAGCTANTAGAANATATGCGACACATTATAATAACTATAAAATATTGGAAGATGACTATAAAACTATAAATGATTATTTAATAGCAAAGGCTAATGCTTTTAANAAAGCGTTTAATGAAGATAAAGATCTTGATAAAGAAATTGATGGTCCTATTTANAGAGTGCAAATTGCATCTTACAATAGTAGTGTTCCTGCGGATGAAATGAATAATTTATTGTCCGTTTATGACCTTCAGAGTTTTGCTATGGAAAATGATGTTGTAATCTATACCGTTGGATCTTATTCTAATGTAAATGATGCTACAAACAGAATGTTTGCTCTAGAAGAGCAAGGTTTTGAAGAAACTTATGTTATGGTTGACAATAATGGTGAAATTTCTAATTATGTTCAATCGATTTCAGAACCAGAAATAAATGAGGATGAAGTTGTTTTAGCTCCTGCTGAAGAAGTTGATACTAATGATGTAATAGATGAAGACACTATCAAGAAGGATGCTCAGAAAGCAACATTAACTAATGAAACTATTTATAGAGTACAAGTTGGAGCTTATAGTAAGGGGCAACCATTATCAAAGGAAGTTTTTGCTGGTGTTGATAATGTGATTTCTTTCACAGGTAAAGATGGCTTAATTAGGTATATGACAGGTTCATTTACTGATTACAAAGATGCAATTGATTATAAAGCTCAAATGAAGGCTAGAGGCTTTGAAGATGCATTTATTGTTACATATAAAAATGGGGAGCGAATTAGTTTAAATCTTGCAATTATGTCTAACAAAGATGATACAGAAAATATGCAAAATCTCTCTAAAGATATTGTTTCTGATCTGAAATTTACGGTTCAAATAATGGTTGGACAATCTTTGTCTGCAGATGATTTAAACAAAACACTAACATTAGGTAATATTGATAGAGAAAAAGAGGGTTCTTTGTATAAATATTACGCGGGAGTTTATTTAACTTTAGCTGAGGCCAATATTCAGCTTGCAAAAGCAAAACAAGCAGGTTTTTCAAATGCTTTTGTATTTGCAACTAAAGGTGGAAAAAGAATTACGCTTGAAGAGTTAGAAGAGTTCTAGAAATAAACAAAATCAAAAAAACTCGCAATCAGCGGGTTTTTTTGTTATTAATTCTTTTTTTACTGCCTTCATAAATTTTAAATTTTCTAAAACTGCATTCAAGCTCTCCATTCATTAATTTTATTTTTTTATTTGGTTTTAATCCAATATATTTCATGTTTTCTAAATCAGATGAAATTAGCCAAACTGTACATCCTTGATAATAATGCTTAAGAGTAGAGCCTATCTTTTCATAAAAGTCATTTGTTCCTAAACCGATTCTTTCTCCATATGGAGGATTAAAGATAACAAAAGTACTTTCAGAAATTTTGTCTTCAAAGAAGTTAGCATTTTTTACTTTAATGTTTTCATGCATTAATGCATTATTTATATTATTTCTAGTTATTCTTACAGCTTTTTGGAAATTATCACTTCCAGTAATTTTTCCCTCATAATATTTTTCTTTATTTAAGGAGTTTTCTTTTATTATTTTCCAAAGTTTTGGATCAAAATCTCTCCATCCCTCAAACCCAAATTTGTTTCGAAAAATATTTGCTGGGATATTATATGCTATTAATGCTGCTTCAATAAGTAATGTGCCACTGCCGCACATTGGATCATGAAAATTAGATTTTTTATTCCACTCACTTAATAATATAAGACCCGCAGCTAATACTTCATTCATAGGTGCTGTTACTGCATCTGATTTGTACCCTCTCTTGTGTAAAGAGTCCCCTGAACTATCAAGTGACACTGTACAAGTGTGTTTCGCAATATGTAAGTTTATAGTTATATCAGCTGTTTTAGGGTCAACATTAGGTCGTTTGCCAAACTTTTTTCTAAAGGTGTCAGCAATTGCATCTTTCATTAGAAGTGAAGCATATTTACTATGCGTAAAGATGTCAGAATGAGTAGTGGCATTTGTAGAAAATGTGTTTTTAAGATCAAAAATTTTTGTCCATTCAATTTCACATATTTTAGTATATAGTTCCTTCTCATTTTTTGCTTGAAAATGTGCAATTGGTTTTAGAATTCTAAGAGCTGTTCTTATATTTAAATTTGCTTTATACATAAACCCTTTGTCTCCTTTAAAGCTAACAGCTCTGTTTTTTATTTTTACATTTTGAGCACCTAATTCTTCAAGTTCTTTAGCAAGTACTTCTTCTAAGCCAAACATAGTTTTGGCTAGCATATAAAAATTTTCATTTTTCATGTGGTAAACTTTATTTTTTCAAAAACTCATTAAACGGTTAGGCGTCTTATAATCTCTTTAACTGGTAGTATTTTTGAGGTGTGCTCAATACTAGGTCCTGCACACCATACTTTTTTATAAGTGTTGCTAAATGCTGCATGCTCAATTGATTTCATCCCTTTAAAATAAACGATCATTTTTATCCATTTTTTTAGTTTTTTATTTTTGCTAATTATCTTTTCAAATAAATTTTGTTTAGTACCTGTTTTTTGTACATATGGAGTGTTAATCACTGTACAAGGAGTACCAGAAATTTTGGTTGTAAAAACAATATCTTCTTTTCCGTAATTGACACATGCTTGTTTGTATTCTAATGAAATATCAGCTTCTTCACAAGAGATAAAAGGTGACCCAATTGATAAGCCTGAATATCCTTCTTTTATCTTTTCTTTAACTTCTGATTTAACGCCAACTCCACCTGCAGCAATTATAGGTATTGAGCAATGTTTTTGTATACGTTTTATAAGTTCTTTTGAGTCAAAATTACCAGCATGCCCTCCTGCNTTTTTATTTACAGCTACTAGTGCATCCGCACCTAGATTTTGCACTTTTTTAGCATAGTTTTCTTCTATCACATCACAAAATATTTTTATTCCAATTGGTTTGCATAAATCAATTACTTTTTTTGGATTTCCTAGTGAAGTAATTATGAAATCTACTTTTAAATCAATACAAGTTTGTAATTGTTGCATCATCTTTACATTAGATTTATTTACAATTAAGTTGACTCCTAAGCCGTTACTTTTTGTTTTNTTTCTAATGTTTTGTATCCCCTCTCTTAGTTTTCTATCTGTTCTAAAGTTTAAAGCAGGAATGCAAGCAGCAATGCCTGAATTTAAAGCTTCTATCATCATTTTAGTATTTGTAACCAGAAACATAGGTGCCATGATTATTGGATATCTTGTCCCTAGCATTTCTGTTATGGTTTTTTTTTTCATACTGATAACATCAATAATAACTTACTGAACGCTTTATAATATTTTATACTTATTAAATAATTTTGTANTTTTAAAATTAATTAAGTATNTCAAGAAGGACTTTTAAAAAATAGTCTTAAAGATTACTATTTTACTCTATATTTAAAATCTTTTGANGATAATTCTTGGTTAGCTTTTACTATTTTTGCTTTTAAGTTTTCTTTGTAAGAAACTGTTTTTTCAAATAATTTATCGTCATTAGTAGCAATCATTTGTGCAGCCAAAATGCCTGCATTTAATGCTCCATTTATTGCAACAGTTGCAACAGGAATCCCAGGAGGCATCTGCACTATTGCAAGAAGAGAATCAAGTCCATCTAGAGATGCTTTTATTGGTACTCCTATTACAGGAATAGGTGTCATTGCAGCAATTACACCTGGCAAATGTGCAGCCATTCCTGCACCAGCAATAATTACTTTTATTCCATTTGAAGCAGCATTTTTTGCAAATTTTTCAACTTCTTCTGGTGTACGGTGAGCAGAAAGTGCATTAATTTCAAAAGGAATTTCCATTTCATTAAAGAAGTTTGCTGCTTTTTCCATTACAGGATAATC
>NZRJ01000017.1 GCA_002693745.1 Flavobacteriales bacterium
AAGTAATTAAAATCTAAAATAGCTCTAGTTTAACTAGGGCTATTTTTTTATCATAGAATTTTTATTTCGATCTAATTAATCTATCATTAACAAAAATAGGTACTACATCAGATTTTATAGTCGGATTTAAACAAAAATGAGTGTCTTTAATGACTTCTTCAGAATTATTTCTATTCCTGTAAGCTGAATCCTTTAAATATCCAAATAAATCGCTCTTAGCGCTTAAATAAAGCTGTACAGCTGCTTGTAGAGCGTCACAATTAGATAGGAAATTAGAATTGCTTAATAACTGTTCAGATAAAGCACCAGCAAAAATAGTATCCTCTAAATTAAAATACCCTTTCCATCCTGAACAAAAAATAATAACATCATTATTTTCTTTAATTAAATAATTAGTAACTGCATCAATATTAACAAATGAAGCTGTAATTACTTTATGCTCTTTTGCAAGATGAATAGCTTTAGTACCATTAGTAGTGGTGAGTGCTAAGACCTTTCCCCTAACATCACTATTTATATAATGAAAAGGAGAGTTTCCATAATCAAAACCCTCTAGCCTTAAAGTATTTCTTTCAGCTGCAACAATATGGTTATCAATATTCTTAAATGCTAGAGCTTCTTCTGCAGTAGTCACAGGTATTACCGCATTAATACCACACTCAAAAGCAGTAGATATTACAGAAGTTGCCCTTAATAAATCAACAATTACTACTGTTGATATACCATCAGCATATTTCTCAAATTGATCAGTTGAAAAACAAACCTGTATTTTCTTTTTAATATTCATTATTTCACAAATGGCAACGANACTACTCTNGCTTTAANTTGCTTATTTCTNACCTGAACAAAAACTTCATTCCCAATATCAGAAAATTCTTTTAAAACGTATCCCATAGCGATAGCTTTTGATAAAGTTGGAGACATTGTTCCTGATGTAACACTACCTATTTCCTTTTCATCACAATTAACAATAGAATAGCCATGACGAGCAATTCCNTTGTCTATCAGTTCTAAACCAACTAATTTTCTTTTTGTACCCCTTTCCTTTTGTGCCTTCAATTTATCATGATTAATAAATTCTTTATTAAATTTAGTAATCCAACCAAGACCAGCTTCAATAGGAGAAGTAGTTTCATTAATATCATTACCATAAAGACAAAATCCTTTCTCTAATCTTAAAGTATCTCGAGCAGCCAAACCAATAGGCTTAATCTCGATTGATGTGTTAAATAAAGCTTTCCAGAGCTTGCAAACATTTTCATTCTTAACATAAAGTTCAAAGCCTATCTCTCCTGTATAACCAGTTCTAGATAAAATCACATCTTCTATCTCAGCTATTGAACCAATCTTAAAATTGTAATATTTTATTTCAGATAAATTAACATTGGTAAGCTGTTGTAATAATTTAACTGATTTAGGCCCTTGAACAGCTAATAAAGAATAATGATCAGACTGGTTATCAATTGTACAACCAAATGAATTATGTTTGTTTATCCAAGCTAAATCTTTTTTCAAATTTGACGCATTGACAACTAATAAATAGCTATTCTCTTNTAACATATATAGTAATAAATCATCTACTATACCGCCATTTTCATTAGGGAGACAAGTATATTGTACTTTTCCAGGCTTCAACATACTTACATCATTTGATGTTATATATTGTAAAAAATCAAAAGAAGACTCTCCACTAATAAAAACTTCTCCCATGTGAGAAACATCAAAAACTCCTACAGCATTTCTTACAGTATTATGTTCTACTATAACACCATCAATATATTGAACAGGCATATTATATCCTGCAAAATCAACCATCTTACCTCCTATANTCTCATGTAAATCAGANAAAACTAATTTTTTCATANTNATATTTTAAATTACAGCAAAAGTAATAAATACTCTTCCTTTAAAGTTATATNAACATGTATTTTAAAATAAATTTATTAATTTGCAAAGAACATTTAACTAAATGAAAAAGCTAGAGAGAAAACTCAGTCTATCTGCTGCTATTGCAATATGCATAGCAGGAATGTTAGGTGGTATCTTTATACTACCAGGNATNGCAGCAGTTAAAACCGGTTCTTCAGTTTGGTTAGCATTCTTGCTAGCAGCTATTAGTATTCTGCCTGCTGTATTATCCAAATCTGAATTAGCAACAGCTATGCCTAAATCAGGTGGAGCTTATCTTTATATTGAGAGAGCTTTTGGNCCNATGATGGGCACAATATCTGGANTAGGNCTCTGGATTTCATTAATTTTAAAAAGTTCTTTTGCATTAATTGGACTAGGTGCATATTTGTTTGTGCTTGTTAATATACCAGCCGGATTTATTAAATATATATCATTAGTTGTTTTATTTTTAATAATGTTATTAAACATTTTTGGGGTTAAAAAAGTAGGAAAAGCGCAAATAATTATGATCTCTTTAAGCCTATTAGGATTAATTTCATTATTATTTATAGGTGTTCCTGAAGTTAAAAACGAACTNTTACATCCATTTATAAATAATGGTTCAGGAGCATTCTTAAGTACTGTAGCTTTTGTTTATATTTCATATGCCGGTGTAACAAAAATTGCGGCAGTAGCTGGCGAAGTAAAAAACCCAAGTAGAAACCTTCCTTTGTCAATGATTTTGTCTCTACTAATTATATCATCNATTTATATTGCTCTAGCNTATACTTTNGTTGGNAATNTTCCTTTAACTGAATTAAATNACGATATTAGACCTCTTTATACATTATCTCTTTCAGTGGGAGGTCAAATTTTCGCTTATATAATTGCAGGTCTTGGAGTTGTAACGCTAATTTCTATGGCNAATTCTGGAGTTTTAGCAGCGTCTAGATTTCCATTTGCAATGTCGATGGATAAATTACTTCCAAGTACTCTTTCAAAAGTNCATGAAAANCACCTTACTCCAGTAAACACNATCCTATTTACTTGTCTTTTTATGNCATTAATTATTATNTTTCTAGATGTAGAAAAGATTGTGAAACTTGCCAGTGCTTTTAAAGTAAGTATGTTTATTGCNGTAAATATTTGNGTTATAGTTCTTAGAGAAACAGCTGTACAATGGTATAAACCTACATATAAATCTCCATTATATCCGTATATTCAACTTTTTGGAATATTTAGTGGTTTACTACTTTTAACATTCTTAGGATGGATGCCAATACTCGTTCTATTACTAATCGCTTTAATTGGAATTATAATATACTATTTCTATGGAGTTAAAGCCTCCAGAATAGGAGTACTAAAGAATTATGGTAAGAATGCTGCCAAATTCTTATTTTTCAAAAAGAAAGGTGAAGATAATCAACAAGAGATAAATTACAACAATGAAGATGAAGGGCATAAAGATTGGCTTGATGGACAAATTAACCCTAATGCTGGCGTAATTGTTCCACTTTTCGGCAATGAATACTCACCTGAATCTTTAGTTGAAATTGGAGCTTCGCTTAATCTAAGAAAAGATCTCCAAGTTGTAAATATAAAAGAAGTGCCAGATCAAACATTTTTAGATGCAGTTCTTGATGAGACACCAAAAATAAAATCATTNAAGAGACAATTATCAATTGTGCAAGATCTTAACAAATTAGAAATTGATTTTGAATCTATAGTCACTCATAATGTCTCAGAAACAATGAAAATACTTTCTGATCATTCAAAATCTGATTGGCTTGTGCTTTCTTGGGACGGAAAAATTAGTAATGGNCTTTTAATAAATAATCCTTTAGGTTGGATAGTAAGTAATATAAATTCAAATTTTGCACTTTTCAAGGATAATGGAGTGCGCTATATTCGTAAAGTAGTTCTAGCAGTACGTCCAAACAGTAAGGATATCAAAAAGCTTATACAGACAACTGCAAATCTCTCTAANTTCTACAATGCTAGTTTCACTTTGTTACATGTTTTAGAAGAAAATAATCAAAATGATGATATCAAGAATATCATGCANAATTCAAATTCATTGTTAAGCAACTACAAAGATATATCAAGTTTAAGAATTGAAAAGTCAGAAGATATCAGTGATTCAGTATCTAAACTTACAGCTGAATACGACTTATTGATNCTAGGAACACCAAAAAAGGACACTTGGAAAAGTATGTTATTTGGAACAGGAAAAGATAAATTTGCAGCTAACTCATCATGTTCTGTACTAAGATTAACAATAAACAATTGAGCTAATCAATTATTATCTTCTTCTCTACTGAACCATCATCANAAAGATAAAACAATGTTTGATTTGAATTTTTCTTTGCCTCTCTACCTAAAACATCTTTGACTTTTAACAATTTTCTATTAGTTTTTTCAAGATCAAACACATTAGTTGACATCTCCTTACAAGGAACCTCAACTTCAATGTTGTAATAAAANTAATAGTAGTCANTACNGGGGAACTTGCACTACTTCCAGTAATACTCATTACTGAACCAATATTATAAGGGAAATCTGAATCAGAATCATTTCTATAAAGTCCAGTATTGCCATCAGAAATCCCTAATTGAAAATCATTTCCTGAAGGAACTTCAAAATTTAAAGCTAACTGTTGTTGTCCAGCTAACAATGAATGTGTTGTATCATCTATAACAATGCCATTTTTATCTCTCAACTCAAATGTTACTGTTACTGGATATTCAGCATAGAATACAGCAGATTTAATTAACAGATCAGTTGAGGCATCAAAAATCATATGTTGACTTCCAAAATATGAATAATAGTATCCTCCACTAGAAAAAGTATTATCAACTTCTCCACCATACTCAAGAGAGGTATTAGCGTTAGGATTAAAATTACTAGCAATTGGATCCATACAACCTAATATTGGCACATTAGGATCAATATATAAGATAGCATTTAAAATTACAATCTGACCATTTGTTAAAATAGCTTGAAGTGTATCAGAGATATAACCTAACTTAGAGAAAACAACATCGAATGTACCAGAATCTGCATTACCACAATCATAAAAACCATTTAGATTAGTAGAGGTCATCTGTGGCATAATAGTATTTAGAATTTCTACATCAACATCAGTTAAACTTAATCCTGAATTACCATCTGTGACATACCCCTCTAAATAACACGCTTGTGTAAATCCTCTTTCATAAACTAACAATCTTCCGTTACCATTAACGCCACTATTAATGTCTGATGATATTATATTTCCAGAAGGTAAAAAAGGGTACGTTCCCCAACATCCATCAAATCCATTATTGGGTCCCAGATTTCCTCCCCCATTATAAGAATCATAATATGCAACCTGAACTAAATTTTCCGGATTAGAAATATCATGCACTACAGTCCCATCTCTATACCATGAAGTAACTAAAAATTTTCCATCAACATGAGTATTATGAACAATAGAATTAGATTCTGGATTAGATTGTACCCTATCAACCTCTTGAATATTAGAAATATCTGAAATATCATATGAAGCTATATATGAATCTGCTTTTTCATCTGTAGTAAATACATAATTTCCATCATCACTTACCCAAGCATTATGTGTAAAAGCATTTGGAGTTTGACAGTTAGCTAGAACAATAGGATTATTTTTATCACTTACATCAATAATATATAAATCACCAGCATTTATACATCCTGCATATAATGTGTCTCCTCTTACCATTCCATCATGAATGTATTCTTCATCCCATTCTCCTAAATATACTGGATTGATTGCATTAGCAGCTACATCTAAAAAAATAACTCCATCAGATGGATTACCTCCACTAGTATTTGAAGCTCCAAAAATATAACAAATACCATTTTCATCTATATATAGATTATGAGCAGCATTGAACTCGACAATACTGCCACTTTGAGGGTTAGTAAAAGAAGTTCGATGCCAATAAGTACCTCCTGTCATATCACTTAAATCAACAATAAGTAATCCTGCTGGTGCTATTTGATCATCATCTGTAGTAACATATGCATAATTACCCCATGTTTTCACATCCCTCCAGGTAGAACTCACATCGGAAATATAAAATTCTTGAATTGGATTTGTTGGAACTGTTACATTAACACAAGCAAAACCATCATTCAAACCTACCAGTGCGTATTCTTCTCCTGTAGCAGGGTCAAACCAACCCCAAATATCGTTTCCTTCAGATGGCCACTCATAAGTTCCCAGTAAGTCCATATTATAACTGTTTTGGCCAAGTCCAATTAATGGAATTAATAAAAAAACTAATATTCTATTTCTCATAATCTCAATTTTATGCAAATTTACAAACAAGATTTTACAATAAATTAATTTAATATTAAAATAAATTTTATATAATGTATTTGATTATACTTGGAAGCTATAGCTCAAGTGTTATTTGTCCTTGAGTATTTTCATCATTAGATTCTTCATTAATGATATTATTGTCTTCCTTAAGCTCGTTAGTAATTTCTAATTTAATATCGCTTTTAATCTTTAAATTTTTGTCTTTCTTATCTTTGTTAATGTTTTGCAAATGCTCTTCGATCAAAGATTCATCATAAGGCAAGGGTTTTAGCAAATTAATTTCCTTAACTTTTCTTGATGTTAGCTTATTACCAAGTGCCTTCTCTCCTTTAACAGATATAAAGCTTTCAATATTTATTATCTCAGTACGCCTTTCTTTTCCTTTTTCTTTAACAAATATTAATTCAGCTTGCGGACGCCAATCAGTACTTACAATTTCAACTCTACTATCTTTATGATCACTGATAAACCTAAAACGAGACATTGTGTTTTTAACTAAGAAACGCTTAATATAATAAGCCTTTTTATTGCCATCAAAATATATAACAGAAATAGGTTTGTTAANATTGTTTTTTTCAATATTAATCATGTCATCATCNAAATGATTAGTTAGATCAAAAGATTTTAATTCAATTTCCCCTGACTGCATTATAGTGAGGATTCTATCTGTAGGNTTAAAAGCGCCTAAAAAATCACCTCTTTTATCAACATTTAATCTTTGAACAGTATCATCGAACCAAATCTCTCTAGCAGATAAGGTAGAAACTCCTACTGATTTCAATTCAACTTTATTGACTTTATGTTTGGTTACAATATTACCTCCAGCAGACTTTCCTTTGATACTCAACTCAGCAAAATCAATATCAATCCTTAGTATCTTTAATTTTGCCAATCTTTTAAGATGAACTGTAACAGTCTCAGCTTCACCATTAGGATTGGCAGTAAAATAAAGCACTTTACTTCCTTTATCAGATTTCGTAATGCTATAATCCTTTCCTCGTGTAATTGAACTAACAGGAAAACGTTTCATCATTGTGTTACCAGATTGACCATCATGATAAATCATATTGTAGATTGTNCGGTCATCTTTCTTTTTAAAAACAGCACAATAAATAATTCCCTTGCCAACAAAGACCTTATTTCCAACCTTAACAACTTGCATGGNACCATTNNTTTTAAAAATAATTATATCATCTATATCAGAGCAATCGCAAATAAATTCATCTTTTCGCATAGCTGTACCAATGAAACCTTCTTCTCTGTTTACATATAGTTTTTTNCTAGCTACTACTACTTTTGTAGCATCAATACTTTCAAAAATTTTAATTTCTGTTTTACGNTCTCTTCCTTNTCCATATTTTTGCTTTAAACTCTTAAAATATTCAATAGCATAATCAGTCAAATTAGCTAAATGGTCTTTTGTTTTCTTAATATTCATTTCAAGCTTTAATAGCTCCTCATTTGCCTTATTAAGATCAAACTTTGTAATCTTTTTAATTTTGATTTCNGTTAACTTATTTACATCTTCATTGGTAACATTTCTTAAAAGATGCTGTATATGAGGTTTTAGTTCTTGNTGTATAGTTTCAACTATAATTTCCCAATTATCTAACTCCTCTATTTTATGATAAATTCTATTCTCAATAAAAATCCTTTCTAGAGNTGCAAAATGCCATCTTTCTTCATATTCATCAAGTCTTACTTTTAACTCCTTCCTTAATAATTCAAGCGTATTTTCNGTCGATTTTTGTAAAATCTCTGAAACTCCAATAAACTTTGGAGTATTATCTTCAATTACGCAAGACAGNGGTGATATTGAGATCTCACAATTAGTAAAACTATATAGTGCATCTATTGTCTTGTCTGGTGATATACCAGGTGGAATCTTAATTGCTATTTCTACATGCTCTGCAGTATTGTCTTCAACTTTCTTAATTTTAATTTTTCCTCTATCATTTGCTTTAAGAATAGATTGAATTAAAGAAGATGTAGTCGTTGAGTACGGTAGCTCTGAAATAATTAGTGTATCCTTACTTTCTTGACTAATTTTAGCTCTCACTCTAATTCTTCCACCTCTCTTTCCATCATTATAATTACTAAAATCAGCACTTCCTCCACTAAAGAAATCNGGAAATATTCTAGGCTTAACTCCTTTTAATACTTTTATAGATGCATCTATTAATTCATTAAAATTATGAGGCATTATTTTAGTAGATAAACCAACAGCAATACCTTCAACACCATGATTTAAAAGTAATGGAAACTTAACAGGTAATNNTTGAGGTTCTTTGCTTCTTCCATCATAACTTGATGTCCAATTTGTAATTTTTTTATTATATACAACATCTAAAGCAAATGAAGTTAATCTCACCTCAATATACCTTGGAGCAGCAGGACTATCTCCAGTAGATAGATTTCCCCAATTTCCTTGCATATCAAGCAATAACTCTTTTTGACCCAACTGAACCATTGCATCACCAATGGAGGCATCACCATGAGGATGATATTTCATGGTATTACCAATAACATTGGCAACCTTATGATATCTGCCATCATCCATTTCTTTTAAAGAATGTAAAATTCTTCTTTGAACTGGCTTTAGTCCATCATGAATATTAGGAACGGCACGATCTAAAATAACATATGACGCATAATCTAAAAACCAATCTTTATACATGCCTGAGACATGAACAACCTCATTTTGATCGCTATCANANTTGTCAAAATCGNCGNTCTCTTTCATTTATTTTCTTTTTTCAATAATNGTATTTAAAATAGATCTTATCTTTCTTTCTTCATTTTTTGAAATTAAAGTCAGATTAAACCTCTTTACAATTGTTNTTTTNTTATGAGTCTTTATTTTCATCATTAATNTTTTATTTAAAGNATAAGGCCTATTAAAAAATTCATAACTAATTAACATTTCATGCGGAATATCTATGTAGTCCTTTTCTTTGAAAAAATCAATTATAACTCTAAATGATGTAACTTTTATTACATAACTATCTATTTCAATTTGATAAAAATACTCCCCAACTATGATAAAATATAAAAAAAAAGCTAAACTCATCAAACTATAAATAATGTTCTCAGCAAAAAAACTTCCAACACCTGAAAGTGACAAATAATTAACAAACCAAAAAGGTACTAAAACAATAAAAAAAAATAAAATAAATAACCCTCCAACTAAGATAGTCATTCTTTTTTTATTATTAAAATTTATTCTTTGGCTATTCATTTATAAAATTATTCTCTTCTCTTAAATTATTAATAATAAAATCTTGTCGATCTTTAGTGTTTTTACCCATAAAATAAGATAGTATCTCTTGTATCTTATCATCTTTTGCTAAAATTACTGGATCTAATCTCATTTTAGGACCGATAAAATGTTTAAACTCATTGGGTGATATCTCACCTAAACCTTTAAACCTTGTTATCTCAGCAGAATTACCAATATCTAATAAAGCATCCTTTCTTTCTTTTTCATTAAAACAATAAAATGTTTTATGTTTGTTTCTAATTCTAAATAAAGGAGTCTCTAAAATATAAACATGACCTTCTTTAACCAACTCTGGAAAAAACTGGAGAAAAAAAGTAAGTAATAGCATCCTTATGTGCATTCCATCTACATCAGCATCTGTAGCAATTACAATCTTATTATATCGCAAATCATCAATACCCTCCTCAATATTTAATGCAGCTTGTAATAAATTAAACTCCTCGTTCTCATATACTACTTTTTTAGTAAGTTCAAATGAATTTAAAGGCTTTCCTCTAAGACTAAAAACTGCCTGAGTTTGAATATCTCTTGTCTTCGTGATTGAGCCAGAAGCTGAATCTCCTTCAGTAATAAATAGTGTAGAATCAACTCTATTTTCCTTGTTGTGATCATTATAGTGAACTCGACAATCTCTTAGTTTTTTATTATGTAAATTAGCTTTTTTAGCGCGTTCTCTAGCTAATTTCTTTACCCCAGCCATAGCCTTACGTTCATGCTCAGCAAGCTTAATATTTTTTTCTATTATTTCAGATATTTGAGGGTTTTTGTGCAAATAATTATCTAAATGTTTATTTAAAAAATCTTGAATAAATGAAAGGACTGTAATTCCATTAGGTTCCATTTCAGTGGAGCCCAATTTAGTCTTCGTTTGAGATTCAAAAACCGGCTCTATTATTTTAATACTAATAGCAGCATTAATAGCTTGTCTTATATCTGCAGAATCATAACTTTTTCCAAAGAAGTCTCTTATTGTTTTAACTAAAGATTTTCTAAATGCGTTTTGATGTGTCCCCCCCTGAACTGTATATTGTCCATTAACAAATGAATAATACTGCTCAGAATATTGATTCTTACAATGAGTAATAGCAATCTCAATATCAGTTTCTTTTAAGTGTATAATTGGATAAAGTATTTCAGCATCAATTCTTTCTTCTAATAAATCTAGAAGACCATTTTCAGAATAGAATTTATCGCCGTTAAAAATTATTGTTAGACCTGGATTAAGATAACAATAATTCCACATCATTTTTTCTATATATTCATGTATAAATCTATATTTTCCAAATAATTCTTCATCAGGAACAAATGTAACTTTTGTGCCTCTTCTGCTAGAATTGATTTGTATGGGTTCATCATTAATTATAGCTCCTTTTTCAAATTCAACCAATTTACTTTGGCCATCACGTATAGATTTAATTTTGAAATAGGATGATAATGCATTTG
>NZRJ01000018.1 GCA_002693745.1 Flavobacteriales bacterium
CCTCTATACACCCATGGTGCTATTGAGTTAGTCCATGTTGAAGGTATTCCATTTGCAAAATCTTCAGACCAGACAGGAGCAGGTGCTGCAGCAGAGTTTGAAGATGTCAATACTGGAGATGTTGATGAAGTGTTTAAAGTCCTTTTTTCAACAAATTCTTTTTCAAATGGCATCTGAACTATTTGAGCTTTTTGCGCAAAAATTATATTAGTAAATAATAATGCGCAAATAAAAAGTAAAGTCTTTTTCATATTAATGAATTTTAAAAATTAAGTTTGTAAATATAAAAAAAGTCCGGAAAACCGGACTCTCTTTTTAAATATAAGTTGTCTTACTAATTACTCAACTATAACTTTATCAGTATAAATAGTGTTTTTATCTTTTAATTCAACTGTATAAATCCCTTTATCAAAACCTGACAAATCAATACTAGTGGTCATTGAATTAGTAAAAGTAGAAAGAACTGTTTGTCCTAAAACATTGTATATAGTTATATCATATTTACCTAATACATCTAACTTAATAACGAAAACACCATTTGAAGGATTAGGATAAATTGAAACATTAGACTCTATATCATTTACTGCATTTGAAATACAAGCTGCCTGACAAGCTGCTAATGATGTATACTGTCCCAAACCAGTTCCAGGATTAGAACAATTGCCTTGAGCATCACAATCAAAACTTTGTGCGACAGCTGAACTAGGATCAAAATTCATACGAATCATAGGACATGATGTGGTATAATACCATGTGGGTGTACCTGCTGATTGTGTGCTTAAACCATACTCGTCAAATACACTATGCTCCCCATTATACATTGATCCCCCTGATACTCCAATATAAGCACTATCAGTTGGATGTTGAAATCCTACTATTCCACATTCATATGCATAACCATTTAATAAAGCTACAGGATTTACAAAAGGTATGTCTACCCAAGAGCCTAAATCTTGAACAGTAATTGTATAGTTGTCAGATTCATCATAAAAAGAAACTCCAGACGTTCCTGTTGAATCTGCTTCATATACGATTGCTTTTATCTCAGCACCAACATTTGTTTGAATAGGAATATAAACTCTAAGACTATATAACTGCTCGTTAGCATACATCTCATATCGAGTTGTAAGGTGATTCTGATCTGATGGTCCTCCCACAAGATATCTACCAGGATTAGAACTTCCTAAATCTTTACCATAAATATAATTTGTAACCTCAAATTGCTTTGTTACTGTTGGAGTTGTTGTAATCGTAATTCCCGCTCCAGCAGAATCTGCTTCAGCGTAAATATCAACGCTATAAACACCAATTGCAGTATTTGCATCTCCAAACAAAGGTAAGGCAGCAAACGCAGAGTCTTCTTGCGAATTCAAGACTATAGTTGAAGAAGATCCTGAAGCGGAACCAGCTCCTGTAACATTATATTTTAATACAGTGTGTTGAGTTGCAAGACCTGTATTCTTTACAGACGCTTCAAATGAAAAGGGATGATTACTCAATTGTGATAGTGGAGTGTGAGTATAATCTAAACCATAAATATCATTTAATCCAGCTCCTAAATATGTTGAATAATCTACCCAAAAGCCTCCTATTACTTCATCTGACATTTTAATTGCATTGTCAGGAGTTTCAGAAATCGCAACATCATCAACAAACCAAGCATAACCCCAAGTACCTGTCCAATGGAAACGTATATATATATCAGCTAATTCAACAGGACTTAATCCAACTAAAGCAGTACTAATATCAACAGTTATCAATTCAGGATTTGTTGTTTGATCACCACTAGCATAGCCAGGAAAGGCTTCGAACACATTGTTCATCATAGAAATATCTGTTGTTGCTGTTAAATCTGGCCATACTACATTCCCTGAACCATCTCCAATCCCAACTACGACATATGCTTTCTCATTATTATAGCTTCTATATTGTGTTTCAAATTCGACAACTATATTCGGATATCCGTTTAGATCAACAGGATTTGCCATTGTAAGCCAACAGTCTTCCATTTCATTTCCTCCAGTTGCGCCTCCGTAGTTATCTGAGTCTATCATAGCCCATCCATTTGAAGCAGTAGTAGATACAATATCATTAATTGGATAAGATCCTTGACAAGAATTAATACCTATCTGCCAATCTAAAGCACAAGCTAGTGGATCATGGTCTATAACCCAATTTGATGGATTTGAAAAATCATCAGTCCATATTGGCGCTGGAGCTGCAGCTGAATTTGATGATGTTAGAATAGGGTTAGGCAAAACAAAAGAAGTAGAAATTGCCTCTTTATTTAAAAGAGATTCATGTGTTGAGTTTACCATTTTAAATTGCGCAATAGTTACACTAGTTATCAATAATGCACAAACGGAAAGTATAATATTTTTCATTTTTATTTTTTTATTTTAACAATTCGCAAATATAACAAAAACAAAAATACGAAGCAAAAACAACTTATCTCAAATCTAAATATTAAACATATTCAGAAACAGGGGAGCATGAACAAATTAAATTTCTATCGCCGAAAGCATCATTTATTCTACTCACAGCTGGCCAAAATTTATTTTCCTTTACGAAAGCTAATGGGAAAACTGCTTTTTTTCTAGAGTAACTAAAACTCCAGGCGTCATCCATCACAGATTCCATCGTATGAGGAGCATTCTTTATTACGCTTGCCTCTACTTTTACACTCCCATTTAATACCTCTTCAATCTCTTGCCTTATAGAAATCATTGCATCACAAAATCTATCTAGTTCTAATTTGCCTTCACTTTCAGTAGGTTCAATCATCATAGTGCCAGCAACAGGAAAAGATACTGTTGGAGCATGAAAACCATAATCCATTAATCTTTTAGCAATATCAACAACTTCAATCCCATCTTTCTTAAACATTCTAAAGTCTATGATCATTTCATGAGCTACTCGATTATTCTCGCCAGTATATAAGATATTAAAATGTTTAGCTAATCTTTCCTTAATATAATTTGCGTTTAAAATTGCAATTTCTGTAGAATATCTTAATCCTTCTTCACTAAGCATTTTAATATAAGCATAAGAAATTGTTAATGCTAATGAACTCCCCCATGGGGCAGAAGAAATACACATTCCATTTTCACCACCAGTCTTAACTAATGGATTATTTGGTAAAAACGGCTTTAAATGTTCCACAACTCCAATTGGCCCCATTCCTGGCCCCCCACCTCCATGAGGAATTGCAAAAGTTTTGTGTAAATTTAAATGACACACATCTGCACCAATAATTGCAGGATTGGTGATCCCAACCTGGGCATTCATATTTGCTCCATCCATATAAACTTGACCGCCATTATCATGGATAATTTTAGTGATTTCCATAATTGCTTCTTCATATACTCCATGAGTAGAAGGGTAGGTAATCATTAGACATGAGAGATCCTTCGAATGTTCTAATGCTTTTTGTTTTAAAGCCTCAACATCAATATTACCATTTTCATCACAAGGAGTTACAACAACCTTCATTCCTGCCATAACAGCAGAGGCTGGATTAGTTCCATGTGCTGAAGATGGAATTAAACAAATATTTCTATTATCATGACCTCTGCTTTGATGATATGCTCTGATAACCATAAGACCTGCAAATTCACCTTGTGCCCCAGAATTAGGCTGCAAACTCATAGCAGCAAAACCAGTAATTTCACAAAGCATCTCCTCAAGTTCATGAAACATAATATGATAACCTCTTGCCTGATGTGCTGGAGCAAAAGGATGTAAGTTCCCAAACTCTGACCAACTTAAAGGGAATAATTCAGAGGCCGCGTTTAATTTCATGGTGCAAGACCCCAAGGGAATCATAGAATGTGTTAATGATAAATCTTTGTTCTCCAAGCTTTTAATATATCTCATCATATCAGTTTCAGAATGATAGCTATTAAATACTTCATTTTTCATAAAAGAGGACTTTCTATATAATTTATCTGGAATACGAGCAGTTGCCTGATTGTAATCTCCGCCTAGCACTTCATTTATTAAGTCAATATAATCAGAATGATTACAACTTTTTGCAAAAATCTCTAAAATATCATTAATGTTATCCAAGTCATCTTTTTCATCTATACTAATAGACAATGTTTTATTATCAATATAATTAAAATTTATCTTAGCAACTTCAGCATAAGTTTTGATATTTTCCATTGAAACATTTCCTATACTTATTTTTAATGTATCAAAATAAATCTCATTCAACTGATGATAACCTAATTGAGTTAATCCTTCTGATAAAACGGCAGTAAGAGAGTGAATTTTTTTACTTATTGCTCTCAATCCTTTGTACCCATGATAAACTGCATACATACCAGCCATTACGGCTAATAAAACCTGCGCAGTACAAATATTTGATGTTGCCTTTTCTCTTCTTATATGTTGTTCTCTTGTTTGCAAGGCCATCCTTAAGGCCCTATTGCCATTAGTATCTTCCGAAACCCCAATAATCCTACCTGGAATACTTCTTTTGTATTTATCAAAAGTTGCAAAATATGCTGCATGAGGCCCGCCATAACCCATAGGTATCCCAAATCTTTGAGTAGTCCCTACTACTACATCAGCTCCCCATTCTCCAGGAGGTGTTAAAAAAGTTAAACTTAACAAGTCTGCTGCTACTACCACACCAACGTCATATTTTTTTACAGATTGTATAAAATTGGAGTAATCAATGACTTCACCGTTCTTTGCAGGATATTGTAAGATACAACCAAAAAAAGAACCATCTATTTTAATATCAATATGATTACCAAAAACTAAATCAATGCCTAAGGGAATAGCTCTAGTTTTTAATATTTCAATACTTTGAGGATAACACAATTCTGAAACAAAGAATTTTATACTCTTCTGCTTTTTTTGTTCTCTAGTTCTGCATGCAAATAACATTGCCATTGCCTCAGCTGCAGCTGTTCCTTCATCAAGTAATGAAGCATTCGCAATTTCCATAGCTGTTAAATCTATTACCATAGTCTGAAAATTTAACAAAGCTTCTAATCTACCTTGAGCAATCTCAGCCTGATAAGGAGTGTAAGCTGTATACCAACCTGGATTTTCCAAAATATTTCTCTGTATTACTCCTGGCAAAATAGTATTAAAATAGCCAAGCCCAATATAAGATCTATAATTTTTATTCTTTTGTGCAAGACCCTTCATATGTTCAATAAACCTACTTTCAGATAAGGCATTTGGCAAATTCATTTCCTTTTTCATATGTATCTTATTCGGCACTGTTTCCTCAATTAATGATTCAATTGAAGATGCATTAACTACTTTTAGCATCTCAGAAACATGATTTTTTTTAGGACCAATATGTCTATCTGAAAAATTATAATTGCTCATAATATGTGTATCTTTTTTAAAATGCAAAAATACACTTTAGATGAAAATTATAAAGTGAAAAATATAACTACTTTTTAAGCAGTTGAAAACTTACATTTTTACATAAAAACGATAATTCAGCTACTCATTTGCTAGAGAAAAGTATTTTTGCAAAAATTTTAATTATGAATTTTTCAGCCGTAGGACTAAATAAAAATATTCAAAAAGCTATAGCAGATTTAGGATTTGAGACTCTAACTCCTATACAAAAAGAAGCTATTCCACATTTAATGGAACATAAAACTGACCTTGTTGCACTTGCTCAAACAGGTACTGGAAAAACTGCGGCTTTTGGATTACCCATACTACATAAGATTGATGTAAAACGAAAATTTCCACAAGCAATTATTCTCTGTCCCACAAGAGAATTATGCCTACAAATCTCAAAAGATATGCAATCTTATTCAAAGTATATTAAATCATTAAAAATAACACCTGTCTATGGGGGGGCAAATATTTTAACTCAAATAAAACTTGTCAAGACAGGAACACAGATTATTGTTGGCACACCTGGAAGAGTCATTGATTTGATAAATAGAAAAGCTTTGCGACTACAAGATATTGAATTTGTAATATTAGACGAAGCTGATGAGATGCTTAACATGGGATTCAAAGAAGATCTAGATAAAATTTTAGGAGAAACACCTGAAGATAAACAAACTCTTCTTTTCTCAGCGACTATGCCAAAAGAAGTCTTGAAAATTAGTAAAAATTACATGTTTAATTCTAAAACTATAGAAGTTGCTAGCAGAAATGAAGGAACTAAAAATGTTGACCATCATTACTACTTGGTGAATGCAAGAGATAAATATAAAGCACTAAGACGAATTTGTGATATAAACCCTAATATTTACGCAATTGTTTTCTGTCGAACTAGAAGAGAAACTGCTGATGTTGCTGATAAATTAATGCAAGATGGATATAACTCTGATGCTATTCATGGAGAATTATCTCAATCACAGAGAACTCATGTTATGAATAAATTCAGGCAAAAAAAATTACAACTCTTAGTTGCAACTGATGTTGCTGCTAGAGGAATTGACATCGAAAATCTGACACATGTAATTAATTATAACTTACCAGATGACAATGAGGTATATGTGCATAGATCAGGTAGAACAGGTAGAGCAGGAAACAAAGGGGTTTCAATAATTATATCACATAGTCGAGATGGCAAAAAGCTAAAAGATATTCAAAGAATGATTAAACGTGATTTAATACTAAAAAAAGTACCTAATGGTGATGAAATTTGTCAAATTCAGTTAATGAGATTAGTAGATAAAGTTGCTACCACTAAAATCAATCAGAAAATAGAAAATTATTTCCCTTCAATTGAAGAAAAATTAGCTCATTTAGATAAAAACAACTTGATTAAACACTTTTTATCTACAGAATTTAATAGATTGTTCTCTTTCTATAGTAACGCGATAGATCTAAATGTTTCTGCAAGCAAAAAAAATAGAATAGAAAAAAGCAAGAAACAGAAAAGAGAGAAAATAGGACATGCTGAACAAGGTCATACTAGATTCTTTATAAACCTTGGTAAAGAGAAAGGACTAAAAACTCATAACCTTATTGGATTAATTAACGAATATACAAAGAACAGAAATATCCNAATNGGAAAAATNGATATCATGAAGAGGTTCTCATTCTTTGAAGTCCCTTCTGATTATGCAAATGATATTTTAACCCAACTAAGTCATGCAAACTGGAATGGGAATAAAGTAAATACTGAAATTTCACAAGTTCCTGGCTCAAAATCATCAAATGACAGTAAAAATAGAAAAGAAAGAGGCTATGGTAGACACAGNAAACTCTCAGNTGGCAGAAAAAGAGAAAACAATAGATCCTTAAAGACAGAAAAATCAAACTTAAACAAAAGGGGATCCACAAAAAAGAAAAATANAACATCTTCTAATAATAGAGGTTTTGAAGGATCTTCTTTTAAAGAAAGATTTAACGCAGTAGGCAAAATAAAAAGAAAACGCTAAGATTTTTCTTTTGCTCCAATAACAAAATCCTTAAGATAATAAGGTTCAAAATAAGCAACATCTTCAAAATCTTTATTAATGAATTTTTTCATTCCTAACAAGCCTAAATCATTAGCTGAAGGATATATATCTTTAATAAAATGAGCATTAGGATTATTTATAGCTTGCTTACACTTTAATGCACCATCTCCAAAAAAAACAACTTTATCTTTCAAAAATTCAAGGTATGTATCTGAATCAACAATATCAGCTTTAATCTCTCTAACTTGATTATTTTTTTGATCATATATTGAAGAAAAAACTTCCATTCTTCTAGCGTCAATCATTGGGCAAAGAAACTTATAATTATTCTTACTAGACATACCAAAGGCCATGGCTCTTAGTGTAGAAACAGAAATTAAAGGAATATCTAAAGAATAACATAAGCCCTTAGCCGTAGAAGTACCAATTCTAAGACCTGTATATGATCCAGGACCCTTACTTAATATAACACCTTTTATCTCTTTAAAACTAATTTTTGCTTTTTTAATAATATCTTCAATAAAAACTGTAAGCTTTTCTGCGTGTAAATATTTTTCAGAATTATTTTCTTTTAATTGTAATAGACTCCCATTATCAAAAAGTGCAACTGAACAATTTTTTGTAGATGTTTCAATAGCTAATAACAATGACATTATATATCGTAATAATGATTAAATAAATTACTAATAATTCCAAAATGGATAAATTGAGTTTGTATACTATCTTCATCATTTTGAGAATTACGTAAAGTAACGCCTAAATTTAGTTTAAGATTTGTGTATGGATTTAGTATATATGATATATTTAAACTTTTATATTCAACTGTTGTTAAATTACCCTGATACATTTCAATACTGTAATCTGAAGGTCTACCTGAGCTTATTCCAACTAAACCTTCCTCATCTGCATAATCTCCCGTTGAAAAATAAAGATTACTTCCGTATGAAATCGAATCTCCTTTGAAGTCTCCCCCATATTTAGCAAATATAATTTTAGCATTAATTTCAAATCTTTTCCAACTATAGTTAGCCATAAATAATAACTCAGAAAAATTAGCACCTAAAGGATGTGCTAATGGCTGATTATAATGGGCATAGTTTTGCTGTGGGTTATGATGAGCATAAGTATATGGTCTAACATAATTAAATTCAGTTTGTAAAGTAAGCCTATTCATATTAAATGGATCAAAAACTTTATATCCTAATTGATAGCCTATCTTATTTGCCCAAAATCCTTTATTTGAACGCAAGTCAGTCAAACTAAATTCATCTAAGACCAATTGCCCATAAGTATATGAAGAATTAAAAGAATATTTAGTGTTAACACCTACTAATACATTATCAGGAGAGTTTAATGAAAACTCAATAGGTCTAAGCATTACTATCGGATTTAGATAATTTATATCGAAACCTCTATTTCCTGGAGCATGATTCATTCGCCAGATTACAGATTCAAAAAGTGCAAAACTCAGACTCTTATTTACATTCAAACTTAAAAGATGAGATGACATATATTTTTTTGGATAGCCTATTTGATCTGCATCAGTAAGACCGTTTGTTGCTAAATAATTAATATCCATTAACTCTGTATATAAATTAGTATACTGAAGCTTCCAAAAAGAAGTCTGAATCTTTAAATATGGATAATTAAAAGTATTATCCGAAAGTAATAAAGAACGATAACCATCACCAATAAAGTGCTTGCCATGTCCAAACTGAATGGCAAACATCTTATTTGGTCTGTAGGTAACATAACCAGAAGACATAGCATAATCAAAACCTGTCTGCTTAAAATCTCTTGCATAACCCTGTCCTGGGACAACCTTTGTAAGTCTTACATATGTGTCTAAATAGTTTGCGAAAATTGCTTGATTCTCAAAAAAAGAGGTAGAAAATGAAATCTTCTTTCCTAAATCACCTTCAATTAAATAACCTCTAGTATTTATAAATGTATTCTTAGCCTCTATTAATTCTTTTCCTTTAAAAAGACTTATTATTGGAGATGCTATTACTCTATAATCATCTCCTTCTAAAATAATAAGGTGATCAGAGAAAATTTTTCTTTTATACCAATTTTTAAATGTGTTGTTATAAAAACTGATAATAACAGAATCTGGATCAAAACCTAAATTAGATTTTAAAATAGGTTTAAATGAAGTATGTTTATCTACATCTTGAGTATATAAAACTTTATTAATATCTAAAGAATAGCTTTCCCCTAAAAATAAATTAGTATGCTGAGAGAATACTGAAACCGAAAGAAAAAACAATGTAACTACAAATACAAATTTCATTTTTTTCTTTTTGATAGTAAATAAAAAGGTATAAAAAGTAGTATATAACTAACAATAGCTAAGATTAAAATACCTATGTTGGTATCTAATTCTAACAAAAAATAAGAACATATAATCAATAACACACTATATATATACAAAAGCAATGCAGTCCTTTTATGCCCAATGCCTAAATCCAATAATGCATGATGGATATGACCTCTTCCAGGGTATAGGGGGTGTTTTCCCTTAACAACTCTTACAATAAAAACTCTTAACGTATCAAAAAGAGGTATAGCTAAAAAAGCAATAGCTAATAGAGGTCCTTTATTAGGTAAATGAAATCTATCAACAACTAATCCTTCTCTAATAAGTGAAATAGATAATACGGATAGAATCATCCCCACAAGCAAGGATCCTGTATCTCCCATAAATATTTTAGCAGGATGATAATTATACCTTAGAAAAGCTAGTAGAGCTCCCATTAAAGAAAAAGAAATCATTGCCATGTCATACTGATTTAAAAAAAACAATACAACACCAAAGAAAAAAGAAGAAATAACTCCTATTCCACTAGCCAAGCCATCTACACCATCAATTAAATTAAACCCATTAGTAATTACTACAACAACAAATACAGTAAATAAAGTAGCAAAAAAATCTGGCATTTTGTAAATTCCTAATACACCATGCATACTATCAATCTGTATTTCACCAAGATAAATAACAATCAAAATAGCTATTAATTGACCTAAAAGTTTTTTATAAGGGGAAAGAGAAAGCAAATCATCAAGGACACCAAAAAAAACTACAATTAAGAAGCTTACTAAAATAAACTGAATGTTATCAAGATTTGCCCAGAAAAGAAGTGAAAAAATAATACCTGAAAAAATTGCTATTCCTCCAAAAATAGGAACACTCTTTTTATGTGATGATCTATTACCTGGAACATCTGACAGTCTAAACTTTTCAGCAAAAGAAATAACCTTTGGAATAGCTAAATAAGTTATAACAAATGAAGTTACAAATGCAAGAATGATATTATATTCTATTTGAAGCATTTTTTTGCTGTAAAATTAAAAAAATGTTAAATAGATTCCAATAAATCAGTAGTCCATTTAAATAAAGTATAATTATCATCTACTCTAATAGTATTTAAATTCATCTTTATTCCAGCTTCAATATCAGAATCTGAATCTCCAACAAGATATGATGAATCAATAATAATGTCTGGGAAGTCAATAACTGCTTGCTCAATCATTCCAGTTTTCGGCTTTCTACATTTACAATCAGATTCTTCCAAATGTGGGCAATAGTATATTCTTTCTAATTTACCCCCTGCCTTATTAATCATATCATTCATAAAAGTATGTAAAATATTTAGATCAGAATCAGTCATGATTTTTTTAGAAATACCTTGCTGATTTGTAACAACAATAATTCGATTGAACAAATTGCTTAATTTTGAAATTGCATGCAAAGCTCCTGGCATAAATTCAAACTCTGAAAAATCACGAACATATCTTCCGTCAAGTTTTTTATTTATAACACCATCCCTATCTAAAAAAAGTGTGTCAAAATTAGGCATCTGGGAACATTTCTTCTTCAATGAGTTGGCAAAGTATATGTCCAAGTAAAATATGAGCCTCTTGTATTCTAGGTGTGTCGTCAGAAGGAACTTTTATAATAAAATCACATATATTATTCATTTCCCCTCCACTAACTCCAGTTAAACCAATAGTTGTTAAGCCTATCTCATTTGCTTTTTGAAGCGCTCGAACAACATTAGGAGAATTTCCTGATGTAGAAAGACCAAACAACATATCCCCTTTTCTACCACAAGCCTCAAGAATTCTTGAATAAGTTTCGGTATAACCAAGATCATTAGCAACTGCAGTCATATAGGAAGAATTTACATGTAGAGCTTCAGCATAAAGAGGAGATCGATTAAGATAAAATCTTCCTGTTAGTTCAGCAGCAATATGTTGTGCATCAGCAGCGCTTCCTCCATTTCCACAAAATAGTATTTTATTGTCAGATTTATATCTCTCTATACATAATAACACAATCCTTTCAATCTGGTCAAGAATATCTCGATCATCAAAAATGCGAGTAAAATTTTCAACTGAGCTTGATATACACTTTTTTATTTTACTTTTCATAACATATGTTTTTTGCTAAAATACAATTATAAAGTTTGATATGCTATTTTAGTTAATCTACCTATTTCATTCCAACTAAATTTTTTTTGCATCAAAACACGCCCATTTTTGCTAACTCTTTCTAAGTTTTGTTTATTGCATAAGATAATATTCAGTTTTTCAGCCAAATCATTAACATCTTCAGATTTAAACAAGAATGCATTTTCATTATCAGTGACTACTTCTGTTATTGCTGGCAAATCTGAGATCAATGCTGCCTTGCCATAGCTTAAGGTCATCATTAATACTCCGCTTTGATATATTTTTTTATAAGGAAGAACAACTAAATCAGATGCAGAATAATAATATTTCACATCATTATGTGAAATAAATTTAGTATGTAAGATAACATGATCTTCAAGCTGATTCTTTTCTATAATACTCTGATAAAAACTAAAATCTGTCTTCCAAGGTTTACCTGCAATTAATAAAACAACGTTAGGATTTTTATCAACTACTTTCTTAAAAGATTTTAATAAAATATCTAATCCTTTAACCTCCTTTATCATACCAAAAAACATCACAATTATCTTCTCTTCAGGTAAATCTAAATATCCTCTAGATTTATTTTTATCTTCAATAATATTAATAAAAGGCAAATAGTTACCATGCGGTATAGTATGAATTTTTGGCTTTAATGAAGAATCTAATTTTATGATTTCATTATGACTATATTTATTATGTGTTAATATTACATCTGCTAATTTATATGCGAAATTAGATATCAAGGATGGTGTTTGGCTCTTAGCAAATGAAGATACATCATGTATAGTCAAAATCAACTTTCCAAATAATAATTTAATCAGTAGCAGATTTATTAGTACTAAGAAATTAATATGAAATATATGAAAATGAAATGCCTTAATTCTACTAATTCTTGCATGTAATATTGATCTAAAACTGCCTAATAAAAATCTGAAACCATTAATAAAAAAATTATTACTTAAAAATAAGTCCCCATAAGTTTGATAGAACTTAACTCCATCAATATTTGGGTTTTCAGTTTTGCTATTAGTGTAAAGTGAAACATTAACATTGTTACGTTTTAAACCATCTAATTGACCAAAAAGATAAAAATGATGAGAACTACCATGAGCTCCTAAAGGATCGATGATTGCTACTTTCATATACATTGCTTACATTTTTAAGCCATCAAAATATGATTTATTAATTAACCACCAAGTCGAAAAATTCTTTTTTATATCCGATTTTATTAGAAACCTTCCATTATTCTTAAAAAACAACCATATAATAAATCCATAAGCAAAAAAGCCTCCAACCTTCTTTAAAAAATAAATATGATTTCGGGTATTCTGTTTTATAAAAAAGTTGCCTCTATAAGTACTTTTTAAATCCTTATAAAAAGACTTGGTAAGGGTGCCTACTTTATGAAATAGTTTAACATATGGACAATAAACAATCTTATGTCTTCCGTCTTTCAGAATTCTAAATGAAAAATCTGTGTCATCAAAATAAACAAAGTATTTTTCATCCATCATGCCAATATCTTTAAAAACTTGCTTTTTTACTAACAAACAGCATGTAGGAGCATAATCTACTTCAAGGGCCTCATCATACTGACCACTATCTAACTCATTATGTCTAAGTTGAGCAAAACTCCCTGTACTTGTAGCATAAAATCTAATTTGATCATCCTCTGCAAAAGCTACCCAAGGTACAACTTGATCAACTTGCTGTATCATTGCGGCTCCAGCAGCACCAGCCCAGTTATTT
>NZRJ01000019.1 GCA_002693745.1 Flavobacteriales bacterium
TTGGTATATTACCGATGGTAATAATAATATTATTGTACCAGCTCAGCCTAGTGTTCCAAATTATACTATGTTAGATGATGGAGACACTGTTATAGTTCATTTGGTAACTAGTAATGTTCATAATTGTGAGCAAGATACTGCTCGTATGATGTTTGTAACTATAGTTGATCCTGTAGCAGCATTTGGAATAAACAGCCCTACTGGTTGCGCACCTTTTGATTTATATACAGATACAATTGCAGACAGCAGTAGTATTGGGAGTTATACATGGATTGTTTATAGGATTGAAGGAAACTCATTAGTAACATATGATTCTATTCCGGTACCTACTCCAGGATCTCCTTCTATATACGAGCCGATGTTTACGCTCACTAATATATCCAATACATATGATAGTCTTTATATTATTAAATTGATTGTTGGAAATACGATAACATTATGTACAGACACAGCCTATTCAGATACTATTAGGGTATTTCCACTTCCTGATCCTATAATTGGTATGGCAAATACCTGTGATAATGATACTGTTTTGTTTACTGATAATTCATATTCACCATATAGTAATATTGATACTTGGCAATGGGATTTCGGGGATTTAAATTCAACTGAAGATACAAGCACTGCTGAAGGGCCTCATCAATGGTTATATGATACATATGGAATATGGCAAGTTAGTTTGACAATTAAGGATATGAATGGATGTATAGATTCTGTAACTAACCCAATAACAATATGGCCAAATCCAGTTGCGGCGTTTAGTTATGATTATGCTTGTTACCCAGATTCTTTGTGTACTAACTCAACAATATACTTCAGTGACACAGCTTCAACACTTGATCCTTTAGGAGGAGTATTGGATAGTTCTATTTGGATTGTAAATAATCTATTATCATATCCAGTTTTGTATAATAGTGCTAGCTATAATTTTTCTCAAAGTTGGTTTATTCCTGGACCATACGAAATTGGACATATAATCATTTCAGATAAAGGATGTCGTGATACTAGTGTTACTGAAATAATTAATGTAGTAGATATTCCAGTAAGTTCTTTTGAAACTATTGATACTATTTGTATTACAGATCCTCCTTTTTATGTTGATACTATATTTGGTAATGCGAGCTCCGGCTACATATTAGATTATGTTTGGGAGATTTTAGATACAACTAATAGTGTTATCTGGAGTGATAGTTTAACTAGTGATAGTATTCCAATTTTCCCATTAATATCTGATATTTCATCAATGTTATTAGGTCAACAAACACAGGCTAATCCAATTGGATACCTTGATTATTATGTTCAATTAACTGTAAGTAACTGTTGTGGATCTAATACGACAAGAGATACAATAACAGTGAGACCTAGTCCAAGAGTTGATTTTCAAGTCTTTCAAGCTGGTACAATTTTAGACTGTCAAGATTCTACTAATTATTTAATCGCTGCTTTAGATGTTGAATTAATATTAAACCCTTGGATAGATACAGTAAATACAGATTATTTAATCATTGATTGGGGTGATAATACACTGCCTGATTCTATAGTTCCTTATTGGTATACAGGAGGTTTNCCTTTAAATGCGGCTAATGTTTGGGGGACNCCTGTACAAAATAATGCTGTAACGCATNATTATCAANTTACATCAAATGCTGGATTTACTATCANNATTATNGGTTATAATGAATGTGATTCAGATACTGCATTTTGTACATTGCCTGTACTACCTAATAATGTAATTTCAGAAGTGTATATTTTAAATAATAATGTTTGTGAAGGAGATACTGTTTGGTTTTTAGATAATTCGACATCTGCCTTCCCAAATACTGAAACTAGATGGTGGTGGGATTATGATCCTTCGGCTCCGACAACAGCTGCTGATTTGACTCAGAATTTTACACCCCCTAATGATACAGTTTATCACGTTTACAATACACCGGGAGCTTATGTAGTAAAACATGAAATACAAGGTTATTCTGGTGGTGCAATAAACCCACTAGATTTTAGTTTTCCGGCCGGAGGAGACACAATACGTGTATACCCTAAGCCTGATGCTGATTTTAATNCTGATCTCACAATTTGTTTAGGTGAAACATCATACTTCTCAGATACTACAACNATCACTCCTGTAGCTGGTTTAACAGCTACTTATCCTGATCCAAGCACAATGAAATGGTATATTGATAATGTGCNTTTTACTCAAGGAGTTCCATCTTTCACCACAACCTTTTTAACACCTGGTACATATAAGATTAAATTAGAGGTACAAACTACCTTGGCAGACTGTCCTGATAGTATTATAAAATATGTTAATGTATATGAAGGACCTACTGCTGATTTTTCTGTTCCATCTACTATTTGTTTAGATCCTAATAATGCTACATTGTTTGATGGAACTCTTTCTCAACCTGGAACTGCTCTAATAAATCTTTGGGAGTGGGATTTTGATACAGCGAATTTAAGTCCAACCACTACTTATAGTTCTAATACAACAGGTTTTGCACCTTATCAGTATACATTAGCAGGCACTTATATTGCAGAACTAGTTGTAACTGATGCAAATAGTTGTAAAGATAGTACAACACGAACGATTANAGTTTTACAAGGAGCAGATCCAACTTTTATTGCAAATCCGGTATGTGCAGGCAATACCACTGTTTTAGATGCTTCAATAAATGGATTAGGTTCAGATAATGATAGATGGTATTGGGACTTTGGAAATAATGGAGTTATTGATATTGGTCCAAATGGCGTTATTAACGCTAATGATTCTATAGTTAGTAACATTTTTGGCTACTCAGATTATGTTGAACTTAGAGTAGAAAGAGATATAGGTGGTGCTACATGTACAGACAGTTTAGTGAAATTTGTTACAATATGGAATTTACCAAATCCTAGTTTTAATGCAGGAATTACGTGTTTTGGAGATGCTACATCACTTATTAATACTTCTTCGCCAGGTGCACCTTCCTCATTAGGAGCAACATCTAATCCAATAATAAATTGGTTCTGGAATTTTGGAGATCCAGCTGCAGGCACTGATAGTGTTCAAAATTCCTTTGTTTTTGAAGATGGAATTCATATATATTCTGATACAGGATGGTTTACAGTTACTTTAATAGTTACAGACAACAAACAATGTAGAGACACCTTACAAGACTCAATATACGTAAAACAAAGTCCTGAAGCTAGTTACGTAGCAAACCCTGCTTGTGATGGAGAAGCTATCTATTATACTAATACATCTCCAAATTTATGGAATATTGATAGTGTTCTTTGGACTACAGTTGAACCCATAGATAGTTTTGTTAATGGGACAAACCCAGGGTCACAAAGTATTGCAGTTATATTTTCAGGACCAGGAAATAAATATACTCAACTAATTGTTAGAGATACAGATGGTTGCTTCTCGCCAATGTTTAAAACAGCTGTTAGCGTATATACAAATCCATCTATTATTAATGTAGTATCTGACACAGTGTGTGATGACACACCTACGACTTTTGAATTTATTCATTTTCAGGGCGATGATCCTAGTTTAACTTTTACATGGGATTATGGCGATCTCAATACATNTATTGTCAATACTCCAACTCATANTTATGAGNATGTTAATTGNAATACTTATCAAGTTACATTAAGTGTTGAAGATGGAAATAGTTGTANNGATGANTATCAAACATTAGCAGTTGTAAGATGTAATCCACTAGCAGATTTTTATATAGATAATGAACCTATATGTGATGGTGATTCTGTTGAATTTAAAAATCAAAGTATTTTAGTTACTGGTACTAATCCTGTACAATGGTACTGGAACTTCGGAGATATTTCTTCTTCTCAATCTCAATCTAATTTAGAAAACCCTGTGTATCTNTATGATACAGCACTAACATCAAATAGTATTTATCCTGTTACACTTACCGTTTATGATGACCAANTTACATCTGGTTTATATGGATGTTCAGACACCGCTAAAAAGTTNGTTCAAATATACGATCTNCCTAANGCAAGTTTTGAAACAAATATTGCCTGCGAGGGAGATATAACAGTATTTACTAATACCTCAACAGTTATTAATTCTCCTCCAAATCCTTCATATCATTGGAATCTTGATGATTTTATTGGTCAATATATAGGAACATCAGACTCGTCTAGTAAAAATCCTAATTTTAGTTTTGTTGGATGTGATGATAATTATGCCGTGGAACTTACAGTTACAGATCACATAGGATGCGTAGATAGTGTTATTAATTATGTGCAAGTATATTGTAACCCTATTGCTAGTTTTTCTTTNGGTGATGTAAGATGCCAAAGAGATTCATTATATATAATGGATCAGTCATATGATGATGATGGTGCACCAATATACATATGGAACTGGAACTTTGGTCCAACAGCTAGTCCACAAGGTTTCTTTTACGATAATGGNAATGGTACGCCTCCNCACCCAGANACNATATCAACTATATTTAATAATACAAGTGGATATTTTAGTTTGTTCTTAGATGTTACAGATACCAATACCTGCTATGATGATACTGTAGCACAGATATTTATTTATGATCAGCCTTATGTAGAGTTTGAGTGGAATAATACTTGTGCAGGAGAAGACGTTGAGTTCAATAACTTATCCACACCAACGGATACTGGATTATGGTATTGGAACTGGACATTTACGCATGATACAAACAATAGTACATCAGTAGATTGGAGTCCAGATTTCAATTACCCGACAGTAATTGATACTATAGGAGCATATGTTTCTGCAACCTTAATTGTAGTAGATTCAGCTTATTGTACAGATACATTCCGCTCACCAGATGTAGGTGTTGAACCTATAGAGATTCATCCTTTACCTATTGTTGATTTTACAGTACCTCCTATATGTGAATTTGATTCATTAAGGGCTTCTGATTTTAACAATTCTTACTTTGCAGTTGGTAGTTTGTTTAATGATTTCCTTGCACCTGAAGATCCTAATGATACTGCATGGATGATNAATAACAACCCTCTACTTAGTAGTACATCTNTACCTCAGTGGGTGTTTTATGCTGAAGGNCCTCCTTCAGGTCCTTGGTCTCCAGGATTATATAATATTAGTTTAACAAGAAGAACTAGTTTTGGTTGTCAAGCATCAAANGAAGATACATTTAGAATATATCCAAAACCAAGAATTANCTTTGTNCCTGAGTATAATCCTATAGATCANTGTGGTCAAAATGTGACATATCAGTTTACAGCTGATCACTTTGCGGTAGATACATGGACTTATACAATCGTTGATCCATTTGGAGGTACAATTATAAATCCTCCAAATATTGATTTTGAGCCACCTTATACCTTCCAATATCCTGGAATTTATGATTTAGAAATTTCTTTACAAAACAAAAGATGTGAATCAGACTCTGTTTATAAATTAAAGGTTTATCCAGATCCTAATGCGCAGTTTGTTGTTGATTTGTATTCAGGTTGTGAGCCAATTGAGGTTAACTTTATTGATCAATCATCTATTCCTTATGCTTCATTTTATGTTGATAATTCTGGAACAGTAGATGACACATCATATATTGCAAGTTATAATTGGTCATTTGGAGACGGAACGGTTTTTGCTGCATTAGATTCCCCATTTATACCACCGCCTCATTCTTATNTAACATTTAATGGAGAAATAACAAAATACGCNCCAACGTTAATTGTTGGTACAAATAATAATTGTTTNGATGAGTTTGTTCTTAAAGACAGNATTAAAGTATATCCAACACCTGTTGCTGATATATTCTTCCCGCCAGAAGAAATTGACTTTGGACTATACCTATTTGATGGTACAGGATCAACAGCAAGTAAATATAGCCCGAATGTATTTGCGACACCAGATGATTTCTGGTTTACATGGATCCCAGGTGAGGGAGATACAATAGGTCCAAAAGGACCACAGTTTCATGAGAATGTAAATCTCTTTGAATATCAATATCAATCAAATTCTCTTAATCAGGGAGGTAGAGAGTTTACAGTTTGTTTAATTGTTGAAGAAAAGGTATATGGATGTGTTGCAGATACATGTATAAATCATGATGTTGATTATTTTAAAGGTTTATATGTCCCTAATGCATTAACTCCTACAGATAATGGTGGTGAAGCTTCAATATTTTTACCTAAAGGAAGATCTTTAAGAGAATATAGTATGCAAATATTTGATTCGTGGGGTAATTTATTATTTGAGACAGATCAATTAGATGAATTTGGAGCTCCTGCTATAGGTTGGGACGGAAAAGTTAATGGTGTACCTGCGCAACAAGGTACATATATATGGAAAATACAAGGAATGTTNTCAGATAAAACGATGTGGCAAGGTATTGACAATAAGAAGTCTGGACCTATATATNTAGTTAGATAATGAAAAGATTAATTGTTATNCTAATATTTTATTTTCATTCTNCATCATTNCTAGCTCAAGATGTTTCTTTTTCACAGATTGATTTAAATATGATGTATATGAATCCGGCATTTGCTGGTTTTGATAATAACAATAGGATTCTTATGCTAAGAAGAAATCAATGGAATGGAATAGCAGAGAATTTTAATTCAAATATTATTGAATTTAACGCAAGTAAAACTATAAGAAAAAGAAAGATAGGAGGTGGACAGGTTGTNTGGAGTGGAGGGTTTTATTTAATAGATCAGAAGATAAATGATATTGGGCCCATAAATCAAGTTTTTCAAACTTTAGATATAGGAATTGTTCCATTTTCTTTTCATTTTGAGTTTAGAGGCAATATTTTTTTAAGTATGGCCCTGCAGAATGTTATGAGTTTTAATAGGTTAAATACTACCGATCTTATATTCTCTGATCAGTGGGATGATTATGGTAATTTTTTCGCACAAACAGGCGCTATTCTTCCAGATAAACTTACTGATGATAGATATTTTGATGCTTCGGTAGGTTTTATATTAACAAGGCATGCTACCACTTTAAGAAATATGGGAGGTATGACATTAATTGGTTTATCCTTACACCATCTAAATGAACCAATAGAATCATTTTATAATAATCAGTATGAATCATCTGAGTTGCCTTTTAAGTATACTATTCATGGAGAACATTTAGGCATGTTTCCTGATTTTGTTTCTAAATCTATGAAATTCTGGAAGGTATTTGCTAAGCATGAAAGACAAGGAAATAATGTAACTCAGAAAGATGAAATAGGTTTTACAACAGCTTTTTCAAATAAGGTACAGCTTGAGGCAGGCTGTATATATAGAGTTGGGAGATATAGTAATCAAAGAAAAGCTAAATTTATGAATGAGTCATTTGTTCCTATTATCAGATTTCGATTAATGACAGCTAGAAATATAGGTTTAGAAGTGAGTTATAGTTATGATTATACTGTATCAAAATTGAGATATACTAATGCAGGATCAACTAATGAGATAGGTCTTAATTTTTATTTTGTTAAGAGTAAACCAAGAGTTTGTCCTGCTCAAGGGAAGTGGGGCAATAACAAAAAATGGAGAGATGTGATGAATAATACGGGAAAATATAATCGCTTCAATAAGAAAGGTCGTTCAAACTGGTAAATTAAAAATCTGTTTTAAAAAAATACTTTTTTTAACACTGAAAAAATTATAGTACTTTAAGTAAATTTGTATAATCAATATTATCTATTTTGAAAAGGATAACTTCATCACAAAACTCATATATAAAATTGCTTATATCCTTAAAGGAAAAAGCAAAAGTTCGTCAGAGAGAAGGGCTGTTCTTAATTGAAGGGAAAAAAGAGTTGTCTTTAGCTTTTCAAGGCGGTTATGAAATAAAGAAAATTTTATTTTGTCCAGAGATATGTTCTGAGAATGATATAAATAAAATAGTATCAAATGTTGAGTTAATTCATATTACTAAGGAAATATTTAAAAAGCTTGCTTATCGTGATAATTCAGGAGGTCTTATTGGAATTGCTAAAAGTAAGGATTTAGATTTGTCTAGTCTAAAATTGAGTGATAATCCATTAGTTTTAGTTGCTGAAGCTATTGAAAAACCAGGCAATATAGGAGCTCTTTTACGTACTGCAGATGCTGCAGATATTGATGCTGTTATTATTGCTAATCCAAAAGGAGATTTATACAATCCTAATATAATTAGATCAAGCATTGGTTGTTTATTTACAACTCGCATTGCCACTGGTTCAAATAAAGAAATAATTAGTTTTTTAAAAGAAAATAAGCTAACTATTTATTGTGCTTCTTTACAAAATTCTTCTTGTTATCATATTAGTGATTATACTGCTTCAACAGCATTTGTTGTTGGAAGTGAAGCTTTTGGTTTGTCAAAAGAATGGGTTGAAGCTGCTGATAATCATATTGTTATTCCGATGCAAGGAAAGATTGATTCGATGAATGTTTCAGTATCTGCGGGCATATTAATTTTTGAAGCTAAAAGACAGAGAGGTTTTTGATTTTTTTAATTCATCAAGCGTAATATCTTTTTTGTTGCACCACTATTTTCTTTTATGTAATCAAGTGCAATATTTTTGTCAAAATTATTAAAAGTATTAATTGCAATTTTTAGCTCTTCGTAATTCGAAATTGAGATAGCTCCTTTTTTCTTGATTAAGCATATTGCTTCATTAAATTTTTTATAATTAGGGCCAAAAATAACTGGTAGGCCAAAAGTAACGGCTTCTAATATATTATGTATTCCAGATCCAAAACCACCTCCAATATAAGCTAAATCTCCATATTTATAAACATTAGATAATAGTCCTATACTATCAATAATAAGTACATTAGTAGTTAATATATTGTTTTTATTTGCTTTTGAGTATAGTAAACCACCCGTTTTTTTTTGTAAATCGGAGACACTACTTAACTCATGAGTAGCAATTATAAAATTAATTTTTTTGTGATTCTTTATATATTTAACTAAAAGTATTTCATCGTAACGCCAAGTACTACCACAAATAATAGTTTTTGTGTTTTTGCAAAACTTTTCAATTAAAGGCATTTTTTTAAAGTTTGGGATATTAGCCAATACGCTATCAAATCTAGTATCTCCGCTTATAGTGTGGTTTTTTAATCCGATACTTTTTAGTAGTTGTGCAGATTTTTTATCTTGCACAAAAAAATGAGTTATATTATATAATTTTCGTGCAAACCACTTATATTTAAAGAATAATTGGTTATCTCTAAAAACACTTGACACACTATAAAGAGCAATATTATTTTTTTTGAGTTCTTGAATATAATTAAACCAAAACTCATATTTTATAAATATAGCTTTTACAGGATTAACAAGATTAATAAATTTTTTAGCATTTGATTTGGTATCAGCGGGAAGAAAGAAAATCCAATCAACTAAATTATTTTGTTTAATATTATGAAAACCTGAAGGCGAAAAAAACGTTAAAAGTATTTTATGTTTTGGAAACTTTAATCTATACGCTTGTATCATTGGTTTTGCTTGTTCGAATTCTCCTAAGGACGCGCAATGAAACCAAACAATATTTTGATTCTTTTGAATTTTTTCTTTAAGTTCACTAAAGATTCCTTTTCTACCTTCAATCCATAATTTAGCTTTATGATTAAACAAGGATAAGACATGCATAACCATTAAATACAACCAAATACTAATGTTATAAATTATATTCATTTAAAAATAATGAAATTCTTCTTCATTTTTTCTGTTGATTGGAATAATAACTTCAATTTTACACCCTAACAATTTATCCCATTTTCTTACACTATTATAATATTCTTGATTTGCAAAATTGTATGGTCTTTGATTTTTAGTATAGGCAATTGTGTAATTTAATCCTGAACTTATTTGAAATCTTCCTTTTTTATGATAATATTTATAGTCTAAATTAAACTTTGTACTAATTCCATTTGAAAAATTATCATACCCTTTTTTCATCTCCTCACTAAGTTGTGGAACATTTTGATTTTTAGTGTCAATAAAAATTTGGTGTTGTAAATAACCAATTCCTTGAGAGACATAAATTCCACTTAGATTTTCTTGTGAAAAATGAAAAGCGTAACCAATAAAAATATGGGAGTCAAACCCTCTTTGCATTAGATTGATATTTGCATAATTTCCATCAGCACCAATTATAGCTCCCGTCGATGTGGTAATATTATCAAAAATAGTAGAGTCCTTTATGTTATTTCCAAAAATATAATTTCCTTCAATTCCAATAATGATATTATTTTTACTTTCTAAAAAATAAGTCCCTCCAACAGCTGAGTTATTGCCATATTTTTGTGATAATTCTCCAATAGGAATCTGGTAGGTATAATTGAAAGCAAATGCAGCCTGTTTATTGTCTTGAGCATTTGAACTCATAAATGCTATTAAAAGAATTGCAATAAAAATCTTATTTTTTCTGTATTTCATTTAATTGCTAAAATAGTATAAGTGTATTAACTAACGAATAGTATTGTTTAATAATTGCTTATATTTGCTGGTGTTTTATAATAAAAAAAATTTATGCAGAAAACAATATTAATTACTGGAGGAGCTGGTTTTATTGGTTCGCATGTATTACGATTATTTATTAAAAAATATCCTGATTACAAAATTGTCAATGCAGATAAATTAACTTATGCAGGCAATTTAGAAAACCTTAAAGATATTGAAGGAAAAGCAAATTATTTCTTTGAAAAAATCGATATTGTTGATAAAGAGGAAGTTAAGAAGCTTTTTGAAAGATATAATTTTGATGGAGTTATTCATTTGGCCGCAGAAAGTCATGTAGACAGATCAATTACTAATCCAATGGAATTTATTATGACTAATATTATTGGAACAGTTAATCTTTTGAATGCCGCAAAAGATTTATGGAATATAGATAAAAAAGGAAAATTATTTTATCATGTTTCAACTGATGAGGTTTATGGAAGTTTAGGTGAAACAGGATTGTTTTTAGAAGAAACATCATATGATCCTAAATCACCATATTCTGCTTCAAAAGCAAGTTCAGATCATTTTGTTCGTGCATATGGAAACACCTATGCTTTACCTTTTGTAATTTCAAATTGTTCAAATAATTATGGCCCAAATCAATTTCCTGAAAAGCTACTTCCTCTGTTTATTAATAATATTAAAAATGGTAAATCTTTGCCAGTTTATGGTGATGGTAAATTTACAAGAGATTGGCTTTATGTAGAGGATCATGCGATTGCAATTGATAAAATTTATCATGATGGGTGCATTGGAGAAACATATAATATTGGTGGTTTTAATGAATGGACCAATATTGATTTAATAAAACTACTTTGTAAGCAAATGGATATAGCATTAGGTCAAGAACCGGGAACTTCTGAGAAATTAATCACTTATGTTAAAGACAGACCAGGACATGATAAACGCTATGCTATTGATGCTAATAAATTGAAAAATAATTTAGGCTGGGAGCCATCTTTACAATTTGAAGAAGGACTAAAAAAAACAATTGCGTGGTATTTGAATAATGAACAGTGGATGAATAATATTACATCAGGAGATTATAAAAATTATTACAAAGAACAATATAGTTAGATGTTTAATTGGTTTTCAAAGAAAAAGGAGGCAGAATTAGCTCCATTAGATTTTTCTACACTGAAAACAGATATACATTCTCATTTTATTCCAGGAATAGATGACGGGTCTGCAGATATGGAAACTACCATTAATTTATTGCAAGAAATGAAGAAATTAGGATTTTCTAAAGTTATTACTAGTCCACATGTAATGAGTGATCTTTATAAAAATTCTTCTGAAGTAATCTTAAAAGGACTTGAAAATATTCGTGCTGAATTAAAAGAGAAACGAATAAATATAGAAATTGAAACTGCAGCAGAATATTATCTTGATTATGATTTTAAAGAAAAGATAGATGAAGAGCATTTCCTTACTTTCGGTTCTAATTATTTATTAGTAGAGTTATCATTTGTAGAAGCTCCAAAATCATTTTTTGAGATAATCTTTAAACTACAATTAGCAGGTTATAAAGTAGTTTTGGCACATCCGGAGAGGTATAGCTATTTTCATAAAAAGGATTATGAGGATTTAGTAAATAGAGGAGTGTTTTTGCAAATTAATTGGCTGTCATTAATCGGTTATTATTCTTTAGAAGTACAGAGTAAGGCTGAAGATCTTATATATAAGGATATGGTAAGTTTTGTGGGGACTGATTGTCATAATTTATCTCAAATGAAATTATATCGACAATGTCAAACTAAAAGAGCTTGGCATCATTTATATAATAGTGGGAAATTACTTAATCAAACTTTATAAAGTTGCGCTTTTAGTTTCTATTTTTCTGTCAATTTTTTTGAATAATCCTTGTAGTACTTTGCCTGGGCCAACTTCAATTACCGATGTTAATCCATCACTAATCATGTTTTGCATGCTTTGTGTCCACAGAACAGAAGCTGTTAGCTGTTTGTTAAGATTTTCTTTTATTTCATCAGGGTTAGTAACCGCTTTTCCTGTAACATTTTGATAAATAGGACAGATGCCTTTTGAGAATTTTGTTTCATAAATTGCTTTCTCTAATTCACTACGAGCAGATTCCATTAGTGGCGAGTGAAATGCTCCTCCAACGGGAAGCTTTACAGCTCTTCGAGCACCCGCTGTTATTAGTTTTTCACAAGCAATATCAATACCTTTATTACTTCCAGAAATAACTAGTTGTCCAGGACAATTATAATTTGCTGGAAGAACTATTTCATTTATTTCAGAACATATTTTTTCAACAATTTCATTTTCTAATCCTAAAACAGCAGCCATGGTAGATGGGTTCTCTTCGCATGCTTGTTGCATAGCAATTGCTCTTTTTGTAACTAATTGCAAACCATCTTCAAATGATATGTATTTAGCAGCAACAAGCGCAGAGAACTCACCCAATGAATGTCCTGCTACTATGTCTGGTTTAAATGATGATGCTAATACTTTGGCCAATATTACTGAATGTAAGAAGATTGCTGGCTGGGTTACGTTTGTTTTTTTAAGTGATTCAGCATCTTCTCCAAACATAATATTAGTAATTGAGAATCCTAATTCTTCATTTGCTTGATCAAATATTTTTCTTGCTATTTCTGAGTTTTCATAAAGGTCTTTCCCCATTCCAGTGAATTGAGCGCCTTGACCTGGAAATACATATGCTTTCATATATTATTTAGTTAAATTAATTGATGGTACCACTATTTTCTAAGTTGAAACATAACTTTTTTCTTGGAATTAATTTCTATCAGTTAAAACGGGTTTAAAATTTTAGCAAATTTTTTTCTGTAATTATCTGTAATTTTTTAAATATAGGGTGTAAATATAACATATATTTGTCAGATGAATATGTTAATTGTTGCAGCGACTGATTTTGAAATTACATCGTTAAAAATTAGAAAACAACATGTTCTTTGTACTGGTATCGGCATGGTCAATACAGCCGTAAGCCTCACTAAAGAACTAGTAAGCAATAAATATGATTTAGTAATTAATATGGGTGTAGCTGGAGCTTTTTCTGAGGATTTAGTAAATGGATGCGTAGTTGAAGTTATAGAAGATAATTTTTCTGAAATTGGTTTTGAAAACGACTTAGAGTTTATGCAATTTACAGATTTTGATATACAAACAAGGTTTTATTCTTCTCCAAGAACTAATTTAAAACAGGTAAGAGCAATAACAGTAAATACAGTACATGGGAATAATGATACTATTTCTGAAATTGTTAAAAGGGAGAAAGCTGATATTGAAACTATGGAAGGAGCTTCTGTTTTTAAGGTTTGTGAAGAATTTAATATACCTTGTTTGCAGATACGATCAATTTCGAATAGAATAGAAAAAAGAAATACAGACCAATGGGATTTAGATTTAGCAATTAGAAATTTGAATTTTGAGGTTGAAAAAATAATTAATAATTTATGAAAATGACATTAGGGATCTCTCCTTGCCCAAATGATACTTTTATTTTTGATGCTTTGCTACATCAAAAAATCGATACTGAAGGAATCGAATTTGATGTTTTTTTTGCTGATGTTAAAGCACTTAATCAGATGGCTTTAAAAGGGAAATTAGATGTAACAAAATTATCTTTTCATGCTTTTACAAGATGTGTTACTAAATATGTTTTATTAGATAGTGGCTCTGCCTTAGGAAAGAAATGTGGTCCTCTTTTAATTACAAAGCCTGATACTGTTTTATGTAATTCAAGTAAAATTGCAATTCCAGGAAAATATACAACTGCAAACTTTCTTTTAAATATCGCAAAACCTGATTATTCAAATAAGAAAGAAATCATCTTTTCTAAGATTGAGGATGAGGTTTTATCAGGAAATTTTGATGCTGGATTAATTATACATGAAAACAGATTTACTTATCAGCAAAAAGGGTTGAAAAAGGTACAGGATTTAGGAGAGTTGTGGGAAAAAACCACCAAACTTCCTATCCCTTTAGGAGGAATAGTTGTAAAAAGATCATTACCATTTGAAATTAAGAAGACAGTAGAACGAGTGTTACGAAATTCTATAATATATGCTTTAAAAAATAGAAATTCATCTTTAGATTTTGTTAAAACTCATGCGCAAGAGATGAACAGCAATATAATTAACTCACATATTGATTTATATGTTAATAATTATTCCGTTTCATTAACTCAAAATGGAAGAAAGGCAGTAATGCTATTATTTGATAAAGCACAAATACAGCAGACAGAGAGTATTTTTCTGTAGCTAGCCTAATCTAGAACAAATTGTCTCAATTTGTTTTTTTGAAAGCTTACCATTTAACCAAGCAGAATTGATCTCTGAATTGTGTTTTTTATAAAAATTTATTGCTGGCTTATTCCACTCTAATACTTGCCAACTCATCCCATTCAGTTTTAGATCTTTACATATTTTAATTGTTTCTTTAAATAGCATTGAACCAACCCCAGATCTTCTGTATTTTTCTTTAATTATAAAGTCTTCTAAAAATAGCAACTTGCCTTTCCATGTTGAGTATCTAAAGAAATAAAAAGATAATCCAATAATTTGGTTTTTATCTTCTGCAATTAGAAACCAATAACAAGGCTTTTTGTCAAAACCATCTTTCTCTAGATCTTCTAATGTAATTGTTACTTCTTCAATAGCATTTTCATAATCAGCTAACTCTTTTATTAGCTTTAGAACTTCAGGTAAATCTTTTTTTACTCCTTTTCTAATTTTAATATTCATAATTGCTAATATAAAAATAAAATGTGTTGTCTTTTATCAATGAATTTTTTAAGTTGTTTAGTTTTTATAAATTTGTAGAAATTGTATTTTCAATATAAAATTAATTAATGAGAATTTTTATTTACACTCTATTTTTGACTATTTGTATCTCTTCTTGCAAGAAGGACCCAGAGATTATTACTAATAATGATGCTCCTTTTTATGCTGAGATTCCGACTATATTGCTTGAAAATTATGTAAATAGGCTATATATTGATTTACTTGGAAGAGAACCACTTGATGATGAAATGATTCATGATGTTCAATATTTAAGGGATGCTGATGTAACTTTAGAGAGCAGAGACTCTCTTATATATAGATTGCAATTTGACACTACTTTTATTGAAGGAGACTCATCATATAAATTTGCATATTTTCATAGAATGTATGAAATGATAAAGGTTCGTTTATTAGAAGGTGCTTCAAATGCGTATATTTCTGATGATTTAAATAACTTTTGGAATGATTATGTTAAGGATTCTATTAATGGAGATTTATTGTCTGCAAATAAAAAATTATTGGAGTATAATATTCTTAAAAGTGTTCTAGATTCAGAATTAGATTATTATAACAACGAAATAGAACTAAATGAGATGCATAGACGTATGATATATAATTCAGTGTATGATAAAATTAATATGAATACCTTTAACTTTATTAATGCAGCATTTGACAATTTGCTTTTTAGATATCCTACTCAGTATGAGTTTGATGAGGTATATTTAATGATTGAAGATAATACGGCACAAATAGTTCTTGGATCTTCCGGTAATAATAAAGAAGCATTTACAAATATTATTTGTAATACTAGAGAATTTTATGAAGGAGTTATTACTTGGGCATACGTAACATTATTAGCACGATATCCTTCATCAGAAGAAACAGATATACTAATGCAAAAGTTTTATTATGATCATGATTTTCAATGGGTACAAAGACAAATTATGCAATCAGATGAATATGCACATTTTGATTAACTATGAGAAAAATATATATAATATTTAGTTTAATACTTTTTACTTTTGCGTCATGTAAAAAGGAAGAGCCCATTTATGATGTAAATCAAATTCAATCAACATCATATAATGCCAATAAAGATAAACTAAAAAGTCCAGCTCAATATATCTCCATTTTATATGCTAATCTATTTCAGCAGGCTTTATCTGCAAATGAATTAGTTGAAATTACAAGATGTATAGAATCAATTGGAGATAAGGAAGTTGCTCATGAGATTATATTGAGTAATTTTATGAATAAGTCAGGTGTTACTTTGCCATCAGATTCATTGATGCGATCTGATTTAAATGGATTTATAGAAGAAACTTATAAACGGTTTTATGTAAGAGATATTACAGAGGCAGAGAGAGAATTCTTTTTAAATTTCTTTGAGTCACATCCAGATCTCACTGTTGAAATGGTGTATTATGCATTTTCCTTATCTAATGAATATCAATTCTATTAATATGAAAAGACGAACATTTATAAAAAATAGTGCTTTAAGTGTAGCAGCAATATCAACTCCTTTTATTCTTCCTAGTGGCAGACTATTTGCAGCTACAGGACAGCGAATGGCTGATCATGTTGTATTTGTTGCTTTTGCGGGTGGAGTGCGTCAGCAAGAATCTGTTTTAAAAAGATATTTGGATGATAGTCAGGAGTATCCTTCTACTGGAAACATAATGTATAACATGTTTAATGGATCCTCTCCAACTGATAAGATTGTGTATGGGACTGATGGTATCGTAAGTGGTGACACACCTATTCCTCAATTGTTAACACAGACACTACAAAGTCAAGGTACATTGTTCAACGAAGTTAATGCTTCTGTAGTTGGACATTATCCAGGTGTAAACACATTATTGACAGGAAACTATATGTATTCTCAAGGCTTGCGTAATAAATCTTCTTCTCCAACTATATTTGAATATTTAAGAAGGCATCAAGGAGAAAAGGCAACTAAAACTTGGTTTATTGGAAATGGAATAGGCAATTCGATTCCTTTGTTAGATTATAGTACTCATGAAGATTACGGTTCTCAGTATGGAGCTAATTTTTTAGCCCCAATTATTACTTTTGGCTCAGATGGAGAAGATCATTTAAAAAATGCAAAGGTTTATCATCCAGAAGATGAGTTAGCTCCAATGTACAAGATGAAATATTTTTTAGATAATGTATGGTACTCACAAGGAAAAGCATTACCAAATATTGGTAATACTGAGCAGGAGAAAGCAGAGATTAAACAATTTGTAAAAGATATGTTTGAAAAGAAAGATAACGGAACGATTGCTCATCCACCACAAGCATCAGGAGGAGATGGGCAAACTATCGGTTATGCATGCGAAGTTTTAAAAAGATTTAAACCAACGTTTACTGTAGTTTATCTTTCAAACGTTGATGGTTGTCATAATAATTTTACTGGTTATCTTCAAAGTTTACATGCTGCTGATCATGCGGTCGGGCATTTATGGGATTATATTCAAAATCAAATTCCTGAGATGGCTAATAATACTACTTTAATTCTATCTCCAGAACATGGTAGGAATTTAGAGCCTAATGGAATTAAAGATGCAAATGCATTTTATGGTTATGATCATTCTGACGCCAACAGTAGGCGAATCTTTAATATAATGGTTGGACCTGGGGTAGATTCAAATTTGACAATAGGAAGCGAAGGGAATCAAGTAGGTGATATTGTTAATATAACCCCAACTATTGCAGAGATATTAGGTTTCAAAGATGATGTAATAAATTCAGGTCTAACTGCTAGTAATACTTCATTGTTTGATTTGATCTAATTTTATGAAAAACACTTTATTTTATATTGTTATTTGCTTTGTTTTATATGCATGCAAAAAGGAAGAGGTAATCAATCCTTATGAAGATCCAAATCTTGCCCCTCCAAATACAAATGACACCAATTATTTCAATGATCCTACTTCATTTGCTGCATTGCACAATAATATATTTATTCCTACTTGTGCTAATTCTGGCTGCCATGATGGTACTTTTGAACCTGATTTTAGAACTATTGAGAGCTCATACAATACTTTGGTATATCATCCAGTGATAAAAAATGATGCTGCGAATTCTTATGATTTTAGAGTTGAACCAGGAAATTCAGATAAATCTGTTTTATATAAAAGACTTATTGAAGATATAGATGGTATATCTGGAATTATGCCATTGACAGCAGAATATAATCCTGAGCATTATTGGTATGATCACGAAGAAGAATATATCCAAAATATAAAAGATTGGATAGATTATGGTGCTAAAGATATTTTTGGAAACAGTCCACTACAAGCTAATAAAGTGCCAGAAATGAGAGGTTGTATAGCATTTGTAACAGGTCAAAATACACCGTTAAATAGAGAGCAACCAAGGGGAACTATATTTGTACCTGCTAATGCTAATTCTGTTGACTTTTGGTTCAGTATTTTAGATGATGAGTTAACTGCTGATGAATTAACATATAATAAAGTAAAATTTGGATCTAATTTATTTAATTTTGACAGTGAGCCTGCATATAATCTAGAGGTTATTTCTCCTCCACTTATTGAAACCGGTTTCTATTTAAGTACAGTTGATGAATTTTATCATAAATACACTTTAGATATGTCTTCATATAGTTCGGGGGATGTTGTATTTATAAGAATATATGTTCAAGATGATGTTAACGAGGTTACTGAAATCCCTTCTAATGGTACAGAATATCAAATTATAAGACATTTCACTTTTACAGTACAATGATTTTTAAAAAACATATAATATTTTTTTTAATTACAGTCCTTTTCTTTGGTTGTAAAAAAGATGATAATGAGGATACTTTTATTATCAATATTATATCTACTGAACCCTTAGCAATTACGGAATTTCGAGAAAACATAATGGTAAACATTCAATATATGCATCCTGAAGGTTTTGTTGGTTTCTTTGATCCAGACTATTTGTCTTTAGAAGTAAAAGATAGTCGATTAGCAAATGCTGATTATTATCATATTATACCAGTTTCTCCACCAAATGATAATGTAAATGTAAAGGGAGAGTTATTATTAGAAATAGATGCCCCATTTGTTTTTGGAAATGGATTAACTGAAACATTAACTTACGATATTCGTATTCAAGATTTAAACAAACAGTGGAGTAATAAAGTTACAACTTCTGTTATTACTGTAAGTAAATAATGAAAAAGAGGATAATATTTCTCCTTGTTTTGATAAGTCAAAACTTATATGCTCAATACAGTATGTCTAATGCTACTGTATACGATTGCGAAGGAACTCTGACAGATAGCGAAGCTAATGCAGTAAACTCTGGTTGGTATGATCATAATGAAAATTTTTTATTTACTATTTGTCCTAATGGAGCGTTGTCTACTACTATTAATTTTACTTTTTTTGAGACTGAACCAGGTAATGATTATGTAATTATTTATGATGGGCCTGATAATACATATCCCGTAATTGGTGGACCTTATTCAGGAATGACCTTGCCTCCTCAGATAGTTTCTAACGGATGTGTTACTATAGGTTTTGTATCAGATGTTAATGTTGCAGCACCAGGTTTTGAATTGAATTGGAGATCTGATGTTACTACCCCTTCGGCTCCAGTGATTAGTTTGTCAAACCCTCCATCATGTAGTACTAATGTACTTACAATACAGCTTGATCAAAAAGTACATTGTGATTCAGTATACTCATCACAAATTGGTGTCTCAGGGCCATTGAATCAAACAATAAATGCAGTTCCTATCAATTGTATTAATGATTCTACCAATACTATACAGCTTAATTTGTTGCCAGGCCTTAATGAAAGTGGAGTTTACTCTATTTACTTTGAATCTTTTTTTAAAGATGATTGCGATAGTATTTGGATTCTTTCAACATCATATCAGCTTATAATTAATGATTGTCCTTTACAGGTAAGTATTAATGCAGCACCTGACTCTGTTATATGTCAAGGTGATTGTGTTGATTTATATGTTAATGTTAATGGAGGAGATTCTACATCATATAGCTATACTTGGACACCACCTTTACCAAATAATGCAGGTCCACATAATGTTTGTCCTTCTGTTAATACAGTATATTCTGTGACTGTTTCTGATGCTGGTCCTTCATTAGATCAAACTGATAATATTTTGATTACTGTTCTTACACCACCAGTAACGCAACCTGATTTTAGTATTTGTCAAACAGATCCACCTGTTAATTTAACTGCAAATCCTGTTGGAGGTTCGTGGTCGGGTGCTGGTATAATAAATTCTAATAATGGAGTTTTTTCGCCATCTGGTTTAGCTCCAGGATTGTATACTGTGACTTATGGGTTTGGAAGCTGTTCAGATGATTTAGAGATCACAATATTAGATATTAATGCGGGTACAGATATATCAGCTTGTTTGAATGCTCCTACTTTTAATTTAAATACTGCAATGACCTCTCCAGCTGGTGGGGTATGGTCAGGTTGTAGTTGTATACAGCCTAATGGAGACATAACTGTTGGTGGTGTCGCAACTGTGATTACCGCTATATATACATTGCCAAATGGATGCTCAGATACTTTATTAGTTGATGTAGGTGGTATTATTACGCAACCTGATGATACACTTTGCCAAAAAGAAGGGATATATACCTTGGGATATAGTCCTCCAAATGGGGTATGGTCAGTTATGCCAAGTAATCCGTTACAGATTAGTTCTTGCCTGAATCCTATTACAATTTTTCCCTTTGAAGATAATTTTGAGTTAGGATTAAACAATTGGACTCAAGATCCTTCAAATGATTTTGATTGGGAAATAAATAGTGGAGGAACTCCTTCTGCAGGAACTGGCCCTGCAGCTGCTTTTGAAGGTTTTAATTATATTTATACAGAAGCTTCTAACGGAAATAATCCTTCCAAAAAAGCAGCTATTATTAGTCCTTGTCTTAATTTATCTGCATATAATAATCCTGTTTTACATTTTTGGTATCATAAATATGGAAATAATCAAGGTAGTTTCTCTGTTGATGTTTCAACGGATAATGGTGTTAGTTGGACTTGGAATCATTGGTATATTTCTGGAAATTTGGGTAATCAGTGGCAGTCAGCGGCTATAGATCTTAGTATGTTTAATGTATCTGAAGTTAGAGTTCGATTACGAGTTATTACAGGAGATGGAAGTAATGGGCAAGGGTGGCAATCGGATGTAGCAGTAGATAAATTATCTGTTTTAGGAGGGCCTGTTACTGTTGAAGGAAACTTTTTATCAAATGTTTCTGACAGTGGGATACATAATTTAATTTATTCTATACAGGGATGTGATGATTATGTTGATTTATATGTCAAAGAAATTAACGCAGGTGCAGATCAGATTGTATGTCCTTCACAGCCTCCTTTTAACTTAGTTGGCTCACCTGCTTCAGGAACTTGGTCAGGGTCAAATATTACTAACCCTAATTTAGGGACATTTGACCCTTCAATTGGACTTGGAATTGATGTTGTCACTTATTCAGTAAATGGTTGTATTGATACAACTGAAATTAGAGTAGTAGATACAGATATTCAGATTAATAGTATAGATTTTTGTATAAATGAAGGGCCTAAACTATTTTTACCAGCTTTAGTTCCAAGAGCACCTTATAATGGTATATGGTCTGGTCCTGGAATAACAAATTCAAATTATCCAGGAGAATTTTCACCTAGTGTCGCCGGAGCAGGCGTTCATCTTCTCACTTACACGGCAAATAATTGTTCAGATAATCTCATAGTAACTGTACATCCTAACTCTATTCTTGTTGATACACTTATTTGTGCTAACTCTACTGATCTTATACTTAATGTTTTGCCTTCAGGTGGTACTTGGCAAGGTAATGGAATTTTAAACAGTAATACAGGACTTTTTTCCCCGTCTTCTTTGCCGATTGGAACTAATTATTTGATATATCAATCATTAACTGGTTGTCAAGATACATTCTCTATTGAGATTTATAATCCTCCAGTTTTAAGTATGAGCGGATTAGATGATCAGTATTGTTTTATTGATTCTAATATTCAAATCACAGTAAATCCAGTAGGAGGAGTTCTTAGTGGTAATGGTATAAATGGAAACATATTTAATCCTGCTATTGCAGGAACGGGGTATCATCTAATATCGTATTCATATGGAACAGGTAATTGCTTACAAAATGTAGACACAATTGTTTTTGTTTCCGACCAGATTATTGCTAATACTTATCAATCTGCTGATACAATATGCGCAGGAGATATTGTCAGTATTGGAGTTAATACTTCAGGCGGTATAGGAAGTTATTCCTTTAATTGGGATAACGGATTGAGTAGTAGTTTTCAGCATTTAGTAGCTCCAATATTTTCTACTGATTATATAGTGCAGGTGTCAGATGGATGTTCAGATGCTGTTATTGATAGCATACAAATAATTGTGCAACCAACATTTAGTAATTCTTTTATAACTTCTTCAAAAAAATGCTATGGAGAAATGGGTTTTGCAAAAGTTTTGGTAAATCCCTCTGGAAGTTATAGTTACCAGTGGGATAGTGATCCTTTAAAAATAAGTGATAGCTTAGTTGATTTTGTAAATAAAACTTATCAAGTGCAAATTACAGATGATATTAGCCTCTGTAGTATAATTGATACTGTTACTATTCCTGGTTACGATAATTTAATAGCTTCTTTCTTTCCTAATACTACTGAATGTGTTTCATTATTATCTGCTGATTTTCAGTTTTTGGATAATAGTATTATAAATCCTTACGAACTTACACTTTCTAGTCATTGGAATTTTGGGGATGGCACAATAATACCTTATGTATTTTCTGAAAATCCTACGCATAGCTATGTTGATACAGGAAGTTATTTGGTGCAATTATTTCTTGAAAATACAGGTGGATGTAGTGACTCGGCAACTTATACTGTTTGTGTTAATCCTGAGATGAAGATACATGTTCCTAATAGTTTTTCCCCAAATAATGATAACTGTAATGATGAATTCTACGTTAAAGGTGCAGGAGGCTTTTATGCTTTTAATATTAAAATACATAAAAGATGGGGTAGTGAGGTTATTTTTGAGTCTAATGAAATTATAGAGACTACTGCATCAAATGATGGTAATATTTGTAATACAGTAATGGATAATAATTATTATTTTAAGATGGGAAGCTGGGATGGAGTTATGAATAATGGTCTAGATGCTTCTCAAGGGGTATATCCATATGTTATTACTTATTATCTTACAAAAGAAAGCCCTGCTGCTACACTTTTAGGCTTTATTGTATTAGTTAAATAAAATTCTTAGTAAAAATAGTTAAAGAAATTCCAAGTATGCACTACATTAAAATACTTGTAGCATTTTAATATTTTCTGCTATTTTTATAATTCTTAAAGTATATTAATAAAAAAACCCTCTATTTTGAGAGGGTTTTTTTAAGTTTTATGATATTGATAACTATTTTATCAATGATACACTTCTAGAAATGAATTTTGTAAGATCTTCTCCTTTAAGCATACCTTGTGATAACAGCGCTAGATCAAGTAGTTGATTAATTAAATTAGTTCTTTTCTTTTTGGTCTTTTCTTCAAGAATTTTACTAATTAGAGTATGGTTTGAGTTAATAGCTAAATTATATGCTTCAGGCATAGAGCCAAACATTTGCATCCCACCACCACCAGATAATTGCTGTTGTTCTTTCATCCTTCTCATAAACTCACTTTGGGTTATTACAATTGGGGCATCTGAAGAAGACATATTTTGTATCTGCACAGTAAATTTTTCTTTATCAACAGTATCTTCTATTACTTTCTTTAACTTTTCTTGTTCTTTTTCAGATAGTTTAGAAATAGTTGATTCTTCTTTCTCAATTAATTTATCTATAACGTTTGCATCAACTCTAGCAAATTGAACATCAGAATTATCTGATTCAAGCCTGCTTATGAGATGACTAATCAAAGGACCACCTANTTCTAAAACTTCATATCCTTTANCNGTNGCAGTTTNNACAAAACTGTGTTGTTCNTTNNNATCATTNGTATANAGNATNATTGTNTTACCATCNTTATTTTTNTGAGNNTCNTTNACTTTTTCAANAAATTCNNNAAANGTATAATANTNNNTTTCNGTATTTTTATAAANNGCNAANTCNTTTGCTTTATCAAANAATTTNTGNTCNGTNAGCATGCCNTATTCAATAAANACTTTTACATCATCCCATTTTTNTTCAAANTCTTTTCTNTCTTTTTTAAACATTNNNGCTANCTTATCAGCTACTTTTTTAGTNATATGACTNGNNATNTTNTTNACATTNCCATCNGCTTGNANNTANGANCNNGANACATTNANTGGAATNTCNGGAGAATCAATNACNCCNTGNANAAGNGTTAAAAATTCNGGAACAATATTTTCNACATTATCAGTNATAAAAACNTGATTACTATANANATTNATNTTNTTTTTTTGNACCTCTANATTNTTTTTTAGNTTNGGAAANTACAAGAATNCCAGTTAANTTAAATGGAAAATCNACATTTAAATGAATATGAAATAAAGGGTCAGAGAATTCCATGGGATATAATTCTCTATAAAAAGATTTATAATGTTCTTCTTTTAAATTTGAAGGTTTTTTAGTCCAGGCAGGACTTGTATTATTAATTATATTGTCTGATATTTTATCAATTTTAATGACATCACCTTTATCATCTTTTTTCCCTTTAGGGTCATCTATTTTTTCTGTTTTAGTTCCGAATTTAATTTCAACAGGTAAGAATTTACAGTATTTATTTAAAATAGTTGAGAGNCTGCTTTCTTCTAAAAACTCTGTTGAGTCATCAGCGATATGCAAAATAATATCAGTTCCTTTGGTTTTCTTTTTTGTCTCTTCCATTGTGAAATTTGGAGAGCCGTCACAGGTCCACTTAACTGGTTTACTATTTGGTAGCTGGCTTTTTGTAACAATTTCAACTTCTTTAGCAACCATAAATGCAGAATAAAAACCAAGACCAAAATGTCCAATAATAGAATTTTTTGTGTCAGNATCTTTGTATTTGTTTACAAATTCTTCAGCTCCGGAAAATGCAATTTGATTTATATATTTATCTAACTCTTTATCGGTCATCCCAATTCCGTTATCTCTAATGGTAATTGTCTTTGCATCCCTATCTAGAATTACNTCTACTCTTAATTTTTTAATGTCAGTATTTAGTTCACCAATTGTTTTAAGTGTTTTTAACTTTTGTGTAGCATCTACGGCATTAGATACAAGTTCTCTTAAAAATATCTCATGATCTGAGTATAAGAATTGTTTAATAATTGGAAATATATTTTCTGTTTGAACATTAATGTTGCCTTTCTTTTTCATTATTGTAATTTTATTTTAGTTATCGTTGTGATTTTGCTTAATAGTNATATTATTGTGAATTTTTAAAAGCTTTATATAGTTGATCTTTTATTTCTTCTTCCATTTCTATTTTAGCTTTTTTATATCCTAACTTTTGGCCTAAGATAATTGCAGATAATACAGCTTCTCTAATATTAAATCCTTGCTGTAATATTTTTAGTAACACATCATATGTGCTGTTTTTTTCCTCAAGAAGGGAGTTTGATTTTTCAGTAAGATTATTTAACTCTTCATCCGAACATTCTAGAAGATGGAGTAATTTCTCTTTCTCAAATTTACTTATGTTTCTCATTAGTATTATTTTATTTATAAAATAGAGCTAAAATTGTGCCAAAGCTAATTTTAAGACAGAATGGCAGTTTTATTTTAACATAAATGTCAGTTGTAGAATTTAAACACATAAAAAGTTGTGAGATCATATTAAAAATATTGATTAGTCTATTGGAAAGAAATTTCTAGCTCTATTACTTTAGAATTTCTAGATAATNGAATTTTAGTGGAGTCACCCTTTTCAAATTTACTTAATGCTTTCATATAACTCATCATATCTATAACATCTATACTGCCCATTTTTATTATTATATCCCCTTTAAGTATTCCAAATTTATCTGCTGTTTTTCCTTTAGATACGCCATCTATACGCATTCCTTTTCCATCAAACAAATAATCTGGCATAACACCAAGAGTGACTGTAAAATTCGGTGTCATATTAGTATCACTTTTCGTTTCCTGAAATGAAAATTCTTCTATTTCTATAGATTTTTCAATTATATTTTTAATATATTCATGTATTNTAAACATACCTTTAAAATTAATTTTGTTTACATCATCTGATGGCTTGTGGTAGTCTTCATGTTGNCCAGTAAAAAAGTGAATAGAAGGGATGTTTTGTAAATAGAATGATGTATGATCTGATGGTCCGATTCCAGATTCTGTAGTTTTTAATTTAAAATCAAATTCATTTGATTCATTAATTAGATCATACCACCTATCACTTGTTCCAATACCATTAATTGCTAACGTCATATCTTTTTTTAATCTTCCCACCATGTCTAAATTAATCATAAACCTTACGCTTTTTAAATTAATTGTTGGGTTTTTGGCATAAAATGAAGACCCAAATAGTCCGTGTTCCTCTCCTGAAAAAGCAATAAATAGATAATTGTAATCTGATATTTCTTTTAAACTATGTGCAAGATTAAGCATGATACTAACCCCACTTGCATTATCATCTGCTCCGTTATGAATTTCTCTTTCACCAACATACAGTGAGCCAAAATCTCCATATCCTACATGGTCATAGTGAGCCCCGATGATTATTGTTTGTTCTTGATTATTATTAATGTATCCTACTACATTAGTGCCTGTTATTTTTTTCTTTATTTTTTGGCTGTGAGGATTTTCTTTTATTTTTGCCTCAAAATATTGGTAATAACCATCTTCACCTTTTTCAGCAAGATTATACTCTTTAAATTTTGAGCTGATATATTTCGCAGCCATTTTTTCTGATGATGTTCCTGTAGCTCTTCCTTCCAATTTGTCAGATGCCAAATAAGTAACTTCTTCTTTCATTTTTTGAATAATTATCTGTTGATCTTGAGCTAATGAAGGACATGCTATTATAAATGAAAATAAAAAGCCATAGATGATTTTTTTCATGGTTAAAATGGTTATTTTTGTAGTAATTTTTAAAACATCAAAAATATGAAAAAGCTATTACTTATTTTGTTTTTTTTTCCACATATTGTATTTACTCAATCTAATATAGATGAGATAAATGAACTTAATCAAGAAACACTTATTTACCCAAAAGAAGTGCATTTTAAAAATTTACGACAACTTACTTTTGAAGGAGAAAATGCTGAGGCTTATTGGAGCTTTGATGATTCTAAATTAATATTTCAGGCTACTAATGAAAAATGGGGTCAAAGTTGCGATCAAATATATATTATAGACACGAATAACTATAGTTTACATTCGGAGATCCCTAAAATGGTTAGCCTTGGTGAAGGAAGAACTACATGTTCATATTTTATGCCTGGAGATACGACAATAATTTATGCTTCAACACATTTGAATGATGCTAAATGTCCTCATGTCCCTGAAAGAAGAGTTGATGGAAAATATGTATGGCCAATATATGATTCATATGATATTTTTATTTCTGATCTTGACGGAAATATTATTAGAAGGTTAACTAATCATGAAGGATATGATGCTGAAGCAACAGTTTCCCCAAAGGGAGATAGGATAGTTTTTACTTCAATTCGCTCAGGTGATTTAGAATTATATACATGTAAAATTGATGGATCAGATTTGGTTCAAGTAACTAATCAGTTAGGTTATGATGGAGGTGCTTTCTTTTCTAATGATGGAAAAAAACTTGTGTTTAGATCATCTAGACCAAATACAGCAAAAGAAGTAAAAGAGTATAAAGATCTTTTGTCAAGAGGGTTGGTGCAACCTACTAATATGGAAATATATGTATGTAATGTTGATGGAAGTGATTTACAGCAAGTTACAAATCTTGGAAATGCAAACTGGTCTCCGTTCTTTCATCCTAGTGATAAAAAGATTATTTTTTGCTCAAATCATGAGAGTATAATGGGTTTCCCTTTTAACTTGTATATGATTGATATTGATGGGCAGAATTTAGAGCAAATTACTTATGATGAGAAATTTGCCTCATTTCCAGTTTTTTCCAACGATGGAAAAAAGATTGTGTTTTCTTCTAATAGAAATAATAATGGAACAAGGTCAACGAATATTTTTATAGCTGATTGGATTGAATAAGTTATAATTCTTGAATCTCAAACTTGGGGTAACCTTTTTCACCAAGATCATTATAGAAATCTATAAAATGTAATTTGTAATATCTATTTGAAATATCTTTAATTATATATGTTATTTCAGGCTTTACAGTATATGTTTGACTATCAAAATTAAAAAACTTCCAGTTATATCCAATTTTATCTTGAAAGTTAGAAAAATTATAAGAATTGATTAAATCTATACTTATAGAGTCAAAAGAATTTAAGCTATCTATAGCTACTATTACATTATTTAAATAATTTGTTAATACTCCCGTAACTAAATAGGCAGGAGTTTCAATGTTATTTGGATAAAGATGTGTATATTGTGTAAATACTAGATCCCAGTTGTTTTTTTTAGGTTCAATATTTGCAATATTATTTGTATTAAATGAAAAATATTGAAAATTTAAAAGACTATCTTTATTAATTTCAAAATTATTTAGATTTGTATTATCCAAGTTACTATATGAGAAAAAATATGAGTTATCGTTGATAGAGTCAATTCTAATCTTTCGATAACCTCTTTTAGTACCATCAATATTATAACCTCTGTCGAGAATATAAGTAGAATTAATTTGATTAGTATTAAATGCTGTTCCATTTTCAATACCTTTAGGGTTATCCCATTGCCAAATCAAATCTTCAATAATTATAGGGTCATCAAAGTTTCCATCTTCTAAAATAGATATCTGACTAAATGTTGATGAATTTATAATAATCTTATTTCCATTTTTTGATGCTTCAAAGCCAAGATCCCATTCAGTTTTTATATTTTCTATTATGCCATTTTTGTCATTTAAACTAAAGAAGATTTGTTTACTATAATTGCTTTCCATGTTAATTTGTATTGTCTCGATTTCTCCAATTGGATGTTTTTCTATTGGAATTTCATTTTGTTCACATCCAATAAAAATAAAGAAAATAAGGATGAAGTTTATTCTATTCATAGCTTATAATTTAGACTAATAAAATATGTTCTTCCATAACCAACTGGAAGTTTATTATTTGTAGATGAATGTATGGTAGCTGAACTGTTAGTTCTTTGTATATCTATTATGTTTAATAAGTTTTTTCCACCAAAAGAAAGACTGATCAGATTACCAATTCTTCTATTTATTGATAGATCTAATAAGTTATAAGCATCCGTATTTGATTCTACTATATTCTCTTCATCTTTTAAAAAGGCAGGTAGCTTACCTACATGCTTATAGAATAGATTTACTTTTGTTCTATTTCCAATATACATAATTGTATTAAAGCTATAGTCTGTTGAAAAGTTAAATTCAGTAATATTTTCAGATTTTGCTAGCTCATTATATCTACCTATATGCGATATGCCAATATTTAATTCGGTGTTATTTTTATTTATCTTTATATTGGAAGTAATTCCTTTTGTTTGATATTTATCAATGTTAAAATAGCTATATTGGTTATTTATTGCCTGCTGGTTAGTTAAGTCAATTTTATTTGATATGTGGTTATAGAACATGTCTATATCTGTTTGTATTCTATAGCTAGATCCTTGGTATGTGTAAGAATTATTTATATGAATATTAGATGATTCTTCAGCTGAGAGGTTGCTATTGCCAACTATATTGTGATTTATATCTACAAAGTTAAGATATAATTCTTTCATACTTGGTGCGCGATATCCTTTGGCAATTCCTAAACGCAATTTATAATTATTTAAATTAGCAAGAATGTTAAGTGAAGGAATAAATGGCACATTATAATTAGTGTTATATGCTACTCTTGCGGAAGGCCTTAGAGTAATTATCTTGTTAAGATGATATTCAAGAGTAGCAGAGATTGCATAGTCAGCTTGATTTTTCTGCTTATCTAAAATTCTCTCTCCTTCTGCAGTTTCAGATTGTGCTTCTAATATAAATTGATACTGAAAAAGCTGATTATCAATGTTAGATATTATAGCTCTTGCTAATTTTAAATTAAAAGAGGAGGTGTCCTGGGCACTTGCATCTTCTACTAATGTTGATGTTAGTGTAGTAAGATCCTTATAAAATGTTTCTTTAGCTCTGATATAGGAGTTGTATGCTAATAATATTTTTAATTTTTTTTTATCAGTTGTTAGGTTAATGTTAGAACCAAAATTTGTTCTGTAAGTATGGAAATATTCATCAAAAGCATTTTCAAAATAAGGTTCTCTTGGCATACCTCTATTTGTTATCTTTTCATAGAATGATTCAATATAATTGTTTATCGAATAATCTTTTTTTTGTATTTGATATTGTATTTTATTTATAAACTGCTCTTTAGGTTTCCATTCTTTAAATCTATTTTTATCAGCCAACTCCTGAGTTGGTAAAATTTTAAAATCTTGATTTTCGGACCATCCATTAAAGTATTTACGCTCAAATTGATACGTTATTAAGTTATCTTTGTTTTGGTTAGACAACATCATATTAAAGTTATATTTACCTATTGTTTCATAATATGTATTAAATGATTTTTTAAAGTTTGGATTTTTATTTGTGATAATATTAATAGTTCCAGCAAGAGCATCTGTTCCATAAATAGTAGAAAGCGGACCTTCAATAATTTCTATACGTTCAATGTTATTTAAGCTGATTTGCGAAAGATCAATATTCCCATCTAACCTTCCTATTACAGGTATGTCATCAATTAATATTTTTACATTTTGACCAGAAACTCCTTGTATTGATATACTTGACCCTAAGAAAACATCTTCAGATAATCTAAAATTAAGTTCCTTTTCAAGAACTTGACCTAGATTTGTAAACAACCCACTATTTATTTTTTTGGCAGATATTGTTCGAATTTTATGAACAGTTTCCTCAGTAGTTTTTTTACTTATTTGTCCTGTTATAACTACTTCTTGAACCTTTTTAAATAAGGTGTCTTCTTGTGCGTAACTTTTGAGTAAACTTAAAATAAGTATTATAAGAAGAACTAGATTTCTCATAATATTAATTAATCATTATGCGCTCACTTTTTAGTATTCCATCTAAATTAATTGATAGCATATAAACTCCTTTGTTAAGATTTTGAGTAGCTATTTTATGTATTTTTAAACCATTGTTACTCAGTTTTGAACTATAAACTTCCCTTCCAGTAATATCATGAAGCATGACTAATGCTTTTTGATTAGATTTTAATTCGTATACAACTGTTATCTCATGACCTATAAGTGTTGGATTAGGGTATATTTTTAATGTGTTTATCCCATCTAAATCTTCAATACTTGTACTTGTATTTGTTAGAAGTTCCGTATTAAATTCAATATTTCCTGTTGATGTTCCTTCAAAGTTTGTAAAAGTTAATCTCCAAACATTATTTGATTTGTCTCGAACAAAATAACACAGATCATTTACAATAGAATAGCTTCCTTGAAATACTTTCCAATCAAAACCAATGGTATTTATTCTATTAGAGAAAGTATGCTGATTATAGTTGTTATATGTTAAAGGGGATGTTATATTATCTGCTTGAGCAATTGAAACGCCTTCGTTTTGAAGGACTTCCGANNTNCAGAGTATGGAGTAAATCCCCCCTGAAATGGGTAGGGTGTTAGGTATTTTGTAAAAGTAATGTCCCAATCATCTTTGTTAGGCTCTCTGTCTACAATTAGATCGCTATCTAATGAATAGTAAATAAAGTTCTTATTTGTATAGTTAGAAGCGGAAATATTTGTGTTTACTATATTGTTACCATCAAGATCAGCATATGAGATTGTATATTCTCCTAATATTTTACTTTTAATCCATAGTTTTTTCCAATTACCATTTATAGTTTTAATTAGAAAAANAGAGTCTCCAACAAGATGGTGTGTTTGTATATTATATATTCCCCAACCATAATCAAAACCTCCTATTTGGTTAATATCAAATGCCCCATATTGCCAACTTGTGTCTGAATTAAACATAAGTTCAGGCAGATTATTTATGTCATTATTATTTATGTTATTCCATGCGCTAGTATCTCCATCTTGATATGTATATAACTCAACGCCCTTCCCATCATTTGTTCTAATAGTTGAGGACATAGACGCTGTGCTAAAGGCAATGTCCCAATTTTGATTAGATATGTTTACAGTTTCTCCATTTTGCATACTATAGAATATTTGATTTTGGTATCCTGAATTCATAGATAGTNATACGTTCTGAGCATTTAAATGAAAACAAATAGATAGAGCAAAGATTAGACATATAAATTTTGTAATTTTATTAGGCATATAGTATTTTTTAAAATTATCACTTGCAAAAATAATTTTCAATTCTGTACTAAATCTGAAGAAAAATTAATTCTTTTGTTAAAGTTAAGACTAAACTAATTTANNGTAAACTAGTTCTATTCAANTATCTTTTCTTTAACTCTTTTAAGATTACTATTTTCTATANCTGAGCAGTATTTAACCTTACCAAAAATATTATACCTATTTCTTGCGATTAATGAGTAAATCATATCTCTTAAAAATCTTGGGATTATTTTTGTTATACTAAATAGATAAAATGGGAATTTTAAATTTGATAAAATAGAAATTACAGCTGATGATTTCTTTTTTATAGTNTTATCTTCAATTAATATTAATGATGCATTATCATTAATTAATTTCTTGTTTTTTAAGATTTTACTGAGAATTTTTTTATTCTGTATTGCAACAAATCTAAAATAATCATTGCTGTCATATTTTGTGATGAATTCTACATACTTGTTACACATTAGGCATACTCCATCAAAAACAATAACCTTTTTATTTTTTAGTAATTCTTGCATATTATTAATAATTTAGCTCTATTGTAAGATAATAGTTTCTTGGTTGTGAAGGAATTATACCTGGTCCTGGATATCCAGTAGTTCTTCGGGTAAAGTAATAGTTATTTAATATATTATTTATTCCACAAAAAATTTTAGTTCTTTTGAAATGAAAGCTAGATGAGAAATCTAAAATGTAATAAGATGGGATTAATCCTAATGTTCCAGAAATATCACTATCAATTGCATTAGAGGCATCTGTATATTGATTTGATAAATAAGTTAATTGTATGCCTGCCATAAATTTTTTATAGCTAAGATCTAATCCGCATTTAAAATTATGTTCTGGAACAAATTCTACGTTGTTGCCAATAATAAATCTAGATTCAGATTGTATGTATTGCGATTTTGTATATGCGTAGTTTATAAAGCTTGCTAGATTTAGATCTCTTAATATATTTTTAAGGTTTATATCAACTAGTCCCTCAATACCATTTATGAAAGCATCTCCAACATTGCATTTTTGTGTTTTGGCAGCAAAAATACCGGGCATAAATTCAACTTTTTTTTGCAGAAATCCTATTCTGTTATTATATGACAATCCAAAATAATTAACATCAAAACTAATCCAAGACTGATAAATCCCTCTAATACCAATATCATAGGAGTAGCCGCTTTCATCGGTTATATTTGGATCAATGAGAAATGTAGGACTAGTAATTGTTATATCAGCAAATGTTACTGACCGATAATTTTGAGAAATATTAGAGTAAATTTCATGGTTGCTTTTGTTTTTATATGATAATCCTACTCCAAATAGAAAGAAATCTCTTGTTTTCTTGCTGCTACTATATATAATTGTGTCGTATAATGGTTGGTCCACAAGGTTTAAATATACAGCTCTGTAATATCCATCACTTTTAGTATCTATGTATTCATATCTGCAGCCTGGAGTGATTGATAGGTTGCTATCAAGATATAAAATGTTCTCAATAAAAAAAGCTCTATTAAAATTAGGATAATTATACGATGATTGGTTTGGATAGTATTGATAATCATTCAAAGCAAAGTTAAAGTTTGCATCATCATCTGCACTCCCTGGGCCTTGTTCACTTATATTATTAGCAACGTAGTATTTGAATCCTGATAAAAGAACTGATTTTTTATTTAAAAATTTATAATAATTTAGATATCTAGATTCTACACCATAATTGTTAAAGAATCCTTTTATTAAATCTCTTTCATTCAAAGGATCAGCTTGATCAACACGTGCACTTCTATATCCTAAAGAAAAGCGATTTGCATCAAGTGTAAATAGATTAATACTGATGTTATCTTTTGTATTTATTTTAAAGTTTAATTTTGAATTATAAAGTATCCAATCTATTTTAAACCAATTTCTTTCTCTATTGCTTTGTAGCTTGTTGTTATAGAACAT
>NZRJ01000020.1 GCA_002693745.1 Flavobacteriales bacterium
TCAAAATAATATGAATTATATGGTGGAAAACCTCCTGTAGGTGCTATAGCAATTGAACCATCGATTGAACAAGTAGCTGCAGTTGAAGTTGCATTTGCTTTCATCTGACTACAAGGAGGAAAAACATAAATAGATATTACCTGAGAAGTATTCTCAATAGCAGGTGCCGGACAAAAATCATCTTGAACTTTTATAACAAATGTGTAAAGACTTGGTCGAATATCTCCTGCACAATTATCGACAACATGATTTAATGAGGTAATCCACTCAAAATAACCTACTCCATTACCATTGGAAGTAATAAATGGTGGAGTATTTCCAGTAGATAACTCCTCGAATGTTGCACAAGGAGGATTATTACATAAAGCAGGTGGACTTACATTATAATTCATAAATTGACCACCAGAGACCTCAAATTTAAGATCTTGTCGATTACCATTAGGATAGAAATCATAATCATTAGCCTCAAAATTAAAACTTACTGTATCACCACAATGAACCATTGTGTCCCACTGAAAAGGATTTATAGCACTAGGGTAAAAAAATGGAGGTTGAACTTGTGGACGCACATTACAGAGTGTATCTGCTCCAATATTTCCATTTGTAGTATCTCCTAAGTTACATATTGGAGGAAGAAGAACTACTTGTACCTCTCTAAAAATTTCGGCAACTAATTGACCACATTTATATGCAGAAACATTAGTGCAAGTTACAAAATTACCCTGTTGATCAGCCGGATAGGATGTACGTCCTGATGCAGTATCCATTTCAATGCCATTTATAGGATTTGTATATGTATAAGGTTGACTAAATGGTATGGCGGTAGAATTAGGATTTAAATAATCATAACCAAGATCATCCAAAGGCATACCCCAAATATAAGATAAGGAGTCCTGCTCTTCATCAAAAGCATTATGACTATATGTAAAACCATTAAATATAGCTGATGGATCAAAACCATTGCCTACTTCCAATATAGTTCTGGGTTTCTCATAAAATTTTGGTGAAGAATCGTAGCATACTCCACCATTTGGATAAACAGTTCCTAATGAATCTATATAAGGATACATAACTGCTCTTAAAGTAAAACCGTATTGCCCAGTATTGTTTAAAAGATTAGTAACTGCTAAATTTCTACAGCAATTGGACCATGTAAAATGCCAACCATTGGCATCTGGGGTTCCATTAATCTCTGTTGGAGAAGATTGATAAATATGTTCCTCTACAGCACCATTACCATTACCTGTTTGAGTATTAATGCCTCCACATGAAAAAGGTGTGTTTGAACCATCAATAGTATTACATAATGGTGAAATATCATTAGATCCAACATATAATAATGATATAGTTGAAAGCCCAGGAACATTATGAACATCAAGATTCATAACAGTAGAAATAGGAATACCCTGACAATCTCTATACACTCTTACATTAAAAACATACTTACCAGCATCAGGACCCGTTTTAATACATTCCCATGTGATCTCTCCTCCCATTAAGTGAGTTGCTTGCACATTAAAAGATGCTATAAAAATTGAAAGTAAAATGAATAATAACCTCATATTAAATAATCGTTAGTTAGAAAAATGTAAAGATAACAAAACTTTTTCTTTATAAATAAAGGGGAAAGCTTGGCTTTCCCCTTTATAAGAGTAAAAATGAAAATTATTATTTATTGCTTAATTAACTTTCTGTAAACAATATTACTGCCAGAAACTATTTGTATTAAATAAGTTCCGTTTGAGTATGTAGACAAGTCTATTACTCCTTTATAATTACCATTAAAATGTGTTAATTTTTCATAATAAACTTCTAATCCAGTAACTGATAAAATTTGAATAGCATAATCTGATGTTCTTTTAGTTGTAAACTCAAGATTCACTATGTCAGAAGCTGGATTTGGATAAATTTCAAACTTAGATAATGGTATTTCATTAATTGAACTAATACTGTAAGTTAAACAACTATTATTTGAAACACATCCGATTGCATCAGTAACTTCAACACAATAAACTCCACTAACTAACGGCTCTATTGAAGGATCAGTAGAAGTTATAGGACCTGACCAAGAATAAGTGTAAGGAGCTACACCTCCATTTATAACAACATCAAATATATTTGAGTTTTGAACAACTAGAACAGTAGGAGAAGAAACAATAACAAGATGCAACCTAACAATACTATCACAGCCATTTACTGCGGAATAAACCATGGTTGCAGTATTATTTGATGATGTATAAGTATTTCCATCTATCCAAGTATATGAATCACACTGAGTACCAACACTGTCAATTGTTGAATAATTCTGAGTAGTGATTACTAAATCTAGCATTACAACACTATCACAGCCATTAACTGAACCTGCTGGATAAGTCCAACTAGCAGTATTGTTTGAAGTCGTGTATGTTACTCCATCAATCCATGTATAACTTCCACAAGCAACTTGGCTATCAGTTCCAGATGTACTATTATTAATTGTAAGATCTAAAATAACTGTTGAATCACAACCTGCAGAATTCACAATAATAAAATCTACTATAGTATCATTATAATATGTATTACCATCTATCCAGGTATATGAATCACAAGCAACCTGAGAAGATATAGAGCCAGGATTATTATCGATTGTCAAATTAAGAATATGCGTAGAATCACAACCTGCAGCGTTTGTGTATAGTTTTGAAACAATAGTATCATTAAAATAAGTACTTCCGTCCCAAACATAATAATCACATGCTATAACTGTTGATGAACCTGAATTACTATTATTAATTGTAAGATCTAAAGTAACTATACTATCACAGCCATTAGCAGCTCCGCCATAGTAAGTATATGTAGCACTATTATTAGAACTAGTATATATTCCACCATCACAACTCCAAATAAACACATCACAAGCAACATGAGTATCAGTATGCGTGACAGTATTATTTATCATTAAATTAAGTGTAACAACACTGTCACATCCATTAGCAGCAGAATAAATCATTGTAGCAGTATTGTTAGACGAAGTATATGTAACACCATCTATCCATGTATATGAATCACAATGAGTTCCTACATTGTCTATGCTACTTGAATTTTGTGTATTTATTGTGAGATTTAAAGTTACTATACTATCACAATTAACACCAGCTAATGTAGCTGTAACAACAGTATCATTAGTATAGGTTACTCCATCAAAATCGTATGAATTACATGCGACAATATTATAATTACCAATCCAACTATTGTTAATAGTAATATGCATTTCAACAAGGCTATCGCAACCTACCGAATTTCCACCTGGAACAGGATATGTAAATGAAGTTGAAGCATAATATGTCTGTGTAACCCAACCATTATTATCCCAATATCCAGATACTAAACTGTCACAGCTAGTTACAAATATTTGATTTAAAGAACTATTGTTAATTGTTAAATCTAAAACAACCGTTGAATCACAACCCGAAATATTTGTGTGTGTATCATAATATGTTCCTGAATTATAGTATGTTCCNACACTATCTCCATTGCCNTCCATCCATATGTACACATCACATTCAATATCNGATATAAATGTNGAATCAGAATAATTAATTGTTAAATCAAGTGTTACTATACTATCACAGTAAGTACCTGCAATAGTGTCTATATAAACACCTGTAGTATCATATATATTCCCCTCCCATAAATAAGAATCACAAGCAACCACAGCNGCTGATCCATATTCTAAAGGATTAATTGTTAAATGTAAAAATGCAGTGTCTGTACAAACACTAGTATTTATTGCATTACCAAATACTATATATGTTAATGAATTTACACCTGCATTAAATGTAGATGAAGTATCAAAAGTATATGTGTTATTTGGATAACTCCAAGGAGTCCAAACATAAGTATAACAAGAAGTAACAGTTTCATGAGTTACAACAGTATTATCTATCGTTAGATTCAAGGTATGAACCGAATCACAACCAGAAATATTTGTATAAGTTTTAGTATATATACCGCTAGTGTCATATGTTGATCCATCCCATGTAAAATTATCACAAGCAGTTAAAGTAGTAGATCCTGTATTTGAATTATTGATTGTCAGCTCTAATGTATGTACACTATCACATCCTACAGANTTAGTATACACCTTACTGTATAAGAATGTACCAGGCGCTGTAATTGTATCTAAATCCCAAATATAAAAATCACAAGCCGTATCAGAACTTTGACCTGTATTTGAGTAATTAACAGTTAAATCTAAAAATATTGTACTATCNCATCCTCCAACAACTGTTGAATAAGTAAATGAAGCTGTATTATTAGATGATGTATATACATTACCATCAATCCATGTAAATGAATCACAAGCTACATGAACATCAGTAAAAGTATGTGAATTATCAATAGTTAAATCTAGTATAATCAAGCTATCACAGCCATCTACTGATGTAAACTGTGAAGTGTAATTNCCACTTGAGAAGTAAGTAACACCTGTCCCACCAGCTGANAACTCCCAGTGGAATGAATCACATGCTATTACAGGTGCTAAAACNATAGAATATATAGGAAATAGTGTTAAATCTAGAGTAACAAGACTATCACATCCAGCAATGGTAGTTAACATAAATGAATCAGTCTCATTAGTTGTCGATGAAGTTAAATTTTCATAAGTAACTCCATTGATCCAAGTGTAGGAAGCGCAATGCTGTTGAACATCAACACTAGGANTGCTGTAGTTAATTGTTAAGTCAAGTATTTCTGTATGATTACATCCTGATGCATTTTGAGTTACATGAGCGTAAACACCACTTTGAGTATAAGTATTACCATCTCCCAATGGGCCTGACCAAGTATATGAATCNCAATGCTCTTGAACATCGGTATTAGATGTAGTATAGTTAATTGTTAAATGTAAGTAAACAATAGAATCACAAATTGTTGTTCCCACAGTGTCTCCATTATTATTTAAATAAACATTCTCAATTCCTGTATACACCATACTATCAACAATAGATGAAGTATAAACCATTGTATCAACACCTCCTAAATCATTTGCAATAATCCATGTAAAAGTGTCACAAGCTGTTACATTAATATCATCTCTTTTTTCTGCAGTTAAATAAATATTATACCACTGTAAGGAATCACACCCTTGAGGTGAAACTCCAGTTGTAACAGTCTGACTTCCAGAGGTAGTAATTACTTGACCAGTGTAAGGATTTGTCCATGAATCACAAGCAAATACATCTACAGCCTGAGATGAAGAAATGATTGAGCTATTTACAGTTAGATGTAAAATTCTAATACTATCACACCCACCTTCATTAGNATATACAATGGTGTCATGAAACACACCATCTAATCCATAATTACCAGCTACAGTACCAGAAAGTCCTACATTTGTATTAGTAGNTGTTAAAATAGTATCTNNATTAGCATCAAACCATACATAATTATCACATNCTTCAACTGTATCAATATATGTCTCNGTGTANCCAACAAATAAATCTAATACTGCAACACTATCACATCCAAGTACCGTAGTAGTAGGGAAAGTATANATACCTGTTGAATNGTAANTTNTTCCATTCCATGTNTATGAATCACAAACAGCAAGTGTTGTCAAACTACTATCNGGAAAATCAACTGTTAAATCTAATCTAATAACACTGTCACATCCTGATCCATTNGTNAGAATATATGTATAAATAGCTGTAGTATCATATATATTACCTAGTGCATCAACAAAGAAACTACAAACTGTTGAATCAACATCAGTAGTATCTGAACTATAATTTACAGTAAGGTTTAAAGTAATAATGCTGTCACANCCATCAACATTTGTATCAGTAAAAGTAGCTGAACTGTTAGAAGCCGTATATGTATTTCCATCAATCCAAGTATATGAATTACAAGCGATTACATTATCAGTACTTCCATTAGAATTATTAACTGTTAAATGTAATGTATCTACTTGCACACAGTTATTAGCATCAGAACTAATATGGGTANAAGTTCCACTTGCTGTGTAAGTAGTNCCATTTACTGGCCAATTATATGAATNACAAGCAGTTTCTNTAGTNGTATTAATTGTACTATCATTAATTGTTAAGTCAAGAAATATTATACTATCACAACCACCAACAACTGTTTGATAAGTAAAAGAATCTGTATTATTTGAAGTAAAGTAAGTTACTCCGTTAATCCAGGTATATGAAATACAGTGTTGTTGTACATCAGTAAATGTATGTGAATTATCAATTGTAAGATTTAATGTATGTACTGAATCACATCCTGCCGAATTAGTATAGGTCTTAGAATCTATTGTTGAACTTGTGTAAATAGTACCATCCCAAATAAAACTATCACAAGCNGTGANTGTTGAAGAACCTGTATTAGAATATTCAATAATTGCATGTAAATGAGCAACACTATCACAACCATTTGCAGCTCCATTTAAAAAAGTGTAATCATAATCACCTGATACATCTATTAATAAATTATTCCAAATAGTAGAATTGCAAATTAGGGTATTAGTTGTATCATAAGAATGTGCTATATTTCTAATTGTAACATCAATGAAACCAGTACTATCACATCCACTGGTTGCTTGTATAGTATGTGAATGGGTACCAGAAGTTGTTATTGGCATACCATTAAATGGCCATACATAAACTTCACATACATCTACAGCAGGAAATATTGTATCTACATTAAAAGAACATGAGCCTCCAATAACAGTATCTATTGAAGCAGTACTATTATAATTACATGCTAAAGGGTCCATACAACCAAAAGCAGCGTTACAGTCTGTACTGTAAGAAGTTTGAGAATCGATACTATATCCTGATTGAGATACAGCGTAGGCAGTATCAAATACATTTATNCAATACAAAGAAGGGCTACATCCAGTTGCGGTAAAAAAAGTTAAGTTATTTCCAAATGAAGAAATATCAATAATACTNANNNCTGGATTATTAGCAAGATTTATNACNGTTGCNGATGTAAAAGATTCAATACCNGTTAAATCAACAATTCCTANATTNTCAAGATCNAGTTGTGGAATTTGACTAGCAGTTAAAGTATTAATAGTATCATTATNTAANACACCATCACCATAACCAAGATTCTCACACCAAGNTTCAAAATTATCATCNGGCATGTAAGTTTGAGCAGAAAGNGTAAATGTAAATACTAGTAGTAATAGGGTAGTTATCTTTTTCATATTCTTAATTTGTAATTAATTTTTGCAAATATATAAAAAAAGATTGTAACCTTCGATAGATCATAACAAATATTCATACATACAAAAGTCTGATTTACAGACGTTTAAGTCAAATAAAGAATGCTTTTAAGACAATTGTAAATAAAGAAAAAAAATTAAAATATAAAAAAACTATTTTTCAGATAGATTACTACTTTAATCTAAACTGAAAAATAAACAAAGATTCTACGCATAAAATCTTTTATAAAATAAAAAAAGAAAAAATAGCAATATTATTTAATTCTATCGTAGTAAAGTAACAGAACCGGTTTCTTTTCTTATCTTACCTAACTCATCTTTAATAAGTATCGACCACCCATACTCTCCAACTTTTACATCTTTACCATCCCAAGATTCATTAATATCATTTGTTTGAAAAACAATACCACCCCATCTATCATAAATTATAAACTCATATGATTGATATTTTTCCATTCGCATTGCAACAGGAGAAAGTGTTTCATTATAACCATCATTATTTGGTGTGAAAGAGTTGGGCATATAAAAAACAAAATCATAATACATGATTATCTGTTTAGTAATAGAATCAATACAGTTGTTTGTATCAGAGACTGTAAGCATTACATCATATAATCCTGGATCTTCATAGATATGATATGGATTATCTAAAAATGAAAAATTACCATCGCCAAAACTCCATAAAATTGGCATTGCATTATATGAGTTATTAACGAAATTAACCTCAGGCTTCAATGTTGATATTGTATATGGACTATAGCTAAAGTCAGCATTTGGTTGATCATAGATATTAATTATTCTACTCAAGGAATCAGTACAACCAAAATCTGAACTAACAATTAATTTAATCATATAACTACCTGAATGAGTATATATATTACCAACAGTATCACCATAAGCAATAGTTCCATCTCCAAGATGCCACTTTCTAGAATTAATTTCATCCAAGAAAATTGTAGATTGATCAAAAAATGCTGCAGGCATATTTTCACAAACTCCCTCCAAAAAGAAATCCACATCTGGCTTAGGATGTTGTAATATATTAACTGGCAAACTCGAGGCTGAGCAACCGTTTGTATCAGTAACATTTATATAAAAACTCCCTGTTGTATCAACAATTATTTCATTAATGATTGAAATAGTATCACCATTACTCAACCACACCATAAGTGGATAAATTGAGTCTACCCTCAAAAGCACTTCCTCATCCTCACAAAAATCAGTAGGTCCTATAGCAATAATATTTGGAGATGGTACAGAAATGACCTCTACCAAAAGACTATCATATCCAACACAACCATTAACATCCATTTCTTCAACTATTATATTAAAGAAACCTATATCGTTAAGACAAACAACTATTTGTTCAGATGTATTCAAAGAAGTAATTGTTGCTATTGACGTATCACTAACTGTCCAAAAATACTTTGAATTTAGTACAGGAGGCACTCCAAAATCATGACTTGAACCCATACAAAGACGCAGATCCTGTGAACTCAATTGCATTGATGATACAAAAATTAATATGATAAGTCTTATTTTATTCATCTATTTTGATTGATACTTATTTAATTATGCCAAATTGGCCCTGGACTAGGAATAGGATTAATCTGTAAATGCACTTCAAGTGGAGGACTTACACAAGAACCTGGCTGATCAACTACCCAATAAGAATAAGTACTAACAGTATTAGCATTACCAACCACCGATGATGGCGCTGTAAATGTTGCTCCAGTTCCTACTTGATTTGTTAAAGCTACATCATCATACCAAATTAAGTTAGCTCCAGAAGATGAAACACCTGTAGGATTAAATGGAATATTCGCATCTCCAAAACAGATTTCAATTGGATTTGGAACCATAGTTGGAATTGGAGGCAATGCTACAATTTCAAATGTAAATGCTAACGCTGGTCCTTCACAATTAGTTGCAGAATTGGTTTCAGTTAACCAAATAGTATATACACCTACAGCTGTTTGAGATGGAATACATGTAGGACCTGAATTAAGTAAAATAGCATTTGGATTAATGGCAGGATTACTATCATACCAGTTATAATCGCCTGTACCTACACTTCCTACAGCCTGTCCTGCTGTGAATGTAGGTGATACTTGTCCTTCACAAATAACAGCTGAGGGATTTGCTGAAACTAATGGTTGTAATGGTAATTCATTAACAATAAAAGTTGCAATTGATGGTGCACTAATACATGTAGTCATCAAATCAGTCTCTGTTAACCAATAAGTATAAGATCCAGAAACTGTCTGATTTGGAAAAAATGAAGATCCACTAAAAATTGCAGCTGACGAAGGATTTAAAACAGGATCTACATCATACCAGTTATATGATCCAGAAGGTCCGCCAGTAGTTGCAACGAAACTATTAGGAACATCTCCTTCACATATTGTAATTACAGATGGGTTTATTGAAGGAGACGCAGGAGGAGGATGAATTGTAAAAGTAAATTGTGTTTGGGGACTAGTACAGCTACCTACAATTTCTTCAACAAAATAAGTATATGTAGAAGGATTAACTTCTGTTGAAGTAAAAGTTGATACATTAGTACCCATAGGTAAGATAAAACCAGAAGCATCATACCAATTAAAATTTGTACCTCCTAAAGATCCTGTTGCTTCCATTAACGGATTTGACAAACCAAAACAAGCTTCATATGGTGTATTTAACAAAACTGGAGCTGTAGGCAAAGGGTTTACTACTATTGAAACCTGAGTTGCAGGACCTTCGCAACCATTAATACTCTGTTCTGTAACCCAATAATTATATGTCTGCGCAACTGGATATAAAATTGGATCAGTATATGTAGCCGTATTAGAAGCAAGCAAATTTGTTAATGCTGCATCAGAATACCAATTAAACACATTATTTCCTGTACCTCCTCCGCTAGTTACAGTCATTATTGGATTAGGATCATTTAAACAAATAGGCGGAGGATTTATAGCATTGGGAGAATTAGCATTATCCTCAACAGTAATAGTTAATATAATAGGATTACTACTACAGGTTGTTGTCACATCTGTTTCTACTAAAGATAACTCGTAAACACCTACTGTTGTCCAATCTATCTCAATCCACCAATCATTAGCTGTCAAAGTAATATCAGCCACACCCGGAAGAGGGGTTATTCCTGTTGCTTGATCAATTATTGACCAATTATAAGTGGAGTTTAAATTCGGAATTACTTCATAGGGTTCTGACAAAGTGTTTACACATACAGTCTGAGTTAATGTATTATTAGGAAGTGTTTGAGCTACTAAACAACTACTAGTAATAAAAAGTATAAGTATTGCATATACTTTTAAAAATTTTTCTTTTATTTTCATAACATAAATGTTTTTAATTAATAATCATTTTTATATTTAATTATGCCAAATTGGTGGTGTTATTGGTATAGCGTAAATATCAAGTGTAACCACGGCTGCTGGACTTTGACATCCATTCTGGGTTTCGGTGACATAATAAGTATAAGTACCAACAGCTGTTTGTCCAGTAGCAAAAGGAGAATTATTTCCCACTATATTGGTAAGAGCTANATCATCATACCAAGTAAAAGAAACACCAACTCCAGTAACTGTTAAATCAGGAATTGGTGTACCAAAACACGCACTTACATTATATGTATTCGGTATACTATTAAAAGAATTAATCGTGAGCGTTACTACACTAGCATTACTCTCACATCCATTACCATCATTCTGTGTTACATAGTAAGTATACACACCAGCTGCAGTTTTACCTGTACTAAAACTATTTCCATTACCTACTACTGTTGTAAGTGATGCATCAGAATACCACACAACTGAAGTACCTGTAGCTGTTAAATCAGGAATCACACCTCCCTCACATGCCACAGCATTAGATCCAACCGGAGATGCCGGCAATGTATAAATCTCTAGCGTAACAGGAACTGCAGGCCCCTCACATCCATTTAACGTTTCAGTAACGTAATATGTATACAAACCAACTGCTGTTTGTCCAGTTGCAAAAGAGTTACCTGTAAAAAAATTATTTGTTAATGAAACATCTGTATACCAATTTGGGTCTAAACCAATAGCAAATAAATCAGGGACAACTCCTCCTAAGCAAGCTGTTTGTGAAGTAGCTACAGTTGCAGAAGGTAATGCAACAACTGTAACATCAACTGAAACCGGATCCCCTTCACAGCCATCAACATCAGTTTCAACTACTGTCACTGTATATGTACCTGGTGTCATTCCCCAATCTATAGTAGTACTATTAGTCGTGGTACCATTTAGTGTACCACCTCCACTTAATGACCATTGATAAGTAGAACCCACTGTTGGAGGATTAATCAAATAGGGTTCAGCCGAAGCACCAGCACATACAGTTTGCGTTAGAGATTGATTAGTTTGTGCTAAAATAGAATTAGTTAGCACTAAGCATAAAACTAAAAAAACTATTTTTAAAAATTTATTTTTTGTTTTCATCATTATTTTTTCTAATTATTATTTAAATTTAATTATGACTTATTGGTGGAGTAATTATAGTATTAATAGGCACTGTTATAGTTGACCAGGGACTAGGGGAACATCCTCATCCATCACGAACACGAACTCTAAATTGTGTTGTCGTAACGATATTATTAAAATACTGAGGATTTATATTACCCCATCCACTATTATTTGTTGTAATTATATTTTGCCAACCATTACCAATATTATATTGGAATCTATATAAGTTTAAATTTACAGATGTTATTGCTGTTAAAGTAATATCATCGCCATAACAAGCAGGATTTGGGCTAGTAACTAAATTCACTGTTGGCACAGGATCTACAATAACAGTCATTGTNGNCCATGTACCACATTGGCCAGGATTTGGATTAAATGTATAAGTCGTGGTACTAGTATTATTTACTGCTGGAGACCAGCTACCAGTGATTGCAGGAATATTTGTAGAACTACTTGGCAATGTAAATGTACCTCCAGAACAAATTGGACCAACTTGAGAAAATGTTGGAGTAGTTGGATTATTTACAACAACTGTCATTGTGGTCCATGTACCACATTGGCCAGGATTTGGATTAAATGTATAAGTCGTGGTACTAGTATTATTCACTGCTGGAGACCAGCTACCAGTGATTGCAGGCATATTTGTAGAACTACTTGGTAAAGTAAGCAGATCTCCTTTGCAAATTGGACCAACTTGAGAAAATATTGGAGTAGTTGGATTATTTACAACAACTGTCATTGTTGTAGTTGTCGCACATTGACCAATATTTGGAGTAAATGTATAAGTAGTAGTACTAGTGTTATTGACTGCTGGAGACCAGCTACCGGTAATTGCAGGTACATTTGTAGAACTACTTGGTAAAGTAAACAAATCTCCTTTACAGATTGGACCAACTTGAGAAAATGTTGGAATCGTATTTTGATTAACTTGTACAACTCCATTATATATATTTAATGAATCAACACAACATGAACCATTAGTCCATCCTCCTGTTGTGCAATCATCAAATATACTCATGGAAATTGACAAATCATCTGGTGTGCATGTTTGAGCTACAGTTACTTGAAAACTCATATTAAATGGACCATCTGATGATGTCCCCCAACCAGCAGTTCCTGAATTAACGAATCTCCAACCAGGACCAAAATTAAAACCACTAGGATATGTATGTTGTAAATCCCATGTCCAATTACCATTTGATCCAGCAGGATTTAATGGAGCTGTTATAGGATTTAAATTAGTCCATCCAATTCCTAAATTAATCTGAAACGCATGTATCCAATTTATATTTATTCCATTAAAATTACCCAATGAATAATTAACAGTTACAACCTGACCTGGGGAATAAGGTCCAGCAGGATTTAGCGTGAACGATTGATTAGAAACACATTGCGAATTAGCACTAAAACATATAAAAAATATAAAAAATATAAAAAATAATATTTTTAAATAATTCTTTAAAGTTAAAGCATAAATATATATCCTCTTGCAAGTCATGACTTGCAAACTTACGAAAAATCCAAACCAAAGGTTTCAGAACTTAATCTAAAAAAGTATAAACTAAGAACTACTTTAAAGGGATCAACTGATAATCCATATAATGATAGATTGGCGCATGTATATTCTCATAATAGCCATTCTTGTTCTGTTTAAATATATAAACATCTGAATCCCCACAAAAGTGCATAATTATATCATATCCCTGCTTTGAGTATCTACGAAAGTTTGTAGAATATTCTTTCTCAAACAATGACATAAAAGTTAAATCATAATGATTAGAAAAATCAATCTGTCTCGAGCTCGGAATATGAACATCAAGCTCCATCAAATTAGTAATATCAAGATTATCATATGATGAAACAGACTCAAAAGTATATATAGTTGAAGAAGAATCAATACTTCCAATAGAACCTAACATCGTACTAATAAAAACTTTATCTCTTGAAAGCAATACAACATTCTGAGAATCAATAAAAAAACGTCTAATAGAATCAACGTTTGTGTGACTAATCTGATAAGTATCAACAGCTTTATTATTTTTTTTAAATCTATGCATTAAATAAGATGCAAGACTTAACTCATTATTATCATGCAGTATTAAAATCCGCTCATTGAATTTATTCTTGATCAACGAACTCATTAAAATATCAGCCTGAATCTTGTGTGTTAAGGCTATTTGATATACTGAAGGGAATTTTTTAATTCTTTCATTGTCTCTTGAAAGCGGGGAGATTAGTGTTTTATTATTATCTTTTCCATACCTTTTGCAAACAATCTGAAATAGATTAGAATACATAGGACCTATAATAATATCCATCTGATTCAGCTTATTAGAGTACACTAGTCTCTGAACTGTTGAGCTATCTCCACCAGTATCAAATGTGTATAACATAATATTCTTACCTGCTCTTCTTAAAGAGTCTATGGCTAATTCAACTCCAATATGAAAAGAAAGTGCGGCCTCCGATTGATTATAATATGTATCTAAACTATCAAAAGCTTCATTTTCTATTAAATAATATGGTGATAAAAGTGCAATTTTTGTAATAGCTTTATTTGCATTATATTTTTTATTCTTATAAGTAGGCGATTGTGAAGAAACTACAATTTTTTTCTTTTCATTTAAATAAATTGGAATATACAGAATCTGATTATAATAAAGCCTTCTTTCCAATTTATTAGATTGTTTAATATCTATTGTTTTAACTTTATGAAGTTGTGATATTGATCTAAGTGATTCGCCTGCTTTAACTATGTGTTCAACAAACTTTTTACCAGAAATATAAANAGTATCAGTATTATTTTGTGCTGAAATTCTTAAAACAGATAGCAACAAAAAAATAAAAATTATCTTTCTTCCTATTCCCATTCTATAGTTGCTGGTGGTTTTGAGGAAATATCATATACAACACGATTAATACCCTTTACTTTATTAATAATNTCATTGGATACTTTAGCTAGAAAATCATATGGCAAATGNACCCAATCAGCTGTCATACCATCTGTTGACTCAACTGCTCTTAATGCTACAGTATTTTCATACGTTCTTTCATCCCCCATAACACCAACTGATTGTACTGGTAAAAAGATTGCTCCCGCTTGCCATACTTTATCATACAATCCCTCTTTTCTTAAAGAAGAAATAAATATGTCATCAACTTCTTGTAAAATTCTAACTTTCTCTTCGGTAACATTTCCTAAAATACGAATTGCTAGTCCAGGACCAGGGAAAGGATGTCGTGCTAAAAGCTCTTTATCAATACCCATTGAACTACCAATTCTTCTTACTTCATCTTTAAATAATGTATTCAGAGGCTCAATAACCTTAAGTCGCATGTAATCTGGCAAACCCCCAACATTATGATGTGATTTTATAGTCTGAGATGGTCCTCCATTTGAAGAAACAGATTCAATAACATCGGGGTATATTGTTCCTTGCGCAAGCCATTTTACATTTGCTATTTTATTAGATTCATCATCAAAGACATCAATAAACATTGCACCAATTGCTTTACGCTTTTCCTCAGGACTAGAAATCCCATCTAAAACATTATAGAAACGATTTTTTGCATCTACTCCCTTTACATTTAGTCCCATGCCTTGATATTGTTTTAACACATGCTCAAACTCATCTTTTCTTAAAAGACCGTTATCTACAAAAATACAATGTAATTTATTTCCAATAGCTTTATGTAATAAAATAGCTGAAACCGTAGAATCTACACCTCCAGAAAGTCCTAAAATTACTTTTTCATCACCTAACTTTTGCTTTAGATTAAAAACTGTTTCCTCAACAAAAGTTGTAGGTGTCCAATCTTGTGACAAACCACAAATATTTACTAAAAAGTTCTGTAACATAATACCACCTTCTTTTGTGTGATATACTTCAGGATGGAACTGTAATCCAAATGTTTTCTCATTTTCAATTCTATATGCTGCTATTTTAACATCATTCGTAGAAGCTATGATTTTATAGTTATTAGGAATATTAACAATTGTATCACCATGACTCATCCATACTTGAGAGTCTAAAGAAACACCTGTCATTAATTCAGAGCTTGAATCTACAAATGTTAAATTAGCCCTTCCATATTCACGAGTATTTGAAGGTGTAACCTCACCACCAAATTCATATGCTAAATGTTGTGCCCCATAACAAATTCCTAATAATGGAAGCTTAGCTTTAACTTCTGACAAATTAGGGATAGGCGCTTCTTCATCTCTAACAGAATATGGGGAACCTGATAAAATAACAGCTTTCCAACTCCCATCAATAACTGGGATCTTATTATAGGGATGAATCTCAGAGTAAATATTTAACTCTCTTACCCTTCTAGCAATAAGCTGAGTATATTGAGATCCAAAATCTAAAATCAGTATCTTCTCATGTTGCATGTGAATTATTTTAATCTTTAATAGTCAAAACTACAAAATTCGAGTTCAATGGATCAAAATTATTTTTTAGTCTTTTAATAAAGTTATCCCCACCATATAAATAATAAGTTATAAAATTTTCATGTCTTTCTTGTAAAGAGTTATTTGGGAAAAGTTGTTGCTTAATCTTAGCAATCTGATTCATTGCAATTTTATTTTTCTTCTTTTCATTTCTAATTAATTTTGTTTCTAATTTATCAAAATTAGAGAGGCTCTTTTTTAATTGTGCTTCAATACTTCTTTTCAAACCAACATCTTTAATTTGTAATGCTAAATCTTGATATAAAGAACTTAATGCTATCTTCTGCTTATCTAATGATATTTTGGAGCCAGAATGTGAATGAATATAGTTCTTAATCAATTCATCTTTAGAAAGAAATATATCATCAAACTTAAAACCCAATTGTTCAAATCTATGCTCCTTCTTTTCATCAGTTAATAACGCAGAATTTCTTAAAACCAAAATAGGAAACGGAATCTTCTCTTTGTCAAATGAAGTCTTTAACTGCATCCAGTACGACAACTCAGATTCTCCACCAACATAAGCAATATTTGGTAATATAAATTCTTGAAAAACTGGACGTAAAAGAACATTAGGACTAAATTGTTCAGGATTTTCTTCAATCTCTTGATGAGTTACACCTCCCTTAATCAACTCTCTTGTCCCATCTATTATTCTAAAAAAATTAATATTACGAACGAAAGCTTGCGCCTTATAATTTCTAGCCAATCTATCACTACACTCATTTAAATCAGCAGCAAAACCGCTTTCTAAAACATCTTTTTTTATGAGAGGTATAAATTGTTTTTTTAAATCTTTATCATCACCATCAATAATTACTAAACCATATTCACCAAAAAGTTCGTTAACAAGATATCTAGTAGCATTAGACAAATTGTTATTACTTAAATAAGCATTCTCAAAAAGAGATATTAATTTTTTTGCATTCTTATGATTTCCTAAAAGTAATCTCAACTCTGAAATCACATGTTTAAAACCTTCTAAATTCATTTTACCAACTGGGCCAATCTGATTAGTATTCCATTCTATTTTTTTACCAAATAGATGTATATGATTAACTTCGTTAATATCATGATCCTCTGTGGCCATCCAAAAAACAGGAACAAAATTATAATCGGAGTATGTTATTTTTAATTTTTCACATAAATTAATAGCTGATAAAATCTTATAAATAAAATATAAAGGACCTGTAAAAATACAAAGTTGATGACCTGTAGTAACTGTAAAAGTAGTGTCAAACTTTAGTGAATCAATGTTTTGTTTTGAACGTTGTGAAATAGAACAAGAGTTATTTTGTCTTTGCAAAACATCAACTAATAATTTTCTATTGATTGAATGATCTTTCTTTTTTATAATTTGCTTTTCAAAATTCTCAATATGAGGAAAATAACTAATAAATGGATGCAATTTATTATCCTGATTAATATAATCTAAAATCAATCTTGAAAAATATTTAGTTTCTTTATATGAAATCTGAAAACTCAAAATCTACTTTTTCATAATGAATCCTCCAGCAACTAAATCATTTCCTTCATAAATTACAGCTGATTGACCAGGAGCAATTCCTGATACATTTTTATGAAATATGACTTTTAAATTTTCACCATCATTTAAAATAGTTGCCAATTCTCCTTGATGTTTGTACCTCACCTTGACTAACAATTGCATACCGTCCTCAATTTTATTATATTTTAAATAATTAACGTCTCTAACATACATTATTTGCTTCTCTAAATCTTCTTTTGTTCCAACAATGACAGTATTTTTTTCAGGATCTATTCCAATAACATAAGTTGGATTAGAACCTAAAGAAACTCCCAATTTTCTTTGACCAATAGTATAAAAAGGATAACCATCATGTGATCCTATTTTTTTTCCATCAGTTGTAATAAAATCACCTCCTTTAACCTTTGCCTCCAACCCATCAACTCTCCTTTTCAAAAAACCTCTGTAATCATTATCAGGAATAAAACAAATCTCATAGCTTTCATTCTTTTCTGCTAAAGCCTTGTAACCTCTAGCAAGCGCCATCTTTTTTATGTCGTCTTTATGATATTTTCCCATAGGAAATATTGTTCTTTTGAGACATTCTTGTTTAAGACCCCAAAGGACATAAGATTGATCTTTACTTGCATCTAGACCTTTAGAAACAATATATCTGCCATTTTTTTTATGCATCTGAGCATAATGTCCTGTTGCAATATATTTACACTTTAACATATCAGCACGCTTTAAGAGTGCTTCCCACTTAATATGTGTATTACATAAAACACATGGATTAGGAGTACGACCTGCAATATATTCATCAACAAAATTATCTATAATAAAATCACCAAATTCATCGCGAATATCAAGTATAGTATGAGGAAAACCACAATCTACTGCTAATTGTCTTGCATCATTTATAGAGTCTAAACTACAACATCCAGTTTCTTTTTTACTACCTCCTGAGTTTTCATAATCCCAAGTTTTCATGGTTATACCAATAACTTCATAACCTTCTTCATGAAGAATTAATGATGCCATAGTACTATCAATACCACCGCTCATTGCCATTAAAACTCTTCCTTTAGTCATTGTGATTTATTATTGTGTCACTTAAACCTTGCTCATTAAAATACTCCCAAGCTCCCTTCTTAAAATCATTTCTATAAAAGCCCATGCAATATATTTTACCATTGGTATAATAATAGGTTTTTTTTCCTTCTCTTAAGCCATCTTTATAATTAGCTTCAGCCTTTAATGAGCCATCCATAAAAAACTGTTTCCAAACTCCATCTAACAAGCCATTTTTATAGTGTTTTATTTCATGAAGAGTGCCATCATTATAAAAGTTTTGAGATGTTCCATTAAGCTTTCCTTTTCTATACTCTTCAGACAGAATTAAAATACTATCTCTATTATAATAGTTCCAAGTACTATCTTTTAATTTACCAACATAAAGTCCTGATGTTTTTAAGCTTCCATCTTTATAAAAAAAATATGTAGAAGCTGCCTGTCCATTATGAAAAAACTCTTTTTCAACCTTTAATTCACCGCTTTCATAATAATAAAAAAACAAACCCTGCGGATTGCCATTTTTAAATTGACCTTTATATCGTAAATTACCATTTTGATATTCTCCAAACCAAATGCCTGTTTTTTTTCCATTATCATCATGTTTATTAATATTTTGACTAATAGAAATAAATGGCAAAAGCAATAAGAATAAAATTAACCTTTTCATTCAATTGTTTTTTTTACAAATATAAAATAAAAATAAGTCTTATTTTTTTACAGTTTTAATTAATTGATCTATACCATTTACAAATGATGACCATGTAAATTTCTTCTTTTCCTCAGCAGTATTTTTGGAAAATTCTTTTTCTCGATTCTGGGTGTAGAAATCTACTATAGCATCAGAAATATCAACAGGTTTTTGAGAAGTAACATAACCAACTTTATTATTAGGTACAATTTCAGCTAAACCTCCAACATCAGTAACTAACATTGGGCGTTCAAAATGATATGCAATCTGAGTGACTCCACTTTGAGTAGCATTTTTATATGTTTGCGTAATCATATCAGAAGCACAAAAATAATTTTTAACCATATTAGAAGAAATAAAACTACTATGTAAGATCACCTGTTTATCAATCCCTAGCTTACTTATTAATTCAATATATTCATTTTTATTATCATAAAACTCTCCAGCAACAATTAACTTTACTCCAAGCTCTTGTATACGCCTGTCAGCCATTGCTTTAAGCATTAAATCTAAACCTTTATATTTCCTTACAAAACCAAAAAATAATAAATACTTGTTTTCAGAACTAAGCTTTAAATTCTTTATTGCCTCATTTTTTGATACTTTCTTCCCAAAAACATCATAAATAGGATGTGGAATAAACTTCATTGGAGATGAATTATTAAAATAAATCAAATCATCAAGAACTGATCTAGAAAGCGCTAGAAATGCATCACAACTTTTAACAAAATATTTAGTAAGTATTTTATCTCCAAAACGTTTTTCATGAGGAATAACATTATCAGTAATCGCTAAAATCTTAATATTCTTATTAAGTAAACGAGCAATACTACCTAAACAAGGAGACATAAAAGGCAACCAATATCGAATAATTACTAAATCTGGTTTGTGCTCATTAACTTTTCTAGCAACTTTTACCCAATTAAAAGGATTGATAGAATTAATAATTGGTATAATGTTTAAACCCTTAGGAGGCAAACCATCTTCATATTGAGTAGTACCAGGAAACAAAAAGGAAGGATATTGCAACACAAAAGAAAATAATGTTACCTCGTCCTCTCTTGTGTTATAAGCATTTGCTAAAGCATTATTAAAATTAGCTATACCTCCCCTAAAAGGGAAAGCAGGACCAATGATAATAACCTTTTGATTCGCCAATTAGACCTCTTTTTCTACATGATAGTTATTTCTATCATATGTATTTCTTGAAATCATCTCTGCGATGAAACCAGTCAAAAATAACTGTACCCCAATAATCATAGAAGCTAAAGCAATATAAAAACCTGACATATTAGCAATATTACTTGCTGGCAAACTATTTAGCATAAAATACAATTTATTACCTCCAATGTAAGCAAATAAAACAAAACCAAGAATAAACATCAAAGTTCCAAACACACCAAAAAAGTGCATTGGTTTCTTTCCAAATCTACTTACAAACGTAACAGTAAGCAAGTCTAAAAAACCATTAACAAATCGCTCTAAACCAAATTTAGTAATACCATATTTGCGACTCTGATGTTTAACCACCTGCTCCGTAATTTTAGAAAAACCTGCCCATTTTGCAAGTACAGGAATATATCTATGCATTTCACCATGAACTTCAATAGACTTTACTACATTATTTCTATAAGATTTAAGTCCACAATTAAAGTCGTGAAGATAGATGCCTGAAAACTTACGAGCAGCCCAATTAAATAATTTTGTTGGTATAGTCTTTGTAATGGGATCATATCTCTTCTTCTTCCAACCAGATACTAAATCATAACCCTCAAAAACAATTTTATTGTATAAATCAGGTATTTCATCAGGACTATCTTGCAAATCAGCATCCATAGTAATAACAACATCTCCTACAGCCTTTGAAAAACCAACATTTAAAGCTGCAGACTTACCATAATTTCTTCTAAATTTAAATCCTTTTATCTTCTTATTATCAGAAGATAGTTTCTCAACCACACTCCAAGACTTATCTTTACTTCCATCATCAATCAATAATACCTCATAAGTAAAATTATTTGCTTTCATTACCTCATCAATCCAACTACATAATTCGGGTAAAGATTCTTCTTCATTAAACAAAGGAATTACTATACTTATATTCATTTTTAATTTAAAAAAATTTTCTTATTTAATTTCATTATTCTCTTCTTGTACTACAACTCTTTCAATCTCTTTTTTAGTAAAGAAAGAAATAAATAAAGAAAGAAAAAAACCCATAAAAGTACCACTAAGGACGCTCATAATCATTATCCAGTGAGGCTGAGTTAGCTTACTTGTCATTTCTAATGCTAAATCTAATTCATCTTCAGAAATTTCTGGATTAGACTGTAAAACAGATTGTTCTGTCATTTTCAAAATATTGGATAACATATCAGGATCTAAATATTTGGCATAAACAATTGTATAAAAAGCCATTATTAATGAAGAAAAAAACGCGACACTTGTTCCTAATTTTAAAGATTCTGAATAAGAAATACAACCATTATTATGACGATCTCGATACTGACTAATTGAATATACTAAAAACCAAATAATAACTACATTATTTAACAATGAAGGAACAATAGACTTTTGTTCATTAATACCTAGCATCCATAAAAATAATGCAATACATACTAAACAAAGACCTAAAACAGCTCCTTGATTCATAGCAAATTTTCTAGTATCCATAAATTTTGAATTAATTATAAAGCAAAGATAATAAAAATAGAAGTTAGAAATTACTTTGCTAAACAACTAGATTATATTATTTTTGAACCCAAGGGTAAGTCTTGTACGACCAGCTCCCTATGAACTCCCCCAGGGCAGGAATGCAGCAAGGGTAATAGGTTGTAGCGGTGCGATATAAGTAGCTTACCCTTATTTTCAAGAAATTCTACTCCAACCTATACGTTCTCTAGCATAAGGACGATATGCTCTTGCAACATTAATGTTTTCTGCTTTTTCTATGTTTTCATCATCAGCTAATAAAATCTCTGCTTCTTTACGAGCAAAATATAATATTTTATTATCCACTACAACATCTGCAATTTTAAAATCAAGTATACCGCTTTGTTTGGTCCCCATCATATCTCCAGGCCC
>NZRJ01000021.1 GCA_002693745.1 Flavobacteriales bacterium
GTTTTATTTTCTCCAATTATTGATAAAGGGTCATTTACATCTCTTATTATGACTTGCTTCCATGGGGGGCATTGAAAAATTCCATTTCCATTTGAATAGCTTTGTGATAATAGCTCACTCATGCCATACTCAGAGTGTATTGTCGCTAAAGAAAATGCAGTTTTAAGTTTTTGGTGAAGTTCCTCTTTGACTATTTCTTTTTTTCCTTTTGTCCCTCCTGTTTCAATAATTATTGTATGGTTTAATTTTTGTGAAAATTGTTCTGCTAAATCCAAAAGAGCATAACTAACTCCAAATAAAATCGTTTTTTGTCCTTTTGCTTCAAGTTGCTTAAGCTTTTCGTCTAATTTTTTATAATCATTTAAATAATATCCACTATCTATATTTTTACTTTTTGAAATTAAGTCATCCACCATATAGATTAGAGATGAGTCTTCTTGCTCTCTATAATTCGGAAGAAGTGATAATATGCAGTATTGTTTAACGTCTCCATAAAACAATTCAAATGCTTTTGTGTAAGATGCTTTATATATTGAAATATCAGAGATTAAGTGTTTGCTTTGATTTCCAGTGGTTCCGCTACTTAAAAAGACTTTTTCTACTGCTTTCCCTTGGCAGATTATCTGCTCATTTTTAAAAAAAGAAATAGGCAAGAAAGGTATTTCATAAATATTAATTGGTTGCTTTTCTTTCAGAATTAGTTTAGCATATTCAGCATAAATTTGATTGTTCTGAATTTGATAATCAAATATTTTTAATGCAAGCTCTTCAAATTGAGCATTATTTTGAATATTAAAGATATTATCTTGCAGATTGTAATATTAAAGGTTATAAACTTTTTCTAAAAACTAAAAATAAAAGAAAGCCTGAAATTAAGGCGTAAAGTCCTTTTTCCCATCCTAAATCGTTTGACATAATAGAGGCCTCTTGCAGCCATGATAGTACAGCAAACATAATTCCAAAGCCTGAGATTAAAAGCCAAATTTCCTTTTTCCAATTCATTTTTAAAGTTTAATTTCAAAGATATATTTTTCTATTTATATCTATGTATATATTAAATAAAAAAGGCGACACATGTGTCGCCTTAAAATTATTATTTTGCAGGTTTAAAATTTATACTCAATATTTAAAAATAAGGTTTCTTCTGCTTCAGAACCTTCTGCAGCATCAGTCCATGACTGCATATTTAACGCAATAGTTACTCCTTTAGTCATTACTCTTTCAATTCCATAAATAGTATAAGAGCCTGCTTTACTTGTTTCATCAGCATCATCGTGTCTTGCAAAGATTGTATAATTATCAGATATCTTGTAATCACCATAAAATGAAATCATTTCCTGTTCAGTTTCAGTAACATTATCTATGTTTTCCATTTTATCAATTTCTGCTCCTATTGTCATATTACCAGTTGAATACGCTATGGCTGCAGTTGTAATTGTTTGAGAAGAATTCATGTCATCGTAAACTGCTCTTGGCATGATGTCCTGATGTAATCTTAATTTTAAACTTTCACTCACTGTGTAAGTAAGACCTAGACCTCCTCTAAATAGTCCATTTGAAGATTGTGTTTTTTTGTACCCTTCTCCATTTAATATTTGAGCATCTAAGCTTATATTATCAGATATTTTATAATCTGCAGTAATTCCAGCATCTGCAGAATTTGCCCATTTATATTTGTCTTGAGCTGATTTTTCAATATACCTTCTGCCCCAAGCTTTCTCCATAAATTTAAAATTCTTAGTTCCCACCATTCCAAGGTTTAGAACTAAATTATCACAAGCTTCCCATTTTAAAGATGCTATTTTCAAAAATGCAGTGTATTCACTACCAGCACTATTACTTCCTACATCAAATGTTATTTTTGTTGAAAAACGCTCATCTATTTTATGAGAGTAGCCTAAGTATGCTCGTTTAATTTCAAATTCTTTAAATGCGTTTTCGCCTTCTTCAGCTGACATATTATAGTTGAAGTTAGAGAAAATTTTAGCTGAAGGAGTCCCTTCTTGTGCGCTAGTATTTAATGACATAATCAAAGCACTGCCTAGTAATAAAAATGTTTTCTTCATGTTTTTTGTTTTTGTAATTAAAATCCTAATTTTGAAAAGAATTTGTTAATTGCTCCTACAAATTCTTGAGGTATATTTGTTATCATGGAACTAAAAGTTAGTTGATCATTAACGCCAATTGCTATAGCTATCGAAACAAATAATCCAATCATTGCAAACGAGAAGTCCTTAACAATTAATTTAAATGTTTTTGAAATGCTGTTTTCTCCACTATTTCTTAAAGCCATTCCTAGCTCTCTTCCTCCTAGAAGCCCAATAAACACCCATGTTGTACTCATTGGTACTTGAGAGTATAATTTGAAATAGAATAATATAATACAGTATACAAAATCAACTAGTGTAGCAAATCTAACATCTGTTACAACTGATTTTTCAGTTACAATTTTTTGAATACGACCACCCTTATAGTATAATAAAAAACCTAAACCTATAAATAGAGCTCCGGCAAATCCAGAAAACTCTCCAAAACTTAAGCTTCTAGGAAGGTAAACCGCAATATTAGCAGCATCTTGCATAAGCCATACAGACCAAAGTGTACCTGTTGTTATCCATTGAGCTATGGTCCATCCAAATTTTGCTTCTCCAGTGAAATGTTTTTTTGCTAGTTTAGCGATAAGGCTAAAAACTAATAAACCTAAGAAAAAAGCCAAAATATAGCCAGATAAACTTTTTCCTAAAACTTTTCCAACTGCAGCAGGACTAGCGGCGAATGATGTTAGTAGAATAAAAGTTGTAGAAACAGGCATTTTTAGCCTTGTTAGTATTAATAAGAATATAGGAGCAGCAATTTGTAGAAAATGAAAGCTCTGAGGAGCTTCTTCAAACCCCTTTGCTAAAAGTCTTCCATGACTTACGTCTCCGTCAGCAATTCCATCTCCAATCGGATTACCGCTGGCATCAAATGCTCCAACAAAATCTGAGAAAAAATAGCTGTAGCTATGTGTTGCGAGAAAAACACCTCCAATAAACATCCATAGTACCCACCACTTTTTATCTTGATTTGATGCGATGAAGGTTCCAAGTGTTTGGATGCTATCATTTGCTACTGCTGCATAAGCAGCAAATAAAAAACCTGCCCACATCGCATATTGAGGGTAAGGAGCTACAAACATTGCTATAAGGAAACAAGTACATATAAATGCTAAAAAAGAACGTTCTCCTTTTGGAAGCCATACAACTTCAGGATATCCAAATTTTTTAAATATTTTATTCATAATTTATTTTAATGTTATTTATAATTTTAGCAATAATAAATGGTATTTAGTTTTTTAATGTTAAGCTTTTGTTAAGAAAATAATATTTATAAGTTAAGACATTGTAATAAAAAAGCACAGTTGTATTTACAACTATGCTTCTAAATTTTATGTTTAAATTATGTTTGCTAACTTTAGATTATTAAAGAGCAATAAAAAATACAGTTATCATTAATGCTAAGTAAATAACAGGTGATAAATCTTTCTTTTGAGTAGTAGTTTCCATTTTAAATGTTTTTTAAATTCATTTACAAATTTAAGTAGAGAATTTAGATACTATGTTAATGCTATATTATCTCTATGTTAAGAAATTGTTAAGTATTGCTTTAATTTAACAAAACTTAATGAAAACAGTGATAAATCTTAATGTAATAATTAGATTTGCATTATGTCAGATTCATATAAGATATTATTAGTAGATGATGAAAAAGATATTTTAGAATTTCTTTCGTATAATTTAAGAAAAGAATCCTTTACAGTAAGAACTGCACTAAATGGAGAGTTAGCTATAGAAGAAGCTAAAATTTTTAAACCAGATTTAATTATAATGGATGTAATGATGCCTGAAATGGATGGTGTCACTGCTTGTGCTAATATAAGAGAAATTGTTGATTTAAAAGATGTCTTAATTTTATTTTTAACCGCGCGATCTGAGGAATATTCTGAGTTAGCAGGATTTGATGCTGGAGCAGATGACTATGTTACAAAGCCTATCAAGCCTAAACTATTAATTAGCAGAATAAAAGCTCTTTTAAAAAGAAATAAGAAAAAAGAAAGAGAAAATTCTATAATAATAGGTGACATTGAAGTTGATAAATCAAAACATTTATTGTTGTTTAAAAAAGAAGAGCTTCATTTAGCAAGAAAAGAGTTTAATTTATTATATTATTTGATGTCTGTTCCTGGTAGAGTTTTTACTAGAGAAGAAATTATATCTGAGATATGGAAAGATACTGTTGTTGGAGATAGAACAATAGATGTGCATGTGCGAAAAATAAGAGAAAAGATTGGAGAACATCATATTAAAACAATAAAAGGGATCGGCTATAAATTTGACATTTAATGAAGATTAATACACCAACTAGTATAGCAGTTTTTTTAAGCATTGTAATTTTTTTATTTGCACTTATTCTATTTTATTTTCTTCATAATAGATTAGATTTTTTATATGGATTTATTTTATTTTATTTATTAGTAATCACAGTTATTTATTATGTAGTAAAAAACTTTTTTTACGAAAAAATCAAAATTATTTATAAAAACATATATAAGTTTAAAGGAACTTCAAGTATTAGAGATTTAGATATTGAAAATGTAGAAAGAGAAGCTGAGGAATGGGCAGACGCAAAGGAGGAAGAGTTAAATGCTTATAAAAGAGATGAAAATTACAGAAGAGAATTTATAGGCAATGTTTCACATGAACTTAAAACTCCGATATTTAATATTCAAGGTTACATTCAAACCTTATTAGATGGAGGGCTCAATGATAATAAGATCAATATGAAGTATCTTGAAAGAACCAATAAGAGTGTTGATAGAATGATTAATATAGTTGAAGATTTAGAAGTTATTTCTAGATTAGAAACTGAGGATTCTCAGTTGGATTTAGAACCATTTAATATAGTTGATCTTGCAAAAGAAGTTATTGAAGCTTTTGAAATGAAGGCTAATAATATGAATATTAAATTAGAATTAAATAATGATTCTCAATCAGAGATTGTTATTGGAGATAAAAATAAAATTCAGCAAGTTTTCACCAATCTAATTAGTAATTCTATAAAATACGGTAAGAAAGATGGAACTACTAGAGTTAAATTTTTTGATATGGAAAACAACATGCTAATTGAGATTGCTGATGATGGAATAGGCATTGAAGAAGATTCATTAGATCGACTTTTTGAAAGATTTTATAGAGTTGACAAAAATAGGTCAAGAGAAATTGGAGGAACTGGTCTTGGATTAGCTATTGTAAAACATATTTTAGAAGGACATAACCAACAAATAAATGTTAGAAGTACTGTTGGCGTTGGTTCAACTTTTTCGTTTATTTTAGAAAAGGGAAAATAAATTATGCCAGTCTGTTACTTCCTTTTTTGATTTTATAAAACCAGAATAATTTTCACATTCCTTTAAGCCTTTTTCAAAATTAAATTCGTGTTGATTTTGAAAATAGCATATTTTCTTTTCACTTAATTTTTGTGCTAAATATTCCTGTTCAGTCTGTCCTGGAGTTGGAATAAAGAAAGCTTTGCTTCCAAGTTTTTTTAAATCCATAATTGTTGAATATCCAGGACGACATATTATAAGTTCTGAGCTTAAGATTATTTTATTTAAATCTTCAGCATTTAAATGTGATTTAATAGTCAGATTTCCTATTTCTTTAGTATTATCAAATTCTGGTTTACCCAAAACTATAAGTGCTTTTTCATTTCTATCTTTTAAAGCTTTAATCAAACCTTTTTCTAATATTGTTCTTTGAGGTTCGGGGCCAGAAACTATTGCTAGAAAATCATATTTCTTTTCTGTTTTTTGATATTCAAAGCGTGATTGATTTCCTATATAAATAGTATTTTTCGGTAGTTTTTCTGGCTTAGATAACTTGCCAGCGAGATTATTCTTTTCATCATCTATCACCCAGCAGACGTCAAATCTATTTATATATTTATAGTTTAATTCTCTTATTTCATTACTAAAATAAGGAGATTGAATTTGAAGTTGATGAGTAATAAATACGCAAGGAACTTTTTTTGTATATAGTCCAAAACGATTATCTGAAATTACTCCATCAATTTTGTAATCTCTGATAATCTGATTAAGAAGTGTGTTTTCTTTTTTGATATTCCAAAGAATTTTTGGGATTTTTAAGAGCATACTTATACTCATGGGTAAATATGTTGGATATTTAATATTGTAGCCAGAAAAACGAATTATTTCTAATTTTGGAAATTCATTACTTAGTAAGTGCATTGGTCTTTCGTCTGCAGCAATAATTACTTCAAAATTTTGATTAATTAGTTCTTTTATAATTGGGATGCATCTAGTGGCATGACCTATTCCCCAATCAAGTGGGGCGACCAGAATTCGTTTTTTTGTTTTCACAGGCCGAAAATAGTTAAAACAATCTATTTTTGTGTTTAAAAAAGAATTTTGGCAAAGAATAAATTAAAAAAATTTTCTCAAATGAAAAGCTTTTCTCATGTTGAAGAGCCTAATTTGCAAGATTTAGATCAAGGTTATCATTTAAAAGGCAAATGGAACGCTAAATTTTTTAATAATGATAACCCCTTAGTTTTAGAGCTCGGATGTGGGATGGGGGAATATAGTGTTGGATTAGCTGAAAAAACGCCCGAAAAGAATTTTTTAGGCATTGATATTAAAGGTGCAAGAATGTGGCAAGGAGCAAACTTAGCATTAAAAAAAGGGCTAAAGAATGTTGGATTTTTGCGTATTAGAATTGATTGGATTGAAAAATGTTTTGCTAAAAACGAGGTTAATGAGATTTGGATTACATTTCCTGATCCTCAACTAAAAAAAAGAAGAGGTTCAAAACGTTTAACTCATCCTAACTTTTTAAACAAGTACGCAAATATATTAAAGAAAGATTCTCAAATTCATTTAAAAACAGACAGTCAATTTTTGCATGGTTATACTTTAGGAGTAGTTGTTGGACAACAACACATCTTGGAAGATAGCACAAACGATGTGTATAATTCTTTAGTTAAAAGAGAACACATGGAAATTAAAACCCATTATGAGAAAATTTTTCTTTCAAAAGGGATGCCAATTACTTATTTGAGATTTAGATTGAAATAATGAATAAATAACTTATCATAAACATATATCTTTGCAATAGATTACTTATCATTATGAAATTAACTAAAGAGGTTGTTCTAGCAGCATTATCTAATTTAACATTGCCAAATGAAGGCAAGAGTATAGTTGAAAGTGGAGCTATTAAAAACCTACAGATTTTTGGTACTGATGTTGAGATTGATGTAGAAATTAAGATTCCAACATTACAGTATAAAAAAAGAGTTGAGGTAGACTGTATTAAAGCTATACATGATNATGCTTTTGAAAAGTCAAAAGTTAAAGTGAATTTAATAGTTAATGCTCCTAAGAAAAAGGTTGAGATAAAAGGAGATCCAATTCCAGGAGTACAGAATATAATTGCGATTTCTTCAGGAAAGGGAGGAGTAGGAAAGTCAACTATAGCAGCAAATTTTGCTGTTGGGCTAGCTGATTTAGGTTATAAAGTTGGTGTAATAGATGCAGATATTTATGGNCCTTCAATGCATATTATGTTTGATGTAGAGGGAAAAAACCCTGAAGCAATTAATGTTGAAGGTAAATCTAAGATTAAGCCTTTAGAAAGCTATGGGGTAAAACTTATTTCTATAGGACTCTTTGCTCAAACTCAGCAGGCAGTAGTTTGGAGAGGACCTATGGCATCAAAAGCTTTAAATCAGTTAATATGGGATGCTCATTGGGGTGAGTTGGATTATTTGATAGTAGATCTTCCACCTGGAACAGGTGATGTACATTTATCTTTAGTGCAGTCTATTCCTTTGACAGGTGCTGTTGTTGTAAGTACTCCACAAAATATAGCTCTTGCAGATGCTAAAAAAGGTGTTAGTATGTTTCAGATGGAGAGTATTAACGTCCCAGTACTTGGGATAGTAGAAAACATGGCCTATTTTACACCTGAGGAATTGCCAAAAAACAAATATTATATTTTTGGAAAAGAAGGAGCGCAAGCTTTAGCTGAGCAATTAGGAATTGAGTTGTTGGCTGAAATCCCACTAGTTCAATCAGTGAGAGAAGCTGCAGATGCAGGCAGACCAGCAATATTACAAGATGGCACACCTATATCTATAGAGTTATTAAAAATGACAAAAAAAATATTAAATGCTGTTAAAAAAAGAAATACTAATTTAGCACCAACAAAAGCAGTAGAAATAACACATTCAAGAGGATGTTCAACTAAAAAATAAATGGGAATTATTACNGACAACAAAATTATTACAAAGATTGAAGATGCACTTAAAGAGATTAGACCTTTTTTAGAAGATGATGGAGGAGATATTCATTTTTTAGAATTAACTGATGACTGGATTGTAAAAGTAAAGCTTGTTGGAGCTTGTAGTACTTGTAGTATTAGTATGATGACTTTAAAAAATGGAGTGGAAGTCGCTATTAAAAAAGCTGTTCCANAGGTTAAAAAAGTTGTTGAAATCTCTCAGAATGAATAATGTAAATTATAGTATAGCAAGGGCTCTTATTTAGAATAAATATAAATTATAAAAAAAGTTCGTATTCTTCATGCTTCAAATTGTCATAATAATTTAAATTTGCTGCCGATCTAAAATTCTTTTAATTAGAACATGAATTTAAAACATAGTATCAAACTTGTTTTCTTGCTTTCTTTAGTACTATTTTATACGTNTAATCTTTTAGCTGATGATGTAAAATCTGGAGAAAAATTATTTAAACAAAATTGTACTGCCTGTCATATGATTAGTGATGCCCGTTTAGTTGGACCTGGTCTTAAAGGGGTAACTGATAAATATGAAAGAGAATGGTTAATCAAATGGATTAGAAACTCGCAAGCTCTAATTAAAAGTGGTGATGAAAGAGCAATTAAAATTTGGGAGGAGTATGATAAAGTTGCAATGGCTTCCTATGATTTTTCTGATCAAGAATTTTCGGACCTGTTAGCTTACCTTGCAAATCCGCCAGTTGAAGAAAAAGTAGTTGCTGTTTCAGGCACTGAGGGATTAGTTGATGAGGGGATGAGTACTTCAACTATGCTGATGATAATTGCTTTGGTATTATTAACATTAGTTTTCCTTTTGGTTTCGTTAAAAAACAGTCTTAAAAGTGCTTTGGGGAAAGAAACAGAAACTATTCCTGAGACTTTATTAGGTCAGTACAGATTATTTATTTCAAACAATATAAATGTTGTGTTTATTGGACTTGTTTTTGTAATTGTAGTGTTGAAATTTACTTATGATGGATTAATGGGAGTAGGTGTAACAACCAATTATGCCCCTGCTCAACCAATCGCATTTTCTCACAAGGTTCATGCAGGCATGAACGGTATTGACTGTAATTATTGTCATACAAGTGCAAGAAAAAGTAAACATTCTGGTATCCCTTCAGCAAATGTTTGTATGAATTGTCATACTTATATAAGTGAAGGATCAATAGNGGGCAAAAAAGAAATTCAAAAGATATATGACGCCGTTGGTTTTGATCCGCAAACAAGAACTTATATTGATGGTTATGAGCAAAAACCAATTGAATGGGTTAGAATTCATAATCTGCCAGATCATGCATATTTTAATCATTCACAGCATGTAGTTNCAGGGGGGCTTGAATGTCAAGAGTGTCATGGCCCGGTTGAAGAAATGGATGTTTTGTATCAGTATTCCCCATTAACTATGGATTGGTGTATAGAGTGTCACAGAGAAACCGAAGTTAAAATGGAAGGGAATGATTATTATACTCATTTACATGAACAGTTAAAGGAAAAATACAAGGGAGAGAAGATCACTGTAGATAAAATAGGAGGATTAGAGTGCGCTAAATGTCATTATTAATTTAGGATAAAAAATGAAGAGTAATAAAAAATATTGGAAGGGAATAGGACAGCTTAAGAATGATCCTAATATTGAAAAGCTTGCACATAATGAGTTTTCAGAGAAATTACCACTTGACACTTTTTTATCAGAAGATTTATCAAATACATCAACTTCTAGAAGAGATTTTTTAAAGTTTTTAGGATTCTCTACTGCGGCAGCAACTTTAGCTTCTTGTGAAACACCTATTGTGAAGTCTGTCCCTTATTTGGTTAAGCCAGATGAAATTATTCCAGGAGTTGCAAATTACTATGCAACCTCAATTTATGATGGAAGAGATTACGCTAGTATTTTAGTAAAAAACAGGGAGGGTAGACCAATTAAAATAGAAAATAATAAGACTTGTACTAACGCAAGAGTACAGGCTTCGGTATTATCATTATATGATTCGGCTAGATTAAAGCATCCATTGAAAAATGGCTTGGAAGCTAATTGGGATTCAATTGATTTAGAAATAAAAGATCGTCTTTCTAAACTTAATGGCAAGAAGATAGTATTGTTAACATCCACTATTATTAGTCCATCTTTTAAAAGTCTAGTTAATAAATTTTCTAAAAAATATTCTAATGTTGAACACATTATGTATGACTCCATCCCTTTTGATGGAATGTTAAATGCCAATTTGCAGTCTTTTGGTCTTAGAGCTTTACCAAGTTATTCTTTTGATAAAGCAAATATTATAGTTTCATTCGGTGCTGACTTTTTAGGCAATTGGCTAAATAATGATTACTCTAATGATTACATTAAAGCTAGAAATCCTAAAAATGCTAAAATGTCTAAGCATTATCAGCTTGAGACAAATTTATCATTAACAGGTTCAAATGCAGATAAAAGAATACCTATAAAACCTTCTGAACAAAAAACGTTATTATCAGATCTTTACTATTCTATTTTAAATGGAAGAAAACCTAATGATAGTAGATTGTTAGAAATTAGTAAAAAATTATTAAATAGTCAAGGAAAGTCAATTATAGTATGTGATAGTAATGATATGAGTACGCAGTTAATTGTTAATGCGATTAATTCTCACTTGGGTAATTACAGCAAGACAATTTCACTAAAAAAACCATCATATATTAGACAGGGAGATAGCGAAAAGGTTGACGGTTTAATACAAGATATGCAAAATGGAGATGTAGGAGCTTTAGTAACCTATAAGGTAAATCCATTATATAATTTATATAATGCAAAAGAATTTAGTTCTGCATTATCTAAGGTAGATTTAACAATATCAACTTCAATGTACAATGATGAAACAGCTTCTAAAATGGAGTATGTTTGTCCTGAAAATCATAACCTTGAAAGCTGGGGTGATTTAAATCCATCACATAATGTTTATAGTTTAATGCAGCCAACGATAGCTCCCTTATTTAATACTAGACAGTTTGAAGAAACTATTTTACGTTGGGTAGATGACAAAGATTATCATTCTTATTTGTCTGATTTTTGGNGAGCAAAGGGNGTTAATTGGGAGCAGGCAGTTCATGATGGATTTTTTGATTATAAGCAATCTACACCTAAAGTTAAAACAATTTCAAAGTTAGATATAGATAAACCAGCTNNTCAAAATATAACTGANGAAATCGAGCTAGTGCTTTATGAAAAAATAGGTATAGGAGATGGTACTCAAGCTAACAATCCTTGGCTTCAGGAGTTTCCTGATCCGATTTCAAGAGCATGCTGGGATAACTATATGACTGTTTCGGCTAGTACGGCACGAGAACTTAATTTAAAAAATTGGAATGTATCAAATGGAGGTTTGAATGGTAGTTTAGTGAATATAAAATCAGGCAATAATGTAATTGAGAATGTTCCTGTATTGATACAACCTGGACAAGCTAAAAACACTATCGGTATAGCTGTAGGATATGGTCGAACAAAATCTGGTAAAGCAGCTAATAACGTTGGTTTTAATGCATTTCCATTATTAAGATCAAAGACAGTTGCTATTGAGCTTGCTCAAGGAGAGCATGAGTTTGCCTCTATACAACTACATCATACNATGATGGGAAGAGATATGGTAAAAGAGACAACATTATCAGATTATATAAAAGATCCTTCTGCAGGAAATCATAGAACAACATATCCAACTTTTAAAGGAGATTTNCCTTCTGATAAACTTAGTCTTTATGATGAGCATGATTTGAAAACAGGACACTTTTGGAATTTATCCATTGATTTGACTGCTTGTACTGGTTGTGGAGAATGTGTTATATCTTGTCAGGCAGAGAATAATATACCAGTTGTAGGTAAAGAAGAAATGCGAAGAAGTCGTGATATGCATTGGATGAGAATTGATAGATATTATTCNTCAGACATGACCAAAGATGTTGCTAAAAAGGATGATATTTCTGCAATTTCGATGTATAAGCAAATGGAAGAACCTTCAGAAAATCCAGAAGTGGTTTTCCAACCAGTAATGTGTCAGCACTGTAATAATGCNCCATGTGAAAATGTTTGTCCTGTTGCTGCGACTACTCANAGTAATGAGGGACTTAATCAAATGACATATAATAGGTGTGTTGGTACCAGATATTGCGCGAATAATTGCCCTTACAAAGTAAGACGTTTTAATTGGTTTCAGTACTCGGAGAATGAAAAATTTGATTTCAACATGAATGATGATTATGGTAAGATGGTGTTAAATCCTGATGTAGTTGTAAGGTCTAGAGGAGTAATTGAGAAGTGTAGTATGTGTATTCAAAAGATACAAGAAATTAAGTTAACAGCGAAGAAAGAAGGTCGTCCTATTTTAGATGAAGAAGCTCAGACAGTTTGTGCATCATCATGCTCAACTAATGCAATTGTATTTGGAGATTCTAACAATCCAGAAAGTGAAGTGTCCAAATTGAAAAAAGATGAAAGAGCATATGATCTTTTAGATCATCTAAATGTCAACCCATCTGTTTTTTATCAAACTAAAGTAAGAAATAAATCATAATGCATAAAGAATCAANAATNAGAGANCCNTTAATNNTNGGTGATAAAACNTATCATGATATAACTANNGATATTGCTAGNCCTGTNGAAGGNAAAGCNAATAANTANTGGTGGATTNTNTTTTCNTTGTCTGCTGTNTTAATGCTNTGGGGNTTTNNNTGNATGGCNTACACNATNGGNACNGGNATNGGNGNNTGGGGTNTAAATAAAACANTTGATTGGGCNTGGGATATTACNAATTTTGTTTGGTGGATTGGGATTGGTCATGCTGGAACCTTGATTTCTGCAGTACTATTATTATTTAGACAAAAATGGAGAATGGCAATAAATAGATCTGCTGAAGCAATGACTATTTTCGGTGTTGCTCAAGCTGGTTTATTTCCACTTATTCATATGGGTCGACCNTGGTTAGCATATTGGGTATTTCCAATACCAAATCAGTTTGGATCTCTTTGGGTTAATTTTAATTCTCCATTACTTTGGGATGTATTTGCAATTTCAACATATTTAACTGTCTCTGTAGTATTTTGGTATATTGGATTAATTCCAGATTTTGCAATGATTAGAGATAGAATGGACAAGACAATATCTCCAATGAGGAAAAAGCTTTATACTTTGATGGCATTTGGATGGAGCGGTCGAGCTAANCATTGGCAGCGTTTTGAAGAAGTATCTTTAGTTTTAGCTGGTCTTGCTACACCGCTTGTATTTTCGGTACATTCTATTGTAAGTATGGATTTTGCTACATCGGTTATTCCTGGATGGCATACNACTATTTTTCCACCATACTTTGTTTTAGGAGCACTTTTTTCGGGATTTGCTATGGTTGAGACATTGTTAATTATTATGAGAAAAGTAGTTAATATGGAGGCATATATCACTATTAAGCATATTGAGTATATGAATGTGATTATACTTTTCACTGGATCATTAGTTGGTGTAGCTTATATAACAGAGCTTTTTATGGCATGGTATTCTGGTGTTGAATTTGAGCAATATGCTTTTCTAAATAGAGCAACTGGTCCTTATTGGTGGGCATATGCTAGTATGATGACATGTAATGTCGTGATTCCACAACTTTATTGGATTTACAAGATAAGAACATCATTTGTTGCAACATTTATTTTGTCAATTTTCGTTAATATTGGTATGTGGTTTGAACGTTTTGTAATTATTGTAACTTCTTTACATAGAGACTTTCTACCATCTGCATGGACAATGTTCTCACCTACATTTGTTGACATTGGAATTTTTCTTGGCACAATTGGCTTCTTTTTTGTATTATTTTTATTGTATGCCAGAGCATTTCCAGTAGTTGCTCAAGCAGAGCTAAAAAGTATTTTAAAATCATCAGGATCTGAATATAAAAAGTAAAAATGAAAAATAAAATTATACATGCTATTTTTGATGATGAGCAAGACGTATTAAGTGTTGTTAAAGATTTAAGAGATGAAAATATTGTAGTAAGTGAAGTATATAGTCCATTTCCTATTCATGGTTTGGATCCAGTTCTTGGTTTAAAAGAAACTAGAATGGCAATTACTGCATTTATTTATGGTTGTATTGGGCTANCCTTTGGTGCATTATTAATTTATTATATTATGATTTCTGGTGTTGGTAAGAGTTGGCCAATGAATATAGGTGGTAAACCAAATTTTACCTTTTATCATAATTTACCATCTTTTGTACCNATAATGTTTGAGTGTACTGTACTTTTTGCAGGACATCTAATGTCTCTTACTTATCTGTTTAGAAATAGATTATACCCAGGAGCTACCACTACAAGTCCAGATCCTAGAACAACTGATGATAAATTTTTAGTTGAAGTAATTTATACTGATAATAAATCTGATATAATTAAATTACTGAAAAAATCTAATGTTACCGAAATAAACGAGAAAGATGAAATATAAATTTATTTTAGTTTTCTGTATGTATATTCTATTTGTTTCTTGCGGAAATGATGGAAGAGGTTATGAATATATGCCCAATATGTATCGTTCTCCATCACTAGAAACATATGGTATGAATACAGTATTTAAAGATAGCATAAATGCTAGAAAACCGGTTAANGGTACTATTGCTAGAGGTTATTTAAAAACATTTAATTATGATGAGACTTTAGAAGGTTATTTACTAGCAGGTCGAGAGGCTAAAAATCCGTTAGAAAAAAACAAAAAAAATATGCAGGATGGGGAGGCACTTTATATAATGTTTTGTAAGCATTGTCATGGTCCTAATGGTGCAGGTGGAGGATCAATAACTCATCCTATTTATTCTGCTGTTCCACATTATAATGACAATAAGCAAATTAGANGAACAGGAGGAACAATGAGTGACTTAAAAGCTGGACATTTATATCATGCAATAACTTATGGATTAAATGCAATGGGACCACATGCTTCACAGATAACAGAGAAAGAAAGATGGAAGATTGTATTATATGTTCAAGAACTTCAGAAATATACCAATGAATAAAACAGATAATAGTTACATTCCTAATGTAGGACTGAAAAATGCGTCATTAATAATGATCTTTATAGGAATTTTATCAGCAATNATAGCATTTACAAGTGATAGTCATGCTGCATGGACGAATCTTTTATTTAATAATTATTTCTTTTTAGGAATTTCATTGTTTGCAGTCTTTTTTGTTGCATTACAATATGTAGCTGAGGCAGGGTGGTCTATTGTGCTAAAACGTGTCCCAGAGGCTATTATGACATTTCTTCCATANACCTCAATTATAATGTTATTTATAGTAGTAACTGCTGTATTACATTTTGGAGGTAATCACATATATCATTGGTTAGAGCCTGGTATAATGACAGAAGGATCAGATAATTATGATGCAATTATTGCTGGAAAGGAACCTTATCTAAATGCAACNTTTTTCCTTATAAGATCATTTATTTATGTTATTATTTGGATTTATTGCGCTAGAAGATTAAGACAAATTTCTATAGAAAGTGATTTGGAAGGTGGTATAGGAGAAAGTTCATATTGGAAAGGATTAAGAGTTTCTGGTTGGTTTATTGTTTTCTTTGCNATTACATCTTCTACGGCAGCTTGGGATTGGATCATGTCAATAGATACGCATTGGTTTAGCACCTTATTTGGTTGGTATATTTTTAGTGAATGGGCCACAATTGGATTTGCCAGTATTCTATTGATAACTTTATTATTAAANAAACAGGGATACATAAAGGATTTGAATGATAGTCATATACATGATTTGGGGAAGTTTGTATTTGCCTTTTCTATAGTTTGGACCTATATGTGGTTTTCTCAGTTTATGTTGATATGGTATGCTAATATTCCAGAAGAGGTTATTTATCATATGGAAAGAATAGAATTAGATAATTATAGATTTCTTTTTTGGTTTAGTTTAGCAATTAATTTTATTATTCCAGCTCTTTTTCTAATGAGTAGAGATGCTAAACGAAACAAGAATCGTTTAATTTTTGTTTGTATAGTAATTTTAATAGGTCATTGGATAAATTCTTATTTATTATTTGCTCCTGGNACACTACATGATCATGGTCATTTAGGATTATTGGAAGTTGGATTGGGAATTGGGTTCCTTGGGTTGTTTATAAGAGTTATATTGAGTAGTTTATCTAAAAGAGATATTGAAATTAAGCATCATCCATTTTTAGATGAGAGTAAACATCTACATACATAATATATTGTTGATATATTTTATAGGGTCAGATTTTCTGACCCTTTTTTTATGCTTATTTTTGTTAACATAATGAATGACGATTTTGAAATAGAAGATAGTAGTTTAAATGAAGACTTTGAATATGATCAAGTTTTGCGCCCAAAATTATTCTCTGACTTNGAAGGGCAAGATAAAATAGTTGATAATCTTAAAGTTTTCATACAGGCTGCTAAGCAAAGAGAAGAAGCTTTAGATCATGTTTTGCTACATGGCCCTCCGGGACTTGGAAAAACAACATTAGCAAATATTATTACTAATGAACTAGGTGTTAATATTAAAGTAACATCAGGACCTGTATTAGATAAACCAGGTGATTTAGCAGGACTTCTTACAAATTTAGAAGAACGAGATGTTTTATTTATCGACGAGATACATAGATTAAATCCAATCGTAGAGGAATATTTGTATTCTGCTATGGAGGACTATCAAATTGATATTATGATCGAATCAGGNCCTAATGCGCGTACAGTNCAGATAAAAATTAGTCCTTTTACTTTAATTGGTGCTACAACTCGATCTGGTTTGTTAACATCTCCACTAAGAGCGCGTTTTGGAATTAATTCAAGACTTGAATATTACAAGTTAGATTTATTATCTAATATTGTAAATAGGTCCTCTAGTATTTTGGATATTAGTATTGCAAAAGATGCATCTTTAGAAATTGCAAGAAGAAGTAGGGGAACTCCACGTATTGCTAATGCTCTTTTAAGAAGAGTTAGAGATTTTGCACAGATAAAAGGAGACGGAAATATAGATATGTCAATTAGTCAATATTCATTAAATGCATTAAATGTTGATGAAAATGGATTAGATGAAATGGATAATAGAATTTTATCTTCAATTATTGAAAAGTTTAAAGGAGGACCAGTTGGATTAACCACCATTGCAACTGCTGTAGGAGAGCAAGCAGGAACAATTGAAGAGGTGTATGAACCTTTTTTAATTATGGAAGGTTATCTAATGCGAACACCAAGAGGAAGACAAGCAACTGAACTTGCGTATAAACATTTAGGAAAGGTTAGACCCGCTGATCAAGGGAATTTATTTTAAGAAGATAATTTATCAAAAACTTCTCTAGTAATATTTTTATATTGTGAAAATGTAGTAAGCGCCCATATTTTTAAACTTAGGACTTCTTTTTTATTTAACCATTTTATGCTTTTTGAAAGTTCTTTCTTAAAAAGCTTTTTATCAAAGCTTACTTTGCTAAGAATTTTNTTNCTGAATTCTAACATCATATAATATTTTGTATCTACAATAACAAATAAATTAAAAATTTATTGTTATTCATTCCAACTATATGAGTCATATTCTAAATTAACTAGAGTCAACACTCTATCAATTACAGTGGCAGCTAATTCTTCAATTGTATTTGGCTTACTATAAAATGAAGGTGTTGCTGGACATATAACTCCTCCAGCTTCTGTAATTACTTTCATGTTATTAATATGAATGAGACTTAGAGGGGTTTCTCTTGCTATAATAATCAATTTTCTTCTTTCTTTAAGAATTACATCAGCAGCTCTTGTAGTNAAGTCATTCGAAATTCCGCTAGCAATGCGNCCCATTGTCCCCATTGATGATGGGCATATTATCATNGTTCCATAATTTGCAGAGCCACTTGCAAATGGAGCCATAAAATCCATTTGCTTATAAAANGTGAAAGGNTACAGATTGTAGTTTTTATTTCCTAGTTCTTGTTCCCAAACATACTTAGCATTATTTGACATTATTACCCCAATTTTTTCTATTTGATCATGTAATTGTACTAATCTATCAAACAATACTTTTGCATAGATGGCTCCACTAGCTCCCGTTACAGCAATAATTATTTTATGCTTCTTATTCATGATAGGTTATAATGTATTGCGAAACTTAAAACTGAATTATATTTTCCTTTTCTTGATGAATTAAAANTAGTATTATTTATATAATCTTCAGATCCTATTGGTTTTATGGAATTACTTAATCTAGTATTTAAAGTGAATTTAGTTGAGAATTTATAATCAATTCCTAAAAGTATTCCAAAATCATAATCTATAAATGGATTAATCTGGTTGTTAGANAAAGGAATTTTACCATTAATATCATTATAGTATGCATCAATTAGATATGCTGCAAGTAAACCAAATTCTATCTTNAAATCTTCATTTTGATGATATTGCAATAAGAACGGGAGCTCTATATATGAAGATGAAATATCTGGTTTTAAATAATTTTCATTTTCATAGTTATTCATTTCAGGATTATTACTTCCTTTTTGAGCAAAAGTCATCTCCATTTGGAAACTCATAAGTTCAGATATAGATTTATTTGCAAAGATACCAATTAAGGNACCAGTTTTATGAAATCCAGCTAAATTATCTCCTCCTACTTGTGAGGAGTTCAAACCTAAAATAAATCCTCCACCAAAATTTTGCGCATGAGTACTGAAGTTAATAAAAACTAAAAAGTATATNATAATTTTTTTAAACATGTTACCTTATACTAACTCCAAGCCCAAGAGTTGCAGTTGGATATTCTGCAAAAGTATAATCTGCGTGTATAGTTAAAACAGTTATGTTTAATCTTAATCCAATATTTGTTCTGAGATTNTTATTAGATTCAAAATTTATTTCTACTTTTTCATCAAATTTGACCCCATTTAAATCAAAATTTGCATCAGCTGAAAAAGTTGTTTTTCCCGAGTTGTATCCTATGCCAGCATATGCAGTAAACATTAATAATTTTTTGGAGGCTACTAAATTAAATGTGTTAGCTTTTGTATTTAGAGATATTTTTTGGTCATAAATTTCTAGATCTGTATTTAANGTAGTATAACCCCATTGCAAAGAAAGACTAAATGGAGCAGCATCTCCAATTGCTGGAATCCATTGTAAAACATCATGTTTTAATCCAATGCCATAAAGATTTATATTTAAATTNTCCCCAACATTTAACATTGGCATAAATCTTATATCAACAGCTGTTTTTTTGATTAAACCAATACCAGCTTGAATCATTGGTAAAGGNACAGCAGGAATTTTAAATCCNCCTGGCATTTCAAATGCGTTTGGGATTGGGTTGGGTGTAGAAGTGGGATTATAGTACATGGTAGTTGTTTCTTCTGACCCCAATATTGTTGATGCTTCACTTTCATTTGANGTAAAGATATCTCCTCCTGCTTTTTTAATATTAAATGTTTCTGCAGAATTTGGTATAANAACAGTATTCAAAGTAAAAGTTATATCAAAACCACCCAAACTGTGAGGTTTTGCAGTATTATACCAGCCATTATTTAGTCCAGCTCCAAAACTTTCAGCCATTGGAGTAAAATATGCTTCGATAACTTTTTCTCCTTGCGCTATATGTTGATTTAGAATGCTAATTTGATTATTCTGCCCATAAACTATATGACTAGCAAAGCTTAAAAGAGTTATTAGTAAAACTTTTTTCATATTAAATTATTGATTTAGATTAACCTCCTCTACTTGAACAATTTCATTTGTATTAGTATTATATATAAATGCTATAACTGATATATTAGCAGCATTCCATCCACCAGCATTACCATTTCCTGCCTCTGCAGTTTCATTTGAATAGTCTATATTAAATTGCTCTAANGTTTGTAAATNATATTCAATTGTGCTTACAATTTGTTCNCCACCAACTAAATTTGTTGATTCTGAAATAGCATCATCAATTAGAACAGATCTTAGCACATGATTATGAACATAATCTTCAACATTATCAACTCCATCTTTTTGCCAATTAATAATATTATTTTCTGCTAAACAAATTACTAAATTAAAATNACCACTAATATTATTTTGTATATCAGAGGTCACTGTTATAGATTGAGCATTTGACGAAATATTAATTTTAAAGTCGATTTCTTTTTTTAGTTCGTTTGCCACAACAGCAGCCCATTCATCTTTACCTAAAGTAGGTGATTGACCACCAATACGATTTACCATCCCTCTAGGTAGACCTATTTCTGAGGCTCCAAAAATGTTGTCCCATTCGTCCCCCCATTTTGTTCTAAAGTCATATTGGTAACCTGTTTGGGATTCTGAGTAAGGTCTAGCAAAAGATGTGCTTGTGTGTATTGCTAGTGCAATAATTTGATCGCCATACACATCATGAATTGCTGAAATTTCTCTGGCTGCATCTGGGCAATTAGAACATAGATGGCCAGTAAAATCCTCAATAAGTACTTTTTTATCAGGGTTAACATACGAATCAGCATCTGTGATATATGGTCCTTCAACTATATCACAAGAGTTAATAGATAATATTGAACATAGAATTAAAAAATATTTTTTCATTTTTAAAAACTTGATGATATACTTAGAGTAAATCCATTTGATGAAGGTACTGTTTTACATACTCCTCCGACACAAAATATCCCTTCTTTTTTCTTTCCATAGCCTATCTCAAATCTATTTGCTCCTTTAATAAATCCTGCATTTATATTTACATAATGTAGCCTCTTCTTAATATCTTCATGACCATTATTATACATATCTTGAATTGTAAAAAACCAATGAGGAGAAATAGTATATTCTAAAAGTGCCATATTCCAATTACCTTCTGCTAGCTGTTTGGCAGATTCTAATTGTTTTGATGTCAAAGTTTGTAATTCCATCCTTAGAGTATGACCTCTTTTGATTTTATAACTTATATCTCCAACAATAATTGTTGAGTTGAGAATGCCATAATCTCCTATAGGTTTGCCTTCTAATACATCTTTGTTGTATGTTTGATTAGCTATTATAAAGTTTGTTTTTATTTTTTTGTTTATTTTTTTATTGATAGTTAGATTAAGATCTTTATAATTGATTGTAGAATTATTAATATTCATAGATGAACTATATTCATTGTTATCATTTAAAAATGATGGGCCACCATCTAAACTATTAATTTTAGAGTAATTAATATTTATTTTTGTTCCATATTTCCCTCCAAAAATTGTCCCTTTTGCAAATTTATAGAATACATCAAATTGCATACCAAATTCTCCATCTGCTTGCGTTGCGCAAGGATATAGAGCTAACAATGAATATGCGTGAGGCTTACTAAGAGTTGGTATATAATTAATTATATAGGCCTTACCATCTCTATCGCGGTCAGATTTAAATGTCATATTATCTGTTCTGTGAATTTCAGCTATAACACCAAATCCTTTTTTTGAGAAAGTAATATTTTGCGTAAATGCTTTTCCGCTAGCGTAATTCATTTTACTAGCATTTAAAACATTGGCAGGGTCATTGATTTTATAAGCATATTCTCCATAATAATTCCAATTGCCAAAATTTAGTCCAATTCTTCCAGCGTAAGCACTAACATTTTGAGGAATCTTAAATACAGGGTTACTTCTTTCCTGATATCGACTAACAAAACTCCCCCCAAAAATAATTTGAGTTTTAAATTCTGTATTTAACAACTCATTAAAATTTATCTCTGTATCTGCCCCTCTAAATATTCCATCAGCATATGTAAAATGAGCTCTGCTTTTTCCAATAAATGTTTTTATATAAAGTCCATTAGTTGGCTTATATTTTACTCTAATTCCATCCATAGCATTGTCAATACCAAGCCCTTTTTCTTCATAACTTCTAAAAATTAAGCCACTTCCTAATTGTTCGTAATAATTTCCTGCGGTAATTTCTAAGCCATCAATACTATATTTAGCATACTTGTACATAATTCCATTACCTTTAAATTCAGGATCATAATCTGCTAATGCATTTAAATAACTTTCATATCGTAAGCCAGTTGCAAAGTTTCCTTTCGTGTAATTTAAATTTAAATAAGCATTATTGAGAATAATCTCATCAGCTGCTTCTGCACCTATTTTTAAATCTTCTTGATAAGATTGCAAGTTTAGGTTAAAATCTCCGTGAATTTCACCTGAGTTTTTTTCTTGAGAAAATCCTACACAGTAGACACTAATTGTAATAATTAATAATAGGATCTTTTTCATATACTGATTAATTAAGTACTATTTTACAAGTTTTTTAATCTCTTTGTATAGTTCTATCTCATCTCCTTCAATATATCCCTTATGTTGCCAAACAATTTTATTTTCTTTATTTAAAAGGAAAGTGTGCGGGACAGTTGAAACACCCATAGCTCTTTTTAAGTCACTATTAGGGTCTAAATAAATTTCATATTCCCAATCAGAAGCATTAACATAAGGGGCTACTTTTGACATCGACCTTGAATCATCAATTGAGACAGCTACTAATTTTACGCCGGTTTCATCCTGCCAGTCTTCATATATTTCTGCAATATTATTTAGCTCTTTTTTACATGGCTTACACCAAGTAGCCCAAAAAGAAATTACAATTGGACCTTTATTATTTAGATCACTAATATTAAAGTTACTGCCATCTAAATTTTTAACAATCACATTAGGTAAATCTCTATTTTGGCCAAAAGTTATTAATGTAGTTAATGTTATGAGTAAGCCAAGAGTTATTTTTTTAATCTTTATCATTTTGTAATAGTAATTTTTTGAGTTTTGGTTCCTTTTTCAGTATGTACATTTAACAGATATATTCCATCAGCTAATGAAGATACATTAATGCTTTTAG
>NZRJ01000022.1 GCA_002693745.1 Flavobacteriales bacterium
TTAGAAAATAATGATCTATATGAAATTATTAGTAGTAAAAAAAATACATACCGTATTCTATTAAATAAAGAAATCACTGGTAGCAAAGCCTTGAATTATATAAATACAAATTATGAAGTTCTTTCTTTCAAAAAAGAGTCTCCAACTATAGAAGAAATTTTTATTAAAGCTGTAAAAAATGCATAAAATTTGGCTAATTATTTCACGGGAATATCTAGTTCGGGTAAGAAAGAAGTCTTTTATTATCATGACTATACTGGGCCCTATTCTTATGGCAGCTCTAATGATTGTTCCGATTTATTTAGCAAATGAAAGCAAACAGGAACGCTTTATAGCTATAAATGAGCAAAGCGAGTATATATTAGAAGACACTGATTTTCTTCATTTTACTCAAATCCCAAATATAGAAGCAATAAATCTTACAAATGACTTTAGCGAAAGTCCGTATTATGCACTTTTATACATAGAAAACAACCAATTTACCCTTTTTTCCGATCAACAAATTAGTTTGAGTGTAAGTAAAGATATTAAACAACAAATTGACAATATCATTGAAATTAAGAATCTTAAAGAAGCTGGAATTAATCCTCAAATAATTGAAAATGCTAAATCTGAGATTGAAATTAGAACGAAATTGATAGATGAAGACGGGAGTAGTACCAACTCTCACTCTGAAGCAAGTATGGGTATTGGGTTTATATCAGGCATACTTATTTATATATTTATCTTTATGTACGGAACAATGGTGATGAGAGGAGTTATTGAAGAAAAAACTAATCGAATAGTTGAAATCATTATTTCTTCNGTTAAACCATTTCAACTTATGATGGGCAAAATAATTGGAGTTGCTCTTGTTGNTCTTACCCAATTTATACTTTGGATATTTCTTACTATTATTATATCCTCTATTGCGGAACTTGCTTTCTTGGATGCAAGTAGTATGGGAACTAAAATTAATTCCACTGAGCAATCAATCATTTTAGCACAAATAGCAAGTGTAACAGCAGGAATCAATCTAACTCAAATTTTCTTTTCATTTATCTTTTACTTCTTAGCGGGCTATTTAATGTATAGTTCTTTATTTGCTGCTGTTGGCTCTGCAGTAGATGCAGAAGCAGATACACAACAGTTTATATTACCAATAACAATTCCTCTTATATTATCGTTTATACTTATACAACCAATAATGGAAAACCCTGATGGTACTCTAGCATTTTGGATGAGTATTATTCCATTTANCTCACCAATAATTATGATGGTAAGACTTCCATTTGGCATTGCTAATTGGGAGTTATTACTTTCTATGTCGATACTAATCAGTACATTTTTAGCCTCTACATGGCTTGCTGGAAAAATNTACAGAACNGGAATATTAATGTATGGCAAAAAAATTAGCTATAAAGAGCTATGGAAATGGCTTAAATATTAACTTCTTATTTTTTATCCCATTTAGCGTTTTTGCATGTTTTTTAACCAATTTATCACTTTTTTAGCCAAAATTTTNAAAAAAAATTTAACCCATTAAGTGTNTGACAATCAGNATNTTAANTNAAAAAAAGACAATAAAATGATAAAAATAGTGAAATTTGTTAGGTCACAATTGTGAAAGAGGTTTATCTTTGCACCCGTATTAACCAAATTATATTTAAAATGAAAAAAAATTTACGTAACATATTAGCCCTTTCATTAGGACTAATGACAACTGTCGCTTTCGCACAAGATTGGGGTGCTGATTCTAGAACAAGAATCAACATGTCAGGTGATAACGACTTAAGAAGTACAGACCAAAGAGTTACTGTTGGAACTACTTGGGGAGGTTCAGACTGGGGAATCCACATTTCATCTGATGTAAACTATACATTCATGAATGGAAACGCTGGTACTGCTGAAGTTCATGCTGAGCTTTATGAAGCTTACGCTTCTACTGACCTAATGGGTTACGCTAGCTTAACTGCTGGTCGTCAAGCATTAAACTATGGTTCAGGAGCCTTAATGTCTACTAATGACTGGGGTACTAACAGAACTACATGGGATGGTTTGACATTTGGACTAAACTTTGATATGGCTGATGTAACTATTGGATACCACTCTCAAAACGCAGGTGGTGAGGACGATGAAAACAATGGTAACATGTGGTTAAATCTTGGTGGTGAATTCTCTGGATGGAATGTGAACTTCCTATACATGTCTGACGAAGTTAATGGTGAGTCTGGAGACGCTGCTACTGGTATTGATCTTTCTGGTGAAGTATCAGGAGCTACAGTTTCAGCTTCTATAAACAGAGATTTTACAGGTGGAGAAATGAATTCTTTAGGACTTTCTTATGCTGTAAATGATGACATGAGCATTCATGGTAACTACACTACTTATGGTGACTCAGCTTTCCATATGGAAGGAACTAACATGGATAATGGTGGAAACTATGCTGCTACTGGTAACATTGGTTACTTAGGTGCTAATGAAGAAGACATGTCTCTTGGTTTAACTTACACAATGGGGGCAATCTCTTTAGGAGCAACTATGCACCAAATTACTAACTCAGAAAATGAGGACTATGAGAGAGATGTAATGGAAATTTCATTAGGTTACTCTTTAAATGACAATTCTAATTTATCACTTAACTATGCTACTGACCAAGTAGGTGATAATGATGAAATGAAATACATGTGGTTAACTTTAAACGTAGGTCTATAATCTACATAAAGTTTAATTAATAAATTAAAGGGCTGCTTATTGCAGCCCTTTTTTATTTTAATGCATTTAACAACTAACAAGAAATTGTTAAGAACTGTATGAATGAAGTTGAAATACCAATGCATATTTACTATCTTTGCCGACATATTAACTATTTAAATATTTAAAAAGATGAAAAAATTATTTTTAACCGCAGTTGTAGCTTTATTTACATTAGGCGCATCTGCACAATTCATGGTCACTACTGTGTATGATAGTGATCAAGAAGAAAACGCAGATAAAATTTCTGCAAACCTAGGATTTGGATACATGGTAAATGATGCATTTACTGTTGGTATTTCCAGAGCAGCTGCAGAACATCATGAAGATGATGGGCANAATCATACTGCAGCAGAACTTGAAGAAGAAGATGATACTTATAACTTTTGGNTNCGTTATAACATCTCTCAAGTAGAAGGTGCTTATGCAAGNTTACAGATGCCTACTGAAAATGGATCAGATAACATGGAAGTAGGACTTGGAATGGCTTTTAATGTATGGAAAGGGCTTTATGTTGAGCCTAACTATATGATTCCTGTAAGTGAAGATGATGAAGGAAACAGAGAAGGATCATTTAACTTTGGACTTTCTTATAGATTCTAAGAGAAATCAAACATATTACCAGTAAAAGCCAGCATAATGCTGGCTTTTATTTTTTATCCAATTATCTCTTTAACTTTATTTAANGCTNTNTTTAAACCACTAATTTCTGTTCCTCCAGCAGTGGCAAAAAATGTTTGCCCTCCACCTCCTCCATTAATCTCTTTAGCTAGCTCCTTTATTATTTCAACAGCANTCATCCCATTTGAAACTAAATCATCAGTAATCATAACAGATAANAATGCTTTATCTGATAATTTTGCAGCTAAAACCACAACNAAGTTTTCTTCTTTTCTAAGCTCAAAAGATATATGCTTCATATCTTGAGCATCCATTTCTACTTCTTTAGCAATGCATTTTATCCCATTCANACTAATAACTGAATTTAATAACTTCTGCTTTANATTTCCAGAATTTGCTTTTTTAAGAGCCACTAACTTACTNTCTAATTCTTTTTTAGAAGTTATNAACTGTAAAACTCCAGTTTTTANATCTTTATNCTTAACTAAACTACCTATTTCATCTAACAATTCTACTTTTTTATTTAGGTAATCTAAAGCNCTNTCTCCTGTTATGGCTTCTATCCTCCTAACTCCAGATGAAATTGATCCTTCTGATAAAATTTTAAAAAGTCCTATCTGACCAGTTGCATTTACATGTGTGCCTCCACATAATTCTTTAGATGTATCAAACTGAATCATTCGNACTACATCTTCATATTTTTCACCAAAAAGCATAATTACATCTAAATCCTTTACTTTACTTAAAGGCAAATTGACATGTTCTTCTAAAGGAATATTTTTTAAAATTTTAGCATTCACATATTTTTCAATCTTAAGTAAATCCGACTTTCCGATNCCTNNAAAATGNGTAAAATCAAAACGTAAATAAGAAGGATTGACCAAAGAACCTTTTTGAACTACATGTTCTCCTAAGATAACTCTTAAAGCCTCATGCANCAAATGTGTTGCTGTATGGTTTCTTGAAGANGCCTTTCTATTAGAAACATTTACCTTAGCAGTAAACTCTGCTGTTATATCATTTGGTAAATTATCTGAATAATGTAAAATTAATTTATTTTCCTTCTTTGTATTAATNATATCAATTTTTTCATTTTTATTTTCAATAATACCCGTATCTCCAACTTGTCCGCCTCCTTGAGGAAAGAATGGTGTAATATTAAATACTAACTCATACTTAACCTGACCTTTATATTTCACCTCTCTGTATCTAGTAATTCTTACATCTACTTCAAGATTATTATAGCCAACAAACTCTTGCTCATCATCTTCAATTAATATTATCCAATCTCTCTTATCCAGCTTCCCATCTTTTTTCGATCTTTCTTTCTGTTGTTGCATAGCAATATCAAAATCTTCTTGNTTAAAANTCAAACCCTTTTCACTTAAAATAAGTGCCGTAAGATCTGATGGAAAACCATAAGTATCGTAAAGCTCAAAAACTTGTTTGCCATCAACATCCCCATTATTTTTTCTAATAATTTGATCAATCTTTTTAAGGCCATCAGAAAGAGTTCTTAAAAAAGATACTTCCTCTTCCTTTACTACTCTCTCAATTAAATTTTGTTGTGATTTCAACTCGTGGAAATGCTCTTGCATCTGATCAGCTAATACTTGTACTAGTTCGCACATAAATGGCTCTCTAATATTCAAGAAAGTATACGCATACCTAACTGCCCTTCTTAATATTCTTCTAATAACATAACCTGCCTTAACATTTGATGGTAGCTGACCATCAGCTATAGAAAATACAATNGCTCTAATATGATCCGCAACAACTCTCATNGCTATATCCTGCTGTAACTTTTCGCCATAATTTATTTTTGATTTAATAGCTATTTGCNGAATAATTGGCTGAAAAATATCTGTATCATAGTTAGANCTTACTCCTTGCATAATCATTGCTAAGCGTTCAAAACCCATTCCAGTATCAACATGATACTTTGGTAATAATTTCAAAGTTTTATCTGAGAATCTATTATACTGCATAAAAACCAAATTCCAAATCTCAATTACTTGCGGATGATCTTTATTTACTAATAACGCTCCACTATTTTGCTCTCTTTCTTGATTTGATCTATTATCAAAATGAATCTCAGTACAAGGACCACAAGGTCCAGTTTCGCCCATCTCCCAAAAATTATCTTTCTTATTACCATTTAAGATTCTGTCATCTTCCAGATGTTTTCTCCAAAACTTCAAAGTTTCCTCATCTTTTGATAATTTATCATCCTTTGCCCCTTCAAAAACTGTAACATATATTCTATCTTTCTCTAAACGACAAACATCAACTAAAAATTCCCAAGCTAAATCAATCGCTTCCTCCTTAAAATAATCTCCAAAACTCCATGATCCTAACATCTCAAACATAGTATGATGATATGTATCATGTCCAACTTCTTCTAAATCATTATGTTTTCCAGATACTCTTAAACATTTTTGTGAATTTGCAATACGTAAATCCTTAGCTAAAGAGTTGCCTAAAAAGATATCTTTAAACTGATTCATTCCTGCATTAGTGAACATCAAAGTAGGATCATCCTTAATTACCATTGGTGCTGACAGTACAATTTTATGCTGTTTTGATTTAAAGAAGTCTAAATATAATTTTCTAAGAGTATTGGCTTTCATTGTCTATTTCTATCATGTCATTTAACAATAAGGTGTTAGAAATCAATAATTTTTAACCTCTTATCTAATGCAAAATAAGTAAATTTGCATAATTATTTTAATATGGCTAAAATAAAATATTATTATGATACTAAAACACTNAGCTATAAGCGAATTGAATTTAGTAGAGCTAAAAAGATAAAAAATATCTTTTACTTTCTTATTGGAAGTTCTTTTACAGGCCTATTAATGGTGATTATATTCTTTCAGTTTTTTGACAGCCCAATGGAAAAAATCTTACAGAGAGAGATAAAACAACTTACTTCACAATATGAACTTATTAATGATAAGTTAACCCAAGCCGAATTAGTNCTTGATGATATCCAAAANAGAGACGATAATATTTANAGNCTGATTTTTGAAGCTGATCCTATTCCAAANTCTATTNGAAAAGCTGGATATGGTGGAGTGAATAGATATAGTGATTTNAGTGGGTACAACAATTCTGAACTTGTTATTTCTACTTCTAAAAAGATTGACCAAATTACAAAACAACTTTACATACAATCAAGATCATTTGATGAGGTTATTGAACTAGCAAAAGATAAAGCTAACATGCTATCCTCAATACCAGCAATACAGCCTGTTTCTAATAAAGACTTAAGCCGTATGGCTAGCGGTTTTGGTCCAAGAATACATCCAATTTATAAAACTAGAAAAATGCATGCAGGAATGGATTTTTCAGCCAAAATAGGCACTCCAATTTATGCTACTGGAAATGGTACGATAGAAAAAGTAAGGAGGAGTAAAAGAGGCTATGGAAATCACGTAGTTATTAATCATGGTTTTGGCTACAAAACATTATATGCGCATATGTCAAAATATATTGTAAAAAAAGGACAGAAAGTTAATAGAGGTGATATTATTGGTTATGTTGGTAATACTGGAATGTCAATGGCTCCTCATTTGCATTACGAAGTGCATAAAAACGGAAAAAAAATTAATCCTGTTAATTTTTATTATGACGATCTCTCTCCAGAGCAATATNAAAAGATGCTTGAAATATGTTCTCAAAATAATCAATCATTTGACTAATGCCATTANATAATAAACCTCCCNAAAAACTTTTTTTTAAAATTAGTGAGGTAGCAAAAATGTTTAATATTAACATCTCTGCAGTTCGTTTTTGGGAAAAAGAATTTGACATCCTAAANCCTAAAAAAAATAAAAAAGGNAATCGGCTTTTTACTCAAAAAGATATTAAAAATATTAAAATCATTTACCATCTACTTAAAGAAAGAGGATTTACCGTCGAAGGGGCAAAAAAGAAATTAAAAGAAAACAAAGGAGANACCATTAATAATATTGAAATTGTAAACCATTTACAAGATATTAAAGGTTTTCTTATCGGCTTAAGAGATGGACTTTAAAAATAATTCCCCTTTAACAAATAATTACTAACATAATCTTTTACTCCGTCCTCAAGACTAGTAAATGATTTATAATACCCAAGAAGCTGTAATTTAGTCATATTAGCTTCAGTAAAATATTGGTATCTATCACGAATATCAAGAGGAGTATCAACATATACGATATTAATTTTATAATTCATCGCTTTAAAAGTAGCTTTCACTAAATCATTAAAAGTTCGTGCCTTACCACTTCCAAGGTTATAAATTCCATTTTTTGTTTTCCTCATCATCATACTTGAAATTACATTAACAACATCCTTTACATATACGAAATCACGTAATTGTTCTCCATCTTTATATTTAGGATTATGAGATCTAAAAAGCTTCATCTCTCCAGTTCTATTAATCTGATTTACAGCATGTAATACAACTGACGCCATCCTCCCTTTATGGAACTCATTAGGACCATAAACATTAAAAAACTTAAATCCAGCCCAAAATGGNGGTTGATTCTGCTGATGCAATACCCATTTATCAAAATTATTCTTAGATTCTCCATATGGATTAAGAGGTTTTAGTTTTTCTATCAAGTTATGATCATCATTAAATCCAAATTCTCCCAATCCATAAGTCGCTGCTGAAGATGCATAAACAAAAGCGATATCATATTTAACACATATATTCCATAAACTTTTTGAATAATTTAAATTTAACTTGTCAAAAATATTTATGTCAAATTCTGTTGTGTCTGTTCTAGCTCCAATATGATACACTTCGTTTACTTTTTCAGCATTTTCTTTAAACCACTCAATAAATAGTGATCTTTCAATTTTTTTTTCGAAAATTTTTCCTTTTAAATTCTTATCTTTCTTTGTTCTTGAAAAATCATCTACTAAAATTAAATTAGTTTTTTCTAAACTATTTAATTTAGCAATCAAACATGAACCAATAAAGCCTAGTGCTCCTGTAACAACTATCATATTACAAAAGTACATTAAAAATTATACATTTGTAATGATGAATAAAGCCGAATTAAAANTATTAAAAGAGAAAATAGATACTGAAATAAAGAGTACACAAAAAAAAATANAAGAGTACTCTTTACTNTGTAAACCTATTGCGCCTGAAAATTCAATTGGAAGGATTAGCAGAATGGATGCAATTAATAACAAAAGTGTAGTAGAATCCGCATTAAGAGTTGCTAAAGAAAAAATACAACAATTAATTGCTATGCAAGACAAAATAAANGAATCTAATTTTGGGACTTGTCAAAAATGCAAAATCATGATACCTTTTGAAAGACTAATGATTAAGCCATACAGTAGATTCTGTGTAAATTGTGCTAAATAAATTATGAAAACTATTTTATTCATATGGAGATACATAATATACTTTTTTAATGCAAAAACTAAACATAGTGCGCAAGCACCATTTTTATATGAATTTATTACTCAAGTAATAAATAAGAATGATAATGACAGAAATTCAAAACAGATAGAACAACTAAGAAAAGAACTATGTCAATCAAAAGAAATTATAAAAATCACGGATTATGGGGCTGGCAGTCATATCAATAANTCAAAAAATAGACTAATAAAAGATATAGCAAAGAATTCTGCAAAAAATTCAAAGTTTGGAAAATTACTTTACAGAGTAACCAAATTTTACTCGCCAAAAAATATAGTAGAACTTGGCACATCATTAGGAATCAGTACTCTATACTTAGCAAAGGCAAAACAAAGTTCAAATGTATATACATTTGAAGGATGTCCCGAAACAAGTAAAATTGCCCTAAAGAATTTTAATCGAATGAAAGCAAATAACATCACCTGTATATTAGGTGATTTTAAAGATACAATAAAAAAAGAATTGGAAAAAATTAACTCAGTTGATTTAGTTTTTATTGATGGAAATCATCAAGAAGAAGCTACAATTTCTTATTTTGAACAATGCTTGAAATACTCAAATAATAATACAATTTTTATTTTTGACGATATCCATTGGTCAAAAGGAATGGAAAATGCATGGATGTATATAAAATCGCATCACCGCACGACTTTAACTATTGATTTATTTTATATTGGCATTGTTTTTTTAAAGTCAGAACTAAGCAAAGAAAATTATATAATAAGATTTTAATTTATGAAAATTTACACAAAAAAAGGAGATCAGGGAGATACTTGTTTACTAGGAGGAAGTAGGGTAAAAAAAAATCATTTTAGATTAGACTGTTATGGTACAATTGATGAATTAAATGCTTTTATTGGAAATATTTATGATCAAAACGACAGTCCTTCTCAGAAAAAAACACTATTTAAAATTCAAAATCAACTTTTCAATATTGGATCATGCATTGCTTTTGATGGAAAACAAAAAAATTTTACACCCCCTAATATCAATGAAGAAGATGTTCTAATGCTAGAAAAAGAAATTGATCAAATGGACTCATCATTACCAAGTCTAAATAATTTTATTCTTCCTTCTGGGCACCCTACTGTTTCTAAATGTCATATTGGGCGTACTGTATGCAGAAGAGCTGAAAGAAAACTAGTTTCACTTTCAAAAAACGAGGAGGTAGATCCCTTACATCTCAAATATCTTAACAGACTATCAGATTATCTCTTTGTTCTTAGTCGATTCATCTTAAACGAAAAGAATATCCCAGCTATTAAATGGGAAAAAGACTAACAAATATCCAAATAAGTTAATAAAAAATATATTTTTGCAAAAAATTAAATCTATATTGCAATGTATTGGACTTTAGAATTAGCATCAAAATTAGAGGACGCTCCATGGCCAGCTACAAAAGATGAGCTAATTGATTTTGCAATTCGTTCAGGAGCACCAATGGAAGTAGTAGAAAACTTACAGGAACTAGTCGAAGAAGAACCTGGTATGCAATGGGATTCTATTGAAGATGTCTGGCCTGATTATCCTACAAAAGATGATTTCTTCTTTAATGAAGATGAATATTAATAAAAAAGTTTGAATTCAATCTTTTTTGTTTCATATAGTCTAGCAAAATAGTACCTTTACCTTCATAAAACTGAAAATAATTATGGCAAGTTTTTTAAATATCATAGGCAAACTATTTGGCAACAAATATGATAAAGATATTAAGCAGATAAGCCCAATTGTTGAAGAAATAAATAAACAATATGAAAGCTTAACTCAATTAACAAATGATCAATTAAGAAATAAAACGATAAATTTTAAAAAACAAATTACTGATTTTGTTTCTTCAGAAAGAAATCAAATTTCGGAGTTAAAAGAAAAAGCAAACTCGAAAGAAACAAAAACTGAAAAAAAAGAAGAACTCTTTAAAAAAATAGATACTCTTGAAAAAATTATTTTAGATAAAATAGAAGAAAAACTTAATGACATCTTGCCGAATGCATTTGCTGTAGTAAAAGAAACAGCTAGAAGATTTACAGAAAATGAATCAATAGAAGTTACTGCTTCAGACAATGATAAAGAATTAGCTTTAGAAAGAGATTTTGTAAGTATAACTGGAGATAAGGCAACTTACAAAACAACATGGGATGCTGCAGGTTCTAAAATTAAATGGGACATGATTCATTATGATGTTCAATTAATTGGTGGAATTGTTTTACATCAAGGAAAAATTGCTGAAATGCAAACTGGTGAAGGAAAAACTTTATCAGCTACACTGCCTATATACTTAAATGCGCTTACAGGATTTGGAGTTCACTTAGTAACCGTAAATGATTATCTTGCCAAAAGAGATGCACAATGGATGGGGCCCTTATTTCAATTTCATGGCATGAGTATTGATTGTATTGATAATCATCAACCAAATTCTGATGAAAGAAGAGCTGCATACTTAGCAGATATAACATATGGGACAAATAACGAATTTGGATTTGATTATCTTAGAGACAATATGGCTAAGCGCCCTAATGATTTAGTACAAAGAAAGTTGCACTATACTATTGTTGATGAAGTAGACTCTGTACTTATTGATGATGCACGTACACCTCTTATCATTTCTGGACCTACTCCCCAAGGAGACAAACACGAATATAACGAATATAAGCATAAGGTTGATCAATTAGTAAAAGCTCAAAAAAAATTAGTAACATCTGTAATTTCTGATGCAAAGAGACTTTTAGCCGAAGGGGATACTGAAAATGGAGGATTAAATCTTTTAAGAGCTTTTAGAGGACTTCCTAGAAATAAAGCACTTATAAAATTCCTATCAGAAGAAGGAGTAAGAACGCAAATGCAAAAAACTGAAAACTTTTATATGCAAGATCAAAGTAAAGAAATGCACAAAGTAGATGCAGAACTTTATTTTGTTATTGATGAAAAGTCAAATTCAATTGAGCTCACTGAAAAAGGATTAGAACTAATGACAAGCTCAACAGAAAATAAAAACTTTTTTGTATTACCCGATGTAGGAGGAGATATTGCTGAAATTGATAAGTCTAACAGTACAGATGTTCAAAAAGCTAAAGCTAAAGATGAAATTTTAAGAGATTTTGCAATAAAAAGTGAGCGAGTACATACAATCAATCAACTACTTAAAGCATATACTCTATTTGAAAAAGATATAGAGTATGTAGTAATAGAAAATAAAGTAAAAATTGTCGATGAGCAAACAGGTCGTATTATGGAAGGTCGAAGATATTCTGATGGTCTTCATCAAGCAATTGAAGCTAAAGAAAATGTAAAAATTGAAGCAGCGACTCAAACGTACGCAACAGTTACCCTACAAAATTATTTTAGAATGTACAATAAAATATCTGGAATGACTGGAACAGCTGAAACTGAAGCAGGAGAATTCTGGGAGATTTATAAGCTAGATGTTGTTGCAATACCAACAAATAGACCAATTATTAGAGCTGATAAAGATGATTTAGTGTATAAAACTAATCGAGAGAAATATAATGCTGTAATTGAGGATATTGCTACACTTACAAGCAAGAAAAGACCCGTGTTAGTAGGAACTACATCCGTAGAAATATCAGAATTATTAAGTACTATTCTTAGAAGAAGAGGAATAAAACATAATGTTTTAAATGCAAAAATGCACCAAAAAGAAGCTGACATTGTATCGGCAGCGGGTAAGAGTAGTGCTGTTACTATTGCAACAAATATGGCCGGTAGAGGTACAGATATTAAACTATCTGATGAAGTAAAAAAAGCAGGAGGGCTTGCAATTATTGGAACAGAAAGACATGACTCTAGACGAGTTGACAGACAGTTAAGAGGAAGATCGGGAAGACAAGGAGATCCTGGCTCTTCTCAATTTTATGTTTCTCTTGAAGATAAATTAATGCGTTTATTTGGCTCTGAAAGAATTGCAAAACTAATGGATAGAATGGGGCTTGAAGAAGGGGAAGTGATTCAGCATTCTATGGTAAGTAAATCTATTGAAAGAGCACAAAAAAAAGTTGAAGAAAACAACTTTGGAACAAGAAAAAGATTGTTAGAGTATGATGATGTAATGAATCAACAAAGAGAAGTTATTTATAAAAAAAGAAGAAATGCATTATATGGGGAAAGAATGTCTCTTGATGTTCTAAATATGATTTATGACACTTGTGAAAGTATCGTTAATGAATTACAAGAAGCAAAAGATTATACTTCTTTTAAACTTGATTTAATCAGACTATTAGCAACAGAAAGCCCAATATCTGAAGATGAGTTTAAAAACTTATCTTCTAATGAAATAACTGAAAAAGTATTTGAACATTGCTATAGATCATATAAAAATAAATCAGAAACTATTGCTAAACAAGCTTTCCCGGTTATTAAAAATGTTTACGAAAATCAATCCTCTACTTATGAAAACATAGTTATTCCTTTTACTGATGGATTAAAAACACTGCAAATAGTAACTAATCTTAAAGAAGCTAATGATACTGAAGGCAAAAATATACCAGAATCAATTGAAAAAAGTGTCACCCTTGCAATAATAGATGATGTTTGGAAAGAACACTTAAGAGAAATGGACGATCTTAAACAGTCAGTACAAAATGCAGTATACGAACAAAAAGACCCTCTATTAATTTATAAATTTGAATCATTTAATTTATTCAAATCTCTTATTGAAAAAATAAATAAAGATATTGTGTCTTTCCTGCTTAAATCAGGATTACCTTCTCAGGTCGATACACAAAAAGAAGATTATTCATCTCAAAATAGAAACCTTAAAATGAGTCGTCCTGAAGAAACTAACAATCAACTAAATACAAATAAACCTCAACAAGCTCAACAAAAAACACAGCCTATCAGTGTTAAAAAAGAAACTGGACGTAACGAAAAAGTAACTATTACAAATGGTTCTGAAACAAGAGAATTAAAATGGAAAAAAGCAAAACCTCTTATAGAAAATGGAGGATGGAGAAGAATTTAAAAAATGTTGTAGAAGTTAGAAAAAGCAGAAAAAAATTCATCTCAATTTTTTTTTATTTAGTTTTAGTAATAACGTTACAATCATGCAAAACTTATAGATTTAGTGCGGTAAAGCAAGAAATTCCTATTGATGATTTCAATATTAATTTTGCACCGCCTGCCCCTATCTATTCAAAGATAAAATATTGGGCAGAGCACCCCGAAAAAAAAATTACTCATGCAATTCTTCCCAAAAACTATACTGACAGCTTATATAATTATAACCCTAAAATAGATGTTTTTTTTGTTCATCCAACTCTTTACTTTAAAGGAGAAAATTGGAATGCAAATATTGATAATGAAAAACTAAACAAAAAAATTAAAGCCTCTAGCATAAAGCATCAAGCTAATGTATTTTCGGGCATTGCAAATATATATGCTCCACATTATAGGCAAATGCATATTCATTCCTATTCTGATTTAAAAAATGGATACAAAGCTTATGATCTTGCTTATTCAGATGTAAAAAATGCATTTCTATACTATTGGAAAAATTATAATAAATCAAAAAAATTTATTATCGCTGGTCATAGTCAAGGAACAAATCACTCTGAAAGATTATTAAAAGAAATAATTCTACAAAATGACAGCATGAAAGATTTACTCATTATCAGCTACCTAGTAGGAATGCCTATTTCACCATTTAACAAAGATCATCCTGCTTGCTCTACACATAATCAACTCAACTGTTTTCTATCATGGCGAACATTTGCAGAAGGATACTTACCAGATAATTGGGCAAAAAACGATAGTACTTCTTGCGTAAATCCTATTTCATGGACGACAGATAACACCCTCTCAAAAAAACAAAATCATTTAGGTATTCTATTTAGGAATCACAAAATACAATACCCTAATTCAATTACAGCATATAATCATAATAGTGTAGTCTGGATTAAAAAAATACAAATTCCTTTTGAATTTTTTTATAGAAAGAAAAACTACCATTTTGCAGATTATAATTTGTTTTGGTTAAACATTAGACATAATTTAAGAAGCCGATTAAAAGAAAATGGATACAACTAACAAAAAAAGATGTAGTTGGTGCGGAGATAACCCTTTATATGTTAAGTATCATGATGAAGAATGGGGGGTGCCTTTATATAATGACTCTAAAATATTTGAACTATTATTACTGGAAACATTTCAGGCAGGGCTAAGCTGGATTACTATTCTAAAAAAAAGAGAAAATTTCCGTCAAGAATTTAACAACTTTGATTATATAAAGATATCAAAATATTCTCATGAAAAATTGAAAAAGCTAAAATTAAAGCGTAGAATTATTTGTAACACTCTAAAAATAAAAGCAGCAAAAACAAACGCTATTGCTTTTATAAATATTCAAAAAGAATTTGGAAGCTTTAGCAAATATATATGGAGTTTTGTAGATTACAAAACTATTCAAAACAACTTTATATCAGAGTACCAAATCCCTACAAACACTAAACTATCATATAACATCAGTAAAGATTTAAAAAATAGAGGCTTTAAATTTGTAGGGGAAACTATTGTTTATGCTTTCATGCAAGCTATGGGAATAGTAAATGATCATACCATTAATTGTTTTAGAAATGAAGAAATTGCTATTTTAAATAGCAAAAATCGTGATGATTTTTAATGTTTTGTAAAGATTCAAAAATTAATTGAATTACATGCTCAACATCTTTTTTAGCAACACTCTCTACTGTTGTATGCATATATTTAAGTGCCAAAGAAATTAAAGCTGAAGCTACTCCTCCAGTTGCATATGCAAAAGCATCAGTATCTGTACCTGTAGATCGAGATGCCGCCGCTCTTTGAAAAGGAATTTTATTATTTTCAGCAGATTTAATAATAAGCTCTAAAAGATTGTTTTGCACAGCTGGACCATAAGTTAAAACGGGTCCATCTCCACATTTTGTATCGCCTTGCTTAATTTTATTAAGCATAGGAGTTGAAGTGTCATGACAAACATCCGTTACAATTGCAACATTTGGTCGTATATTTTCAACAATCATTTGGGCTCCTCTAAGTCCAACTTCTTCTTGAACTGAATTAGTAATATATAATCCAAAAGGCAATTCTATATTATTTTCAAACAATAAGCGAGCAACTTCAGCAATCATAAAGCCTCCAATACGATTATCTAATGCTCTCCCAACATAATATTTATTATTAAGAATCATAAATTCATCTTCATAAGTAACAACACATCCAACATGAATTCCTAATTTTTCAACCTCTTCTTTAGAGTTAGCTCCGCAATCTAGAAAAATATTGTCTAATTTTGGTGACTTCTCATCAACGGCAGTTCTTGTATGAATTGCTGGCCAACCAAAAACAGCTTTAATCATCCCTTTTTTTGTATGAATATTTACCCTTTTTGATGGAGCAATCTGATGATCAGACCCTCCATTTCTTCTAAGATAAATAAATCCATCCTTTGTAATATAGTGAATAAACCATGAAATTTCATCAGCATGAGCCTCAATAACTACTTTATATTTGGCTTTTGGATTTATTACACCAACTACTGTTCCATAAGTATCTACAAAATGAGTATCAATATAAGGTTTAATATAGCTTAACCATATTTTTTGCCCTTCACTTTCAAATCCTGTTGGTGATGGTGTGTTTAAATATGATTGCAAAAATTTTTCCGATTTTTTTGTAATAATGTTACTTGTATACATACCCTAATAAAATTTAAAACGCGAATATAAATAATTTATAACACCTAATTTTTAAATATAGCAAAACGATTAATAAATCATTATAAAGATCTTTTTAGTTTTTTTCTTTAAAATCTTTAGGTATCCAGAGAAAATCATTTGAACGATAATCTTTTATGTCAAAAATTTCCTTGTTATCACGAGCATTAAAACAATTATATTTATTAGTTTTCTTTAAAACATCCCATGCAATATTTCTTCCAAATTCAGAACATTCAACAAAAATTATTGGCTGATTTTTAGCAATTAACTTTTGCATACCTAAAATAACTTTACCTTCGGATCCCTCTACATCAATTTTTATAAATGAAGGATTTAAGTTTTTAAACTGTAAATCTAAATCTAAAGTAATTGTATCAACTTCAACAATTATTACATCGGATTTATTTTTATGCCACACCATACTAGCCATAGAATGCGTGTCTCCAGAATCAGGAATTCTAAACTCTGTTGTTAAACACTCATCAGATAAAGCCTTGTTTATCAACGTAACATTATTGCAATTATTTAGTTCAAGGTTTTTTTTACATCTTTTAGCTGTAGAAGGAATTGCTTCAAAAGAATAAACTTTTCCAGATTCTCCTACGATCCGACTCATAGCAATACTTACATAGCCTATATTTGATCCTATATCAAACACAATATCTCCATAATTTACATATCTATTAATTATATTCTGCAAATGAATTTCAGGTGTTCCAAAAATTAATGATAGTTGATTTTTTAAATTTATTTCAAGCAAAATTCCTTTAAACAAACCATTTCTCATTTTAAGGACTCTAAGTTTATTTCCAAAAAAGAAAATTAATAGCGATTTTATTATTTCTCGCATAATTATTTATGAAACTCCTCTAAACCTCTATTTAGCCAATCTGTAAATAACTTAACAGTCCCAAAATCCTGATAATTTGCAGCCTCTACCATTTGCTGTTCATTATGATTTAAAAAGACATAATATGGCTGTGAATTTGTTCCATACGTATTTGCTTGTAAAAGCATCCACTTATCACCTGTGGTTTTTATCATTTTAGTTTTTCCTGCAAGCGTTGTTTCATATTGCTCATTTTTTGGAAGATCAATTCTCTCATCAACATATAATGAAATTAAAACTACATCATTAGAAAGAATACTTTTGACATTATCATCAGACCAAACTTGCTCCTCCATCTTTCTACAATTTACACAAGCCCAACCTGTAAAATCTATAACTGCAGGTTTATTTACCTCTTTTGCATAAGCCATCCCTTTATCATAATCATGAAACACCATTATTCCCTGAGGGCCTAAATGGAGAGCGCTCTCAATATTACTTTTTTCCGAATCTAATTCTATCAATTGTGAATTACCTATTCCATAAGGTGACTCACTATAATGCATTGGGGGAGGAAATGCATTAATGATTTTTAATGGTGCCCCCCATAATCCAGGAATCATATATATGGTCAATGTTCCAGTTAAGATAGCTACAGATAATCTACTAACAGAAATATGCTTTAAATCTGTGTCATGAGCAAATTTTAAAAACCCTAATAAATACATAGTTAATAAACCGAATACAACAATCCATATCGCTATAAACAACTCACGTTCCAACAAATGAGTTTGTAATACTAAATCTGCGTTTGACAAAAATTTAAATGCTAATGCAATTTCCAAAAATCCTAATGTGACTTTTACTGAATTTAACCAACCTCCAGATTGAGGTAATGAATTTAACCAACCAGGAAACGCTGCAAAAAAAGCAAAAGGTAATGCTATTGCTAATGAAAATCCAAGCATTCCAATAATTGGCCCCATATATCCACCTGTAGCGGCTTCTACTAATAAAGTCCCAACAATTGGACCAGTGCATGAAAAAGAAACTAATGCTAAAGTAAATGCCATAAAGAAAATTCCTATCAAACCTCCCTTTCCTTCTGCTTTTACACTTTTATTTGTCCATGATGCTGGTAATTGGATATCAAATGCTCCTAAAAATGATGCACCAAAAACAATCAATAATAAAAAGAATCCAATATTAAAATATACATTAGTTGCCATGTTATTAAGTGCATCAGCACCAAAAATTGATGATACTCCAACTCCTAAAGCTACATAAATAATCATAATAGAAATTCCATAAATAATTGCATTGACTATTCCCTCTACTTTTGTTTTACTTTGCTTAGTAAAAAATGAAACCGTCATAGGAATCATTGGGAATACACAAGGTGTTAATAAAGCAGCAAAACCACTCATAAAAGCAATAAAAAATAGCCACCACATGCCTTCTTTTTCCTCATTTTCTTGCTGATTTTCTAAATTATGAACACCTTCTATATCAAAAGAGAAAGGGGTTAACGGAGGGAATACACATTGAGATGCGTCACAAGACATAAAACTAATCTCTCCATTGATTTTAAAATCATTAGCAGATTTAATCTTTATTCTTTGTTTAAAAATAACTTCATCCTTAAAATATGGCAACACCAAATTATCGAACATAGGGTCTGGTTCTCTAATAGGATCCGGCTCTATCATTTGACTAATTAGCTCATAATTATCTGTTACCGTAAAAGAAAAATTTGTTGGATAAGCGTCAACACCAGTTGGTAGATGCTGAGAATACAAATGCCAGTTTTTTTCAATATTAGCCTTAAATTTAAGTTCAATCTCATTTTCTGATATTTTTTCTTGTGAAAAAACCCACTGTACAGGATCATACATTTGTCCAAATACAACTATACTTATACAAGCAAATAAAACAACTAATAATCTTCTCATTTTTTATATTTTATAATTAATCTATATATTTTTAGTAACGAAAAACTATCTATTCATTATACTACCTAAATAACCAAACTTATTTTAATTTACTATTTATAGTTCTACTTAACTCATCTGCCTTTTGGCTTCCTATTAAATAAATTAATCCATCTTTATCAATAAGTTCAACAGCATCACTTCCTCTAGTATAAAATCGTATTGTCCCTTTAACATGTAAATTATATACTGCTCTATTAATTATATACCTACTATAATCAACTCTTTTTGCAGATACTAAACTCATAATTTCAATCTTGATTTTTCTTGATGTCCATAAGCCGTCTAATATTATGCTGCCATTTAATACTCTAGTCTCAAAATGAAGCATAAAGAATAACAAAATAGAAAATATGATAATCGAAATTCCAATAACAAAAAATAATTCTCCAGATTTATCATTATTTTCTCTCCAATAATAAGCTATAAAGCAAAATACAGATAGAGACAATCTTCTAGTTAAAGCCATTTTATTTAATCCAAAATATTGTTTTTCTTTAAATTCAATCTCTGACATTTATTAGTATTTATAAAAGTTCTGCAATGTACACTTTTTTTGTATTCGTTTCAATCTTATATCTATCATCGATTCTTTGTCCAACAATCCATACAACATCCTCTTTTGAACATAAAATCCACTGTTTTTTCTTGTCTAAAATAGTATATTTTTTATCTATAAAAAAATCACTAAGCTTCTTGAAATTAGTCATCCCTAATGGAACAAATTTATCTCCATACTTCCACTTTCTTAACTTTAAAGGGAAAGTTAATTTTTCAAAATCTAATTGTGCAACATTTAAACTTTTATCTACTAAGCAATTTGTTGATAAAGAAAATCGCATTCTTAAGGGATTATTAATCTCTGTGTCAAACTCAAGAATTTTTATATCATTTTGAGGTGTGTCTAATAAAGAAATAATAATAAAATCCCTATCGATAATTAACTGATACTTGTTAGAAAAAAATCTTGTGCCACTTTGAGAAAATAGAGATTTCTGAATTTGATGTATCTCAGAAAAACCAAAAGGATGCAAAATCTCATACAAAATTACTTCTAAATTATCTAATTTATTTAACTCCGAAATATTAAGTTTATAAATATCATCTTGCTGAAAAAGCAAACTAGTTCTTATTCTATCTACATGACTGAGAAATATTTTTCGTATATTTTCTAAAAGGAAAACTTCATCTGAAATTTTATCTTTTACCTTAGGGTTTATATCCTCTAATAATGGAATTAACTCTTGCCTTATTCTATTTCTTAGATATTTGATTTCGTAGTTACTACTATCATTTCTATATTTAATACCTTTTTGCTTTAAAAAATGTAAAATCTCAATTTTAGTAACTTCAAGCAAAGGACGAATAACATTTTTATTTATAGGTTTTATACCAGATAAACCATTAATTCCTGAGCCTCTAATTAAGTTAATTAAAAAAGTTTCTACATTATCATCTTTATGATGCCCTGTAATAACAAAATCAAGATTATGTTTTGCTAAAAGTTTATTAAACCATTTATATCTGATCTCCCTGGCCGCCATTTGAATTGAGATCTTCTTTTTTTTTGCATATGTTTTAGTTTCAAAAGATTTAATATAAAACTTAACATTATATTTATTCGCCAAATTCCTAACAAAATACTCATCCTCATCTGATTCCCTACCTCTTAAATTAAAATTACAATGTGCTAATTGAATATTATATCCTAACCTGTGTAAAATAAAAAATAAAAAAACACTATCAGCCCCTCCGCTAATGGCTAAAAGCAAATTATCTGTTTGTAAAAAAAGCTTTTTATCAATTATGTATTTTTTAATTCTATTAATCATCAATTTTAAAATTAAATACATCAAAAAGTGGTTTTGCCTTAACTATACACTCTTCATATTCCTCATATGGATTGGATTGGATTGTAATTGCACCACCAACACTAATAGATATATAATTATTTGCCAAATTATATAAAATTGTTCTAATCACCACATTAAAATCAAAATCACCTTTAGGATTGATATATCCAATAGATCCTGAAAAAATCCCTCTTTTGAAATTCTCATAATAATCGATAAGTTCCATAGCTCTTAATTTAGGAGCTCCTGTCATTGAACCCATAGGAAATGTTGCCTTTAACACATCGGTAAAGCTAATCTCCGAATCTATTTCGCAGCTAATAGAAGTTATCATTTGATGAACCTTTTTAAAGGTATACACTTTACACAACTCATCAACATTTACAGATTCTTTTGTCGCATTTATAGACAAATCATTTCTTACTAAATCAGCAATCATAATATTTTCTGAAATATCCTTCTGTGATATATTCAACTCATTGATAAGAATTTTATCTTCAGATTTATTTATCCCTCTTTTTTTTGTACCCTTAATAGGCTGTGATAGAACATGATTCCCTTTTTTTCTTAAAAATCTTTCTGGACTAACAGAAAGAATATATTTATCCTTTAATTTCAAAAAAGAAGAAAAAGGTGTTTGCATTAATTCATTTAATTCAAAAAAAATCACTTCTGGTAAAATTTTTGGTTCGTTTGAATAAAACTCTTGACAATAATTTAATTCGTAAATATCACCCCTTTGTATATGCGTCTTTATTTTATTAACTGTTTGCAAATACACTTCTTTATCAACTCTTCTTGAAAATTCAACATCAACTACACTATGTAGTAAATTTGAGAAATCAAGTTCTCTAACAAATTTGTCACATTTATATTTTGAATGATATGTTTCTATTTGAAGTTGATCATTTTTAAGCAATAAGACATATTCGGGGATAAAAAAAGACATATTATCAGCATTAAAATTATCAATATTATCTGAATTTAAATCTTCTATTTCATTCTTTAAATCATAAGACAAATATCCAAATAACCAATCCCTTTTGTTTTTGTAAAAAATTTTCAACTTCTCAAAAGAATCATGATTTGAGATAAAAACATCACTTTTGCCAATGCCAGCAATTATATCATAATTTATATAATCCTTAGGTAAACTTGATTCTTTTCCATCAAGATTAGAAACCAAAACACTAATATATTCCTTTTTATTAGAGAAATTCAGTAGCGCTTTTAGTAAGTCTACCTTTTTAAAATCATTATATGTGTATACGTTTCTCACTTTGCAATAATAATAAAAGTCAAATCAAATTATTTTATACTTTTGGACAATGAAAGGTCTAATTACAATTCTATTTTTAGTTCCTCTATTATTATTTGCAAAAAGTGATACGACTTTTAATTCTAATAATCAAATAACCAATATAAATCAAGAAGGGATTGACAATTTAGTAAGCAAATATAAACTGATCTTAAAAAATAAAAAAGGTATTGAGGGATGGAGATTGCAAATAAAATTTACATCTAAACGTGAAGATATTCTTCGATATCAAATCAAATTCACCAACTTATATCCTCAAACACCTTCCCAGATTACATTTAATTCTCCTTACTATAAACTAACCGTTGGCAATTTTAGGACTAAAAATGAAGCATTAAAAATCAAACAAAAAATTAAAAACGAATTTCCTGGAGCTCACCCTATTTCAATTATAATTGACACAGATCTTTTTAAAAAATAAACTATTTAAGAGTTCTTTTAATCTCAACCTCAGCATATCCTTCAATAATATCCCCAACTTTAATGTCATTAAAGTTTTCAATAGAAATACCACACTCATATCCTTTTTTAACTTCTATCACATCATCTTTAAAACGTTTTAATGATGATAGTTTGCCAGTGTAAACTACTACTCCATCTCTTATAATTCTTACTCCAGTATGTTTAGTTAATGACCCATCAAGCACCATGCATCCCGCTATTGTTCCAACCTTAGAAATCTTGAAAATATCTCTAACTTCAATATTACATACAATCTTTTCCTCAAATTCAGGTGAAAGCATACCCTCCATTGCTAATTTTAATTCTTCGATTGCTTTATAGATTATCGAATATAGTCTAATATCTATTTGCTCCGATTCAGCTAATTTACGAGCTTGAAGAGATGGTCTTACTTGAAATCCAATGATAATTGCATCTGATGCTGCAGCTAGCATTACATCAGATTCAGAAATTTGACCTACGGCTTTTTGAATTATATTTACTTTAATTTCATCAGTTGAGAGTTGTTGCAAAGAATCAGAAAGAGCCTCAATTGATCCATCAACATCTCCCTTGACAATAACATTAATTTCTTGAAATCCTCCAAGTGCAATTCTTCTACCTATCTCATCAAGAGTTAAATGTTTTTGAGTTCTTACACTTTGTTCTCTTTGTAATTGAGTCCTTCTGGATGCAATTTTTTTAGCCTCTTGTTCACTCTCAATAACATGAAATTCATCTCCAGCTGTTGGAGCACCATCTAAACCAAGTAATACAACTGGAGTTGACGGTCCTGCATCTTTTCTGTTTTCACCTCTTTCATCTAATAGAGCTTTAACTTTGCCAGAAAAAGAACCTGCCAGCACATAATCACCAACTTTTAGGGTTCCTGTTTGAACTAAAATAGTTGATAAATACCCCTTCCCCTTATCTAGTGAAGCTTCAATAACAGTCCCATTAGCTAATCTATCAGGATTTGCTTTAAGATCAAGCATTTCAGCCTCTAACAAAATCTTATCTAAAATCTCTGATACACCTGTACCTTCTTTTGCAGAAATGTCTTGTGATTGATATTTACCTCCCCAATCCTCAACCAAAAAATTCATCTCTGCTAATTCACCTTTAATTTTTTCAGGATCAGCTGTTGGTCTATCAATCTTATTAATTGCAAAAATAATTGGAACTCCAGCTGCTTGCGCATGACTGATTGCTTCTTTAGTTTGGGGCATAACTCTATCATCTGCAGCAACTACAACTACAACTATATCAGTAACTTTTGCTCCTCTTGCTCTCATAGCTGTAAAAGCTTCATGTCCTGGAGTATCAAGAAAAGAAATTTTCTTCCCGTTCTCTAAACTAACTTCATAAGCACCAATATGTTGAGTAATACCGCCACTTTCTCCTGCAATAACATTCGTTTCTCGAATATAATCCATTAAAGAAGTTTTACCATGATCAACATGTCCCATAATAGTGATAATTGGAGCTCTAGTTTGCATATCATCTTCTGAATCAATAATCTCTTCTATTGACTCTTGGACATCAGCACCAACAAATTCTACTTTAAACCCAAAATCTTCTGCTAACATTTGAATTGTTTCAGCATCAATTCTTTGGTTTATGCTAATCATCATTCCAAGACCCATNCAAGTAGTTACAATTTCAGTAACAGAAACATTCATCATAGAAGCAAGNTCACTAGCTGTTGCAAATTCTGCTATCTTAATAGACTTATTNGANGCTTTCTTTTGTGACATTTCTTCATCTGCAATCTCTTTATGNGCCTGTCTCTTCTCTCTTCTATTTTTTACTGATGATGTTTTACCACCTCCTTGTAATTTTGCAAGTGTTTCTCTTACNCTCTTCTGTGCTTCTTCAGGAGATATTTCAATAGTTGTTTTCTTAGATGCGTTNGACCGCTTAAATTTCTTAGGATCAACTTTTGTTTTTACTATTCTAGCCCTTTTTTTCCTTTCTTTATCTACTAATTCCTCTTTCTTTTTAAACTTAGTTAAGTCTATCTTTTCTCCAGTTGCCTTTACTCCCTTAAGTTTTTCAAAATTAGCCTTGATTAATNCNTCTTGATTATCTGAAGATGAATCTGTTTTCTTAGCTGAAANTTCTTCATTAATTTTCGAATCTTGTTCAGTCTTTTTTTCTACCTTTTTTATCTTAATCCTTTTAACTTGCTCAGCTTCTTTTTTTATTTTGATTTGCTCAATCTTAGCTAATTCTTCTGCTTCTTGCTGCTTTATAATTTCTTCAGCTTTAGCTAATTCTTTCTCTTTAGCTAATAATTCCGCAGATAATTTTGCTTTCTTCTCAGAGTCAAATTCTCCTAACAAATCCATATAAATATCATGGGAAACTTTTGAATTAGGCTTTAAGTCCTCTATTCCCTTAGTTTCTAAAAAAGCAAATATTCTATCAATACTTACATTAAATTCTTTTACTAACTTATTTAACCTAACGGTTTCTTTTTTGGACATAATAGTTAATTAAATTTATATCTTAATCTTCAAATTCAGCATTTAATATCTTAATAACTTCATCTACAGTTTCTTTTTCCAAATCGGTCCTTAACACTAAATCCTTTGAAGATAAAGCAAGGACGCTCTTTGCTGTATCGCATCCAATAGCNTTAAGAGAATCTATAATCCAGTCATCTAATACATCCGAAAACTCTTCGATCTCTACATCATCTTCAATACTATCTGTGTCTCTGTAAACATCTATTTCATANCCAGCAAGTTTACCAGCTAAATTAATNTTATATCCACCCCTTCCAATTGCTAGTGAAACTTGGTCTGCCTCCATATATACAGCTGCTTTCATCTTGCTATCATCCAGCACAACAGATTTAATCTTTGCCGGAGATAAAGCTCTACTAATTAATAGCTGCATATTCTCAGTATGATTCACGACATCAATATTTTCATTTCTCAACTCTCGCACAATTCCATGAATTCTTGACCCTTTAACGCCAACACATGCTCCAACCGGATCTATCCTGTCATCATAAGATTCAACAGCTACCTTTGCTCTTTCACCAGGCATACGAACGACATTCTTTATTGTAATAATACCATCAAAAACCTCTGGAACCTCTTGTTCAAACAATCTCATTATAAATTCAGGCGCAATTCTTGAAAGNACAATATTTGCCTTATTATTTTTTAAAGTTACTTCTTTAATTACGGCTCTAACACTCTCTCCCTTTTTAAAATAATCTTTTGGGATCTGCTCATCCTTTGGCAAGGACAAATCATTTCCCTCNTCATCCTGTAATAGAATCTCATTTCTCCAAATCTGNTATACTTCACCATGAATAATTTCACCAATCCTATCCTCATATCTTTTCATCAACTCATCTCTGTGCTGATCAGCTATACGAGACATTAAATGCTGACGAATAGAAAGAACTTGTCTCCTTCCAAATTCCGATTCAAAACTCACCTGCTCTGAAACTTCTTCTCCAACTTCATAATCATCTTCAATTTTTAAAGCCTCAGATAAAGCAATTTGAGCAATCGGATTTTCTACCTTATTATCCTCAACAACTTCTCTGTTTTTCCAAATTTCTAAATCACCTTTATCAACATTAATGATAACATCAAAATTTCCTTCATCATCATACTTTTTTGCTAATACAGCCTTAAAAACATCTTCTAGTATATTCATCATTGTTTCACGATCAATATTTTTCACTTCTTTAAACTCCGAAAATGTTTCAATTAAATTTTCTACTTCCATTTTATTTAAAATTTATTTTAAGTTTTGTTTCTTTTATCTCTGTCTGTGGAATCCTTAANTCCTNAGTTATATAAGATTTCTTNCTCCCTTTTTTCTTTTTTAATGTTTCAAGAGTCAGCACATCATTTTCATATGANANAATAATACCTTTTTTTCTTNTTCCATTATTAAGCAAAACTCCAACTTCTTGACCATTGTATTTATGATATTGCTGATCAACCATAAAGGGATTATCAAGACCAGCAGAACAAACAGTCAACTGATAATCCTCAATATCTCTATCAAAATGCTCTTCAATATGTTTACTAATTGTCATACAATGTTCAATNTGAACACCNTCNATCCTGTCAAAAAATAAAGTTATAACATTAGCAGTATTAACTTTAACATCAACAAGAAAACCATTTATTTCTTTAATCTTGGATTCTGCTACTTTTCTTATTTGTTCTTTTGAAATCATATTGTTTTTTAAAAAAAGAAGAGGCTAATTGCCTCTTCTCTTTTCTTCTGCTTATATTTCGGGTGCAAATATAAAGAGTTTTATTTAATTTAACAAACTATTATTGTAGTACTAATCTTTTGCTNATTAATGAGTCTCTAGTTCTAATTTGAACCATATAGATCCCTTTTGGTTGATTAATTAGATCAACTTTTCTACTATACTCGCCAGAAAAACCTTTGCACAGTTCATTATAAACNATTTTCCCATAAGCATCAATAATAGTTAATTCAAATTTATCAAACTCTTCAACTACAAAATTTATATTTAATACACCCCTTGTTGGATTAGGGAAAATATTCAGTTTAATTCCAACAAGCTCANTTGAAGTGATTCTGCTACTTGAAGGAGTATTAAATACAGTAGGAGAAGAAAAACCAGAATAATTTGTNAAATTTGCATCACATACAGTGTATATCTGCCAACGATAAACTCCACCACTNNTTAAACCTGTTAACGAATATGAATTNGTATTAACTNTAACATAAGTCCAAGCACTAGAAACAGGACTCGTTTGTTTGTAACGAACCATATAACCCCAAGCTCCACTCACTGCATCCCAACCTAATGTAGCTGAAGTTATACCAATATTTGTTGTCACAGTATTAACTGGAGTCGTACAA
>NZRJ01000023.1 GCA_002693745.1 Flavobacteriales bacterium
TTTAAATCTAATAATTAATAATACTTCCTCATCTAATACTAATATTTCAGCATGTGATAGTTATGACTGGAACGGTAACACTTATACTTCATCAGGAACTTATACTTGGACAGGTACTAATGCTGATGGTTGTGACAGTCTAGCTAATCTTGATTTAACGATTAATTCATCATCATCTGTCACGGATTTAGTTGCTGCATGCGATAGCTTTGCATGGATTGATGGAAATACATATTTTTCATCCAATAATACGGCAACACATATATTAACTAATAGCACTGGTTGTGATAGTTTGGTTACTCTTGATTTAACCATTACTAATATAAATGCAGCAGTAGTTGTAGTAGATGATTCAACTCTTCAAGCTCAATCGTTTGCAGCTGGAACAATGTACCAATGGGTTGATTGTAACGATAACTTTGCTCCAATTGCTGGAGAGATAAATCCAACATTTACTACACAAAATCCAGGTTATTACGCAGTAGAAGTAACATTGAATAATTGTTCATTACTTTCAGATTGCTTTACAATTACTATTGAAACCGCTATAGATATTTTGGATTCGTATTATGGAATTCAGCTCTTTCCTAACCCTACAAAAAATGATCTTACGCTGTCATTAGATGGTATTGATGTGGTAGATATTGTTGTTTTAGATGTTCAAGGAAAAGTGTTGTGTCAGTCAGTTATGTTTGATCAAGAACGCATTAATCTCTCGAGTTATGTTGCTGGTACTTATTTCGTCAAAATTATAACTCCTGCAGGTACTAAAAAAATACGTATTACTAAACATTAGTATTATAATTCAAATCGAAATGTGGTTAAAAAATTATAGCTTTACTACTTTCAGATTTTTGTTTTTGCTTCCATAGGAAACTACACAGAAATATATTCCAGAGCTAAATTTTTTAAATGAAAGTTTATTTCCAATCTGAATACTCATTAGATCGCCGTTCAGTGCATAGATTTTTGTTTGAATAGAGCCTTCATAGTCTTGTATGGATATACTTGCAAAATCATGAGTTACACTTGGCGAAAGTCTTATGTCGTCTAATTTTATTGCTAAAATATCCATTTGACCAGATCCATTGAAAGCACCAATATTTGAGGGGAAATGATGTGAAACACTATTTCCAAAATAGTCTAAACCACCATTGTGTTCCAAGTAATTAATTGTGTCGACACTACCATTAATCAAAAAACCACTTCCAATAGCAGGACTATTATTTTGAATTTGATATGCTTGTGGGTCATTTTCACCTAGATTTAAAGAATTAAGAAGCAAAGGATCTTCATACAGTGCATTATTCTTTAAGTCACTATCAAGATTAACTCGAGATGAATCATAAAAAAGATTGTGACTGATATAAAGATCATTAAGATTATTCTCAATTAATGTAGGAATAATCTCACCGTTTTTCCCAACCACTATTAGGTTATTATATACATGTACATCCCCGACATCCGGCCAAAAATAGATCTCCGGGTTTAATGTGTCATTTATAAAAACTAGATCTTTTATCTCCAATAGTAGTGCATTATTAATTATTATAGTGTTGGTATTTGGGACATCTAATCCATTTTCAATAATTGTTGTGGAAACTAAAATGTCAAATTCTCCTTCCATGAAACTTATCATGAGTTCTTCTAATTTTTTTCCTTCCATTTGACCATGCCCAACTTTAATTTTTGCATCTGGACAAAGCATTTGTAATAATCCTGCTACTTCTTTTATGTTTTCAATTCGATTATGTACAAAAAACACTTGCCCATTTCGACTCATTTCATAACTTATGGCATTTCGAATAGTTTCTTGGTTAAACCCAATTATTTCTGTATCTACTGATTGTCTGTTTGGAGGGGGTGTATTAATTATGGATAAGTCTCTGGCGCCTAAAAGTGAGAACTGCAGAGTTCTAGGAATAGGCGTAGCACTTAGTGTTAGAGTATCAATACTTTCTTTCAATAGTTTTAGTTTATCTTTAATATTTACTCCAAATTTTTGTTCTTCATCAATTATTAACAAGCCTAAATCAAGAAAACGAACATCTTTTCCAACTATTCTGTGTGTCCCAATAAGTATGTCTATTTCACCTCTTGCTAACTTTTCTAATGTTTCTTTTTGTTGTTTTTTAGTTTTAAATCGGTTTATATAATCTATAGTACAAGGTAAATTTTTCAGTCTTTTTTTAAAGGTTTTGTAGTGTTGTAGTGCCAAAATTGTAGTTGGTACTAAAACAGCAGTCTGTTTACTATCTGCTACAGCTTTGAAGGCAGCTCTTATAGCAATTTCAGTTTTGCCAAAACCAACATCTCCACAAACTAACCTGTCCATTGGAGTTTCTTTTTCCATGTCTGCTTTTACATCTGCAGTAGCTTTACTTTGATCAGGAGTGTCTTCAAACATAAATGAAGATTCTAACTCATATTGCAGGTAAGTATCGGGTGTAAATTTGAAACCTTTTTGATGTTTTCGTTTTGCATATAACTTTATGAGGTTAAAAGCAATTTTTTTTACTTTTGTTTTTGTTTTAAGTTTTGTTTTTGCCCAAGCAGGAGACCCTAATTGGTTTATCGTAGGTTCAACTCCCTCTTTACCTGAAAATTTAGATATTTTATGTAAGGAATGTATACTAATGTATAGTAAATCACCTGCTTTGTAACTAAGTTTTATAACTTCTTGTTTTTTCCCATTTTTTTCAATTTTATGCAAGCCTTCGAAGCGGCCAATCCCATGGTCAATATGTGTGACAAAATCTCCTTTATCTAGTTGAGTTAACTGCTTTATTGTTATAGCCTGCTTATCAGTGAATTTTGTTCTAGATTTAAATCTATGATGTCTATTAAAAATTTGATGATCTGTATAAATTGCTTGCTTATTTGTGAAATCAATAAAACCTTCATGTAAAGAAAAAAGAATACATCTATAACTTAAATCTTTGTTATGCTCAAAAATAGCATTAAAACGTTCCTCTTGCTCATCTGAAGAGCAGAGTATAATATTTTGTATGCCATTTTCATTATTTTTTACTAAATCTTCTTTTAATAAATCAAATTGTTTATTTATTTTAGTAAGATGAGAAGTCTTTGCTGATATAGATTCAATACTTTTAAAGAAGGTGTTTTTAGTGTTTTCAACTACAACGTATTTATTTAAATTTTTAATAAAACTTCTTCCATTGGTAAATAAAAAGTCTGGTTCTAAATATTGTATAGTATTATTTTTTTTGATTTTTGCATATTGCTCTTTGGCTTTTGTAAAATAATCATCTAAAACTTCTTTTGTATAAAATATGTTACTTGTCCATATTATTGTGTTTTTAGGAATATAATCCAAAAAACAAACTTGATTATTAACACTTTTTTTTGCTTCAGTATTTGGAATAATGTTGATTTTTTCTTCTTTATTTATAGAGATTTGTGTATTAACATTAAAAGTGCGAATATTTTCAATTTTTGTGTCAAAAAATTCTAATCTACAAGGATTTTCATCAGCATATGAATAAATATCGAAAATTCCTCCTCTTATTGAGTATTGACCTGCTTTAACTACAAAATCAACAGACTCAAAATGTCTTTTTTTAAGCATTTCTTCTAGCTCATCAATCACGATCTTATCACCAACTTTTATTTGTAGTGTACGTTTTTTTAGTTCTTTTCGGCTAACTACTTTTTCTGATAAAGCTTGAGAGTAAGTAATAATTATTGGATTTCTTTTATTATTTAATTTATTTAGAACTTCTGCTCTTAAAAGAATATTTGCATTATCAGTTTTTTCAATTTGATAAGCTCTTCTGTATGATGCTGGAAAAAAGAAAATTTCATTTTTTAGTAAATTTTCTAAGTCATTTACAAAATATGAAGCCTCTTCTTTATCTTTTAAAATAAATAATTGTGGCTGCTTACTTTTTCTAATTACTGCACTCGCTATTATAGCAAAAGATGATCCAATAAAACCTTTTACTTGAATTTTAGCTTGTTCTTTTTCTATTGCTTTTTTTATAGAAAATGTTTGCTTTGGCTCACCAAAATAAGTTAATAATGGAGCGTGTAATCCCAATTATATTGTTTTGATTTCATCCATCATTTCTTTGTACCAATTTAATGATATGTCGAAAGGTTTACCTCCTTTAATTCGAGTAAAATTAATACAGGATAATTTATTACTGTTTTCTTGATCCCATCCTACTACACCACTATTTCCTTCAACAGCACTTTTAACAGCGTAGTCTGCAATTTCAAAAATAAGTTGAAGATCTAATTTGTTTGCTTTTGAAGATCTACTAAAGTAGCCACTCTTTTGGACTAATATTTTCTTGGCATTTAATCTTTTTCCAAGTGTATTTGCAAACCACTTACCTGGATTTAGCTCATCTAATCTTACGTGTCCAAATGCATCATGTAATATACTTTCTCCTGATTTTTTTGTCTCTTTTATAATTGTATCTATTCCAGCTCCTTCAGATAGAAATACATTTACGCAATCGTACTTGTCCATTACTTTATTAAGACGATTGCATTCTTCATCAATACAGATTTTCTCTTCAGGTAACAACAAGGAATGAACATCCCATTTTTTTTTAAGAATCTTTATTTCTGGAATAAAGTTTATTTTTTTTAATCTTTTGCGGTATTCTAATGCAGTAGCAGCAGCAAGCCATCCACAATGTCTCCCCATAATTTCATGTATAATTAACTGTCTTTCAAATGTCGTATTTTCATTAACTATATTTTCAAAAAAAATTGCACCTTGCTCAGCAGCTGTCCAAGCACCCATTGTTTGCGCAATAGGATGAACATCATTATCAATTGTTTTGGGTAAACCGACAACTGTTAGATTGTAATTTTTCTTCTCTAAATANAATGATAAATCNGCAGCTGTTAAATTAGTATCATCTCCACCAATTGTATGTAAAATATTTATTCTATCTTTTACTAATTGATTAGCTGCAACTTCTATAGGAATTTCACCTTTTTTAACATATCCTTTTAAAATACAATCTTCAATATTGGTTAATTTGACTCTACTATTTCCAATAGGAGAGCCGCCGAATTGATAAAATTTATCAATGTTTTTTAAAATTGATTTTGGAAATGAAATTTTATCTCCTGAAAGCAAACCTTTATAACCATTTAAGTAGCCTATTATTTCTACATNTGAGAATTTTTTTAAGTAGCTCTCAGTTAATCTGCCAATTGATGCTGACAAACAAGGNGCAATACCTCCAGATGTTAAAAAAGCAATTTTCATTTATNTAGTATATTATTGCAAATATCTAAAAATNAAAAGTATTCGATGAGAAAATAAGCTTTACTTTGCAATTGTTAATTAGGTTATAGATGTATAAGGTTTTTAAATTTGGTGGTTCATCAATTAAAGATGTAGCAAATATTANTAATGTTAGTAATATTTTAAAGTCTTATAGTAATGATGAGTTAGTAATTATTTTTTCAGCAATGGGTAAAGTAACTAATATGCTNGAAGATGTAGTGGAACTATATATTCAAAAAAATGGTAAGCCTTCGATTGCTTTACAGAAAGTTAAAAATTTTCATTTTGATATCTTAAATGCTTTATTTGATCAAGACCATTTGATTTTTGAAGAGATAAATAATCTTTTTGTCGAAATTGAGTGGGTTTTAGAAGAAGACCCTTATAATGATTATGGTTATGTATATGATCAGATTGTTTCTATTGGAGAATTTTTATCTACCAAAATAATGAGTGCTTATTTAAACAATATTGGATTTCACAACAATTATTTAGATGCAAGAGATATAATTAAAACAGATAATTCTTATAGAAATGCAAAAATAGATTGGGAAACAACTACAACTTGTATAAAGAGTATGATCAAAGCAAAACATTGTATTACTCAAGGATTNGTGGGTTGCACTTCTGAAAATTTCACTACTACATTAGGTAGGGAAGGTAGTGATTTTACAGCAGCAATATTGGCTTATGGAATAGAAGCGAAAGAGGTAGTAATATGGAAGGATGTTCCTGGTATGATGAATGCAGATCCTAAGTATTTTCAGCACTCAAAAGTTTTAGAAACTATATCTTTTGACGAGGCTATTGAGTTAGCTTATTTTGGAGCAAAAGTGATACATCCTAAAACAATACAGCCACTTAAAAAGAAAAAAATACCATTGCGTGTAAGATCATTTATAGAACATAAAAATAAAGGATCTCAAATTGCTGAAGATGTTTTGACATTTCCTGAAGTTCCGTCTATTATTATAAAAGAAAATCAAATTTTAATCTCGATNTCTGATAGATCTTTATCTTTTATTGTTGAAACNCATATGAGTAAAATTTTTGGTCTATTAGCCAAGCATAGTGTTAGCGTAAACGTGATGCAAAACTCTGCTGTATCTTTTTCAGTTTGTGTTGATGATGATAAATATAAAATACCGCAATTGATTAGTGATTTACAGAAGGATTTTGAGGTTTATTATAATAAGAATTTAACTCTTTATACAGTAAGGAATTATACTAAAGATGTAGTTAATGACTTTTTCAATGGTAAAGAGATTTTATTGGAACAGAGATCTAGAAATACACTTCAATTAGTTGTAATAGATATTTAAGTATATTTGCCAGAATTTTAAAATTATATGCAGTCACCACATACTTTTCATATACCTGTTATGGGTACAGCTTTTACAGCAGATTCTGCTTTAAAGGTAGCTCATTATGGTATTAATACTGTTATTGCTTTGGCTGATGATGTTTTGTTAGAGCGATTAAGAGAATACTATAGTAGATTACATAATTTGTCCTATGAAGAGATTAAGAATAATACAAAAGATTATCGCGCAGACAGAATTACTTCTTATCTTAATTTAGTAAATAAAATTTCTAAAGAAAAATTTGAGGAATTTACTTTAGTAACAAAAGAAAAATTTGAGGAAGTAAAGAAATATTTTAAAATGCTACCTGACAATAGTGATATAAAGCAAGAATTTAATCAATTCATTGCAAATTCTTTTAGTTTTGAGGATTTGTCAATATGGTTAAAAAATAATTTGTCAAGAGGAAGTATTGATGTAAATATAATGACAAAAGTTGATAAAACTAATTATTTTAAAAAAGAAAAATTACCTTCTGAATATAACGATGCTCATGCTGGATTAAGAGGTTATGCTAATTCTAACTTAGTATCTTCAGTTATTTTTTCAGCTGGAATGAACCCAAGGTTATATGGATACATTGCAAAGTTTGATGATTTTTTCCCTGATGAAAAAGGTTTTATCAAAAAGAAAATAATACTTAAAGTTTCTGATTATAGATCAGCAATTATTCAAGGNAAATTCTTGGCAAANAAAGGTCTTTGGATTTCAGAGTATCGTATCGAATCAGGNTTAAATTGTGGAGGACATGCATTTGCTACTGATGGTTATTTAATGGGTCCAATTTTAGCAGAATTTAGAGATCGAAGACAGGAATTAATTGAGGATACTTTTATTATTTTAAAATCAGCATTANAAGCTAATGGTAGAATTGTCCCAAATGAAAAATTAGATATAAAAATCACAGCACAAGGTGGTATCGCTACTGCTGAGGAACATAACTTTTTACTTAATCATTATAATNTAGATACTGTTGGATGGGGGACTCCATTTTTGTTAGTTCCTGAAGCGACAACAGTAGATAAGAATACATTGAAGCAGCTACAAGAAGCTACAGAGGATGATTTGTATTTAAGTAATATATCACCACTTGGTGTTCCTTTTAATAGTTTAAAAAATTCATCTAAGGATATTGAAAGGTTTCAGAAAATTGAAGAAGGGAAGCCAGGAAGTTCATGCCCTAGAAAATTTTTAGCATTAAGTAATGAATATGGAACTGANGGNGTATGTACTGCNTCTAGANTNTNNCANNANAATAANATTNAAGANCNAGGAATTTCTNATGANATNACNGAAAAAACTTGTTTATGNATGGGNTTAGCTGCNACNGCAGTNATNAATTATNANGTTGANACAAGNGAAAGTAAAGGNGTNTCNATTTGTCCNGGACCNAATATGGCNTATTTTTCTAANNAACTTTCTTTATCTGAAATGGTAAACCATATTTATAATGATGTAAAAGAAGTTGTACGTACTGATCGACCTAATATGTTCATAAATGAGTTAGTGATGTATATTAAGTATTTTGCAGAAAAGATAGAGGAACACAAAAAAAATTGGAATAAAGCATCTGCAAAAAAATTAACTACTTTTGCTAATAATATGCATGAAGGGATTAATTATTATCAAAAAATGTTTAATTCTATTGGTCATACCTTTATTGACACAAAAGAATCAATAACAGATTCTCTTAATGATGCCATGAAACGTATAAAAGAGATGCGAGAGGAAATATCAATTCTTATCTTAGAAAATCAGATGTGATTTTTTTAAACAAAATGCTAGAAATTTTAATGTTACTTTCTACAGTCCATCCTGCTACATGAGATGATAATATAGTATTTTTAGAATTAATTAAATATTCCATCTCTTTTGTTAATCCGTTTTTATTCAGCTTTTCAAAGGATTTATTCTCATATTCTAAAACATCTAAACAAGCACCTTTAATCTTACCATTTTTTAAAGCGCAGACTAGTTCTTTTGTATTTACGCATTTCCCGCGAGCAGTATTTATCAAATAAAATTTCTTTTGGAAACTTTTTATGTAATAATAATCAACTAAATTGAAAGTTTCTTTTGTTAGAGGAATATGTAAACTAAGAATGTCAGCTTCTTTAAAGATAGTTTTCATACTACTCTTGTATGGATAGTTGTCAAGATATTTATCATATGCTAAAATATTTACTCCAAATCCTTTTAGAAGCTGTGCAAAAGCAGAACCATTATTTCCATAGCCAATAATTCCAATTGTTTTGCCATTTAGCTCTATACCTCTATTACTTTCTCTATTCCATTTTCCATGTCTTACTTCAGTATCACAATGTGTTAAATTATTTAACAAAGCAAGTAACATCCCAAGAGCATGTTCTGCTACAGCTTGTTTATTTCCTTCTGCTGCATTATAGCATTTAATGTTCTTGCTAAAAGCATAATCTTTATCAATGTTTTCTAAACCACTTCCTGCTCTTGCTATAAATTTTAAATTATGAGCTTTATCTATAAATTTTTTATCAATATTAAATTTACTTCTAATAATAATGCCTTCATATTTATGTATAATAGTTTCTATTTCAGATTTGTTTTTTTGATAAGCTGTGTCGCACTTACAATGAAGTTTTTCAAGTTGTTTTCTCAAAAGAGGATGCACAGTATCTATAAAAAGGATATTCATTTAAAGTATAGCTTGTCCGATCCAGAAATATATAAAAAGTCCCAAAACATCATTTATTGTAGTAATAAATGGTCCTGTAGCCAGTGCAGGATCAATGTTATTTTTTTTTAATGTAAGTGGAATAAATGTTCCAAATAATGCTGCGAAAATAGTCACGGTTAACAAAGATATACTTACAGCTGTACTAAGATTTGTACTGTATCCTAATGTAAATGCTGCTATAAATATTATGACAGAACAAATAATACCATTTACTAAAGCTACAACTAATTCTTTTAATAATTTTTGTGCTACATTTTCCAATTTTAAGGAATTATTTGCTAATCCTTGAACTACTATAGCCGCGGATTGTATGCCAACGTTTCCTCCCATAGCAGCAATAAGTGGAATGAATAATGCTAATTCAAACGATGTTTTTAAATTAAACCCCCCTATTACTTTAGCTCCAAAAAGACCTCCCAGCATACCAATCAATAACCATGGAAGTCTGGCTCTTGTAAGTTCCCAAACACTATCCTTACTTTCAACATCTTCTGATATGCCACTTGCCATTTGATAGTCTTTTTCTGCTTCTTCTTTGGTAACATCCATTATATCATCAAATGTTATTCTGCCAAGAAGCTTTCCTGAATTATTTGTCACAGGAAGCACTACTAAATCATACTTCTGCATTAAATTTGCAGCTTCTTCATTTTTTTGATTTGTTGTTACAGAAATAATATCCGTAAACATTATATCCTTAATAGCGGTTGTTTTTTTAGTTAGTAGTAATCTCCTGAGAGACATTAGCCCAAGAAGTTTTTCTTTATCATCAACAACATATATAGTATAAACATTTTTAATATTATTAGCCTGCTTTCGCATTTCTTTAAGACATTGTAATGTATTCCAATCTTTATTAACTTTGATTAGTTCTTTTTCCATAAGACTTCCTGCTGTATTTTCAGCGTAACTTAACAAGTCACTAATTCCACTTGCATGCTGAAAATCTTCAATGTGAGATAGGACTTGTTTTTTTTTGACTTCTGACAACTCTCCAATAATGTCTGCTGCATCATCTGTAGCAAGATTTTCAATAACTTCTTCAGCAATTTTTTTTGCTGATAAGCCTTTCATTAGATTTTCTCTTGTATTATCTTCAAGCTCTATTAATACAGCTGCAGAATCCTGTTCATTTTTAATTAGTTGGTAAAAATATTTTGCTTGTTCATCTGATAAGTATTCAATTATCTCAGCAATATCTGCTGCATGCAGAGTTGAAATTATCTTAGCTAATTTAGATGAATCTTTCTTTTTAATATAAAGTTTTAGCTTTTCAAGATAAATATTATTTATTTGTATTTTATCTGACATAATGTGTTAATTGTATAAAATCATCAACTGATAATTGTTCTGCTCGTAAAGTTAACAAATCTTCAATTTTTTTGTCATTTTTTAATTTCCAAGGCTTAATAGAATTTTTTATTTTTTTTCTTCTTTGATTAAATACTAATTTAACAATCTTCTTAAATTTAATCTCATCTACAGAAAGTTTTTTTCTTTTATTTCTTATAAGTCTTATAACTCCTGATTTTACTTTTGGGGGAGGTGTAAACACATTTTCGTGTACTGTAAAACAATATTCTATATCATAAAATGTTTGCATTAAAACTGATAATATTCCTCTTTTTTTTCCTTTTTTACATACGATTCTTTCAGCTACTTCTTTTTGAAACATGCCTATTACTTCTGATATTTGGTTCCTGTTTTCAAATACTTTAAATAGTATTTGAGATGATACATTATATGGAAAATTACCAATTAATGAGAAATTAAATGGATACCTTTCTTTGAGATTTAATTTTAGGAAGTCAGATTGATGTATATTAAGATTTGGGAAATTTAATTTTAGATAAGTCACACATTCTTCATCTATCTCTACAACTTGAGTATTGTAATTATTCTTGATAAGAAATTGTGTAAGAATCCCCATACCAGGTCCAATTTCAATTACATCTTTTGTGTTTTTATCAAGTAAATTAGTAATATCAAAAGCAATCCTTAAATCATTTAAAAAGTGTTGACCAAGGTGTTTTTTTGCTTTTACATTTTTCATGACGACTGCTTTAGTCTTTTAAAAAGTTTCGATGCAAATACAAAATTTGATAGTTCTTTATTATTAGATCTGAATAGATTTTCTTTATTTCCTTTCCACCACATTTCTCCTCTATGAATGAAGGCAATATTATCTCCAATTTGAATAACCGAGTTCATATCATGAGTGTTGACAATAGTAGTGATATTATATTCTACAGTAATTTCCTGTATTAAATTGTCTATTAAAATAGCAGTTTTTGGGTCAAGACCTGAGTTTGGTTCATCACAGAAAAGATATTTTGGCTCCATAACAATTGCTCTCGCAATTGCTACTCTTTTTTTCATTCCACCACTTAGCTCTGACGGCATTAGATCATTTTTGCCTTCTAAGTTAACTCTTTTTAAACAAGAGTTAACTCTTTGCAATTTTTCTCTATGTGTTTTGTTGGTAAACATATTTAGAGGAAACATAATATTTTCCTCTACTGTCAAATAATCATATAGAGCAGCTCCTTGAAAAAGCATTCCGATTTCTTGTCGAAATCTTCTTATTTCTTTATTGCTCATTTTATTTATGTCTTCTCCATTAAACAGTATTGTGCCTTGATCTTTTTTATGCAGTCCCACCAAAATTTTTAAAAGTGTTGTTTTCCCTGATCCACTTTCACCAATAATGAGATTTGTTTTTCCTTTTTCAAAAGTAAAACTGACATTTTTAAGAACATGATTGTCGTCAAAAGATTTTTCAATGCCTTTAATTTCTATCATGTCAGAATAAGTTTTGTTAATATAAAGTTGAATACAAGAATGAAAACACTACTATATACCACTGCTTCAGTACTTGATTTCCCTACAGAAATTGCCCCTCCTTGAGCATAATAACCGAAATAAGCTGATATTGAAGATACTATAAATGCAAAGAATAAAGTTTTAATAATAGCGTATGTTATATAAAATGATATGAATTCATATTTTAGTCCATAAAGAAAATCTACTGTAGTTATATTAACTGATAATGCTCCAATCCATGCTCCTAACATTCCGATTCCCATACTTAAAATTACTAAAAATGGGAAAAAGAATAGACATGCTATTATCTTGGGCAATATTAAAAAAGATGCTGAATTTACTCCCATTATTTCTAAAGCATCAATTTGCTCGCTTACACGCATACTTCCAATTTCTGATGCAATACTAGAACCAACTTTACCAGCTAGAATTAACGATATCATTGTAGGAGAAAATTCCAAAATTAAAGAATCTCTACTTGCTAAACCAACTAGGTATTTTGGTAATAAAGGGCTTTGTAAGTTTAATGCTGTTTGTATGCTTACAACACCTCCTACAAAAAAAGAAATAAATAGAACAATTCCAATTGAGTTTAAACCAACTTTACTTAGCTCAAGTAGTAGCTGCTTCTTAAATGGACCCCATTTTTCTGGAACACTAATAGTTTTTTTAATCATTATGACATAAACTCCAACGTGTTTTAATAGTTTTAGCATCTAATAAAAATATATTTATTTAAATTTGCATTTAATATGCGTATACAAAGGTATCATCTTTTATTGGTTTTTCTAATATTACTGCTTAATTCTTGTGTAGTTCTAAAGAAAAAAGGGTGTAATGATTGCCCTAATTTCTCAGAAAAAAAATCAGATAATTCAGCTGTTATTTTACTTTAGATTTAATCTAAATAAATATATTTGCAAGTGCAAATTTTGTCTGATTTTATATTTCAGATTAAAGGTTTTATGATAATAATTTAGCTTTAAATAAATATTTTGTTTGATATATGAAATTTGATCTTTGGTCATTTATTTTAGATAATTTTGATGCTGCAGGTTCAATAGGAGCTTATGTCTCATTGTCAATACTTGGTTTCGCTTTAATTAGTTTTGTAGCTAAAAAAAAGTACAATAAGGCAAAAACTAGCATAGGTCCTAAGTGGTCACACCCAATTATTGGGTCTTTTTTAGGAACAATTCCAGGATGTGGCGCTACAATTGTAGTTGCATCATTGTACCAAAACAAAAAAGTATCTTTTGGTGGTCTTTTAGCTACTTTTATTAGTACCTTAGGAGAAGGATCCTTTGTTTTGCTTGGGGCTTCTAATGAGGCTGATGTTGTAGCAAATTTAAAAGCATATTTAACAATCACCATATTTGGATTTGTGGCAGGAGTTATTTTTGGCTACTTATTTGATCTTTTTGGATTTAGATCTAGTAATGTAAATGATGAACAAAAGCATAAGAAAGATATTAGTCAGCATTTTAAACAAAATAAGTTATCAGAATTTTTAATTGAAAAATTAGCTTTTTATATTATGATTCCAATGGTTATTTTTTTAGCACCTGGAGCTATTATGGCTTTATGGGGCGGAGGTATTGATACTATATCAAGTTTAACTTATTGGATTTCTGTAGCCTTTACAATTTTTTGTGTAGTTTTTTACTTTGTAAATTTATTTGTTTTTAAACATCATGATTGCTATTCCTCTTACAATACTATAAAATCAACATTATTACATGCAATTTTAGATATTGCTATGGTGGTTACATTTGTGTTTATTGGGTTATTAGTTTCTAATTATATTATTGATATACTTATTGGTGTAGAAATATTTAATAAATGGATGCAATCTTCTGTATATGTTGTTATATTTCTTGCTGCTATAATAGGATTAATGCCTGGTTGCGGTGGAATGATTGCTGTTGCAGTAGCTTTTATTACAATACCTAATTTCCCTATGGCAGCATTAATTGCAGCAGCCATAGCAACCAGTGGAGATGGAATTTTTCCATTACTTGCTGAGAATAAAAAAGACGCAATGATTGTTTCTTTAGTTGGATTCGTAGTTGCTTTATTCGTTGCCTACATATCTTTTGCTATAGGATTCTAAGATTAACACATTTTTTTACTAGAATATTTTACCGAAAGCTGTAGATTTTTTAAAGAAATTGCAGAAAAAAAACATGAAGATAATCCAAAAAATTATACTTAGTTTTGTCATCTAGTTTTTATTGTTATTCATTTTTGAGGTAAATATTTGTAGTATTCAAAATTAAAATAGATAAATAATGCCATCTAGTTTTATAGTGACTTAATACCTTATTTGATGAATTCATTTTATTCATACGTTCCTGAAAAGAGTAGGCCTCTATTGCAATTTTGGATTAACAAATTGAATGTTAAGATCAAAATTTCAAAACCAAGAAGTACTAAATTGGGAGATTTTAAAGTTAATAGAAATCAGATGAGTATTTCAATTAATAATAATTTGAATAAATATTCATTTTTAATCACTTTAACACATGAAATAGCACATGCTTTTGTCTTTAAAAAATATAAGAATACACATAGACCTCATGATGAAATTTGGCAGTTAACATTTAAATCGTTAATGCTAAATTTTTTAACTCCAGATTATTTTCCTGATGATATATTAAAAGTATTAAGTCGTTACATAATAAAACCTAAAGCATCTACTTATTCAGATTTAGAACTTGTTAAAGTATTAAGAAAATATGATAAGTTAAAATCATTTACTATTTCAGATATAGCTATTGGAGACAGATTTAAAACAACTCAAGGAAAGACTTTTATAAAAGCAGATAAGATTAGAAAAAGATACAAGTGTATTGAAATAAAAACAAATAAACAGTATTTATTTCATCCTTTTGCTCAAGTAATTAAGTATTCATAAACTATCATATTAATTATTGTATTTTAGCAATTAATTTCTTCGAAAACAGATAAAGATGAATAAGAATAATTATGCTGTAATAATGGCTGGAGGTATAGGTTCTCGTTTTTGGCCAATGAGTAAACAAAAATTACCAAAACAATTTCTTGATATATTAGGAACAGGAGAGACGTTAATTCAGCAAACATTTAAAAGATTACAAAGATTATGTTTGACTGAAAATATATTTATTGTAACTAATAGAGAATATAAAGATCTTTGTTTAAAACAATTAAAAAATGTGATTGAGGATAATATTTTATGTGAACCAGTCATGAGAAATACTGCTCCTTGTATTGCATATGCAGCTTTTAAGATTCATAATATGAATAAAAACGCAAATATGATTATTGCTGCATCGGATCATATAATACTTAAAGAGAATGAATTTGTAAAAATTATTAAAGATTGTTTTAATGTAGTAGCTAACCACGACATTTTATTAACTATTGGAATAACTCCTTCACGTCCTGATACTGGCTATGGATATATTCAATATACTGATCAAAAACTAGAAAGTCAGCAAAAAATAAGAAAGGTAAAGACATTTACTGAGAAGCCTGATCAAGCGTTAGCTCTTAATTTTTTAGATAGCGGTGATTTTTTGTGGAATTCTGGCATGTTTCTTTGGAGTGCTAAATCAATAACATTAGCTTATCGTAAGCTACTACGTGATATGTATGATGTTTTTGAAAAAGGAAAAGAATTTTATTGTACATCTAAAGAAACAGAATTTATTGATAGAGTATTTCCTGGCTGTAAGAATATATCTATAGATTATGCAATTATGGAGAAATCTGACAATGTATATGTATATCCTGCTGATTTTGGTTGGAGTGATTTAGGTACATGGGGCTCTTTATATATGCATCTTGATTTAGATAAGAATAAAAATGCTGTACAAGGTAATAATGTTTTGCTTTATGAATCTGCAGATAATATAATTAATGTTCCTAATAATAAGACAGTTGTAATGCAAGGGATGAATGGCTATATAGTTGTTGAAAATGAAGGAACTTTACTTATTTGTAAAAAAGAGAATGAACAAAAGATTAAGCAATATTCTGAAGATGCTAGTTACAAGATTTCTTAGTGTTAAATTAGAAAAGGATTATTTTCTTTTTCAAATCTTAAGTTCGTAGAAGGACCGTGCCCACATAAAACATGAGTCGAGTTGGGCAATTTGAATATTATATCTTTGATGGTTTTTATTAAAGTTTCATAACTACCACCAGGTAAATCAGTGCGTCCTATACTTTTTTTAAATATAACATCGCCAACAACAAGAATATTATTCGGTTTATTATATAGAGAAATATGTCCGGGAGCATGTCCGGGAGTAAAAAGGACTTCAAAACTACTTTTCCCAAAAGACAGTTTGTCACCATGATTTAAGAAATATTTAGGATGAGGTGACCTTTGATAATCTTTTAATCCATATGTTTCACTAATAATAGTTGCACTATCAAGAAGAGGTAGATCTTCTTTATGAATATATAACTCTATATTCCACTCCTTACTGACAAAATTGTTGCCTAATATGTGGTCTATATGACAATGAGTATTTACTAGCTTTACAGGTTTTAATTTTTTATTAGTTATAAACTTTTTTAGTATGTTTTGTTCTTCTAATGTGTAGCATCCTGGATCAATAATAATACATTGTTTAGTTTCATCATAAATAATATAGGTGTTTTCTTGAAATGGGTTAAATATAAAAGATTTAATTTTCATAGTTTTTAATGTCTTACTAATATTTAATTTATATATGCAAATGTATGTTAATTAGTATCTAAGAATAAGATCATTTATTTATCTTTATTGACAATTCCTTTTTTATATTTGTTTTATGAGTTTTTTAACTATTATTGGCTTAATTATTATTGGTTTTATAGCAGGATTAGTAAGTGGTTTAGTAGGTGTCGGTGGTGGAATTGTAATAATTCCTTTATTGATTATGCTATTAGGATTCACTCAACATCAGGCGCAAGGGACAGCATTATTTGCTATGTTACCTCCAATAGGAATTCTAGCTGCTATGAATTATTATAAAGCAGGTTTTATTAAATGGGAATATGCAATATTAATCTCACTTACTTTTGTGATTGGTGGATATTTTGGATCTAAATTAGCAATTAGTTTGCCTGATCAAATTATTAAAAGGTGTTTTGGTTTTGTAATGCTATTATTAGCTATAAAATTACTTATATCAAGATGATAAATAAGATTAAGAAACTTGCTGATAACATTTTTGATGATATCGTAGAGATCAGAAGACATATTCATAAAAATCCAGAGCTTTCTTTTAAAGAACATGAAACTTCTAATTATATAAAATCTGTTCTTACAAGATGGAATATTGCTTTTACAGATAATATTGCTGATACTGGTATAGTAGTTTTATTACATGGCAGAAATGCAGATTCAAAAATACTTGCATTGCGAGCAGATTTTGATGCTTTGCCAATTATTGAAGAAAATAATGTTGAATATTGTTCTCAAAATAAAGGAGTAATGCATGCATGCGGACATGATGCTCATACAGCCTGTTTATTAGGAACATTGAGAATATTAGATATCTTAAAGAAAGAATGGAAAGGAACAATCAAATTTATTTTTCAACCTGCTGAAGAAAAATACCCTGGTGGCGCGCAACAAATGATAGAAGAGGGAGTATTAGAAAATCCTAAGGTTCAGAACATGTTTGGGCAACATGTGTTCCCAGATTTAGAAGTTGGTAAAGTTGGCTTCTCTTCTGGTAATTATATGGCATCAGCTGATGAGATTCAAATTACTGTTATTGGTACAGGTGGACATGCAGCTTTACCAGAAAAATATAATAGTCCTATTACTGCTGCAGCAAAATTAATTACTTCTTTAGATGAGTATTTTTTGCCTTATCGTAGTATTCCTTCTGTTTTTGCAATAGGTTTTGTAGAAGCAAAAGGATATTGTAATGTAATTCCAGATAGTGTTGAATTAAAAGGGACTTTCAGAACAATTAATGAAAAGTTTAGAAGTTCAGCACATACACAAATGCAAGAGATTGCAAGTAGTATTGCAAAAGAATATTCTCTTGATGTTAATTTTAATATTTTAAAAGGCTATCCTTCTTTGTATAATAATGAAGAATTAACACATAGAGCGATTATTTATGCTAAAGAATATATGGGAGTTAACAATGTAGTTAATCTATCACAAAGAATGACAGCTGAGGATTTTGCATATTTCTCGCGAAAGGTTCCATCTTGTTTTTATCGTTTAGGATCAGCTAATATATCTAAAGGTATTGTACATGGTTTGCATACTAATAGATTTGATATTGATGAGAATTGTTTAAAAATTGGTATGGGGTTAATGGCTTATCTTGCTATTAAAAGCTAGGACAATAATTTATTTCCTATTGTGTAAAAATCATTTGTAAAGATTTTTATTCTTTTCAATAGATCTTTTGAAGAGATCTTTTCATTTGTAAAGTCTTTTTCTGTTGCATATACTATTCTGGGTAATTGTATCATCCTCCATTCATTCATACATATCTGTGTAAGATGCATAGTAGATAAATAACTTTTTTCTCCTCCTGCTGCACATAATATGCCATAAAACTTTCCTATTGCATTTTTGAAAGTATTATCTAGTAGAATCTTTAATGAATCATTAATACTATAGCAATGCACACCCATTCCAATAATAATATTATCTGTTTCTTCTATCTGCTTAGATAAGGCTTCCATTTGTATCGTTGGTTTGTTGTGAGTAGGTCGTAGAGAAACATTTCGCGCGTCTATCATAGTACATTTAGATCCTTTAGAAGAAAGGCATTTAAAGACCTCATTACATAAAATAAATGAGCGTGAACTATTTGACAATGAGCTTGATAATATTAAGGTTTTCATTTTTTAGTTAGCTACTTGTGAAATAAAATCAATTCTTAAAAGTCTAATTTCATTATCATTAAAAACTTCTTCTTCAAATTCTATTCTTGCTTCATCAAATGAGAATGTTTTAGTTTCTTTGAAGAATTGATGAATATCTTCTCGTTCATCTTGATGCATCATGTCTAATATAATATGATCAAGATTTAGACGTGTTCCAGCCTCTACAATCTCTTCCATTTCATTAAGTAAATCGTCAACAGATAATGCTTTGCCACTTGCAATATCATTTAATGCTAGTTTTTTGTCTAATGATTGAATAATATATATTTTATTTGATGATTTGTTTGCTACAGTTCTAACGATAAAATCTTGGGGTCTTACAATATCATTTTCTTCAACATATTTACTAATTACATTAATAAATTTATCACCATATTTATTGGCTTTTCCAATACCAACTCCCTGTATTTTTGACATCTCTTCCATAGAGATTGGATATTGGTTTGCCATATCAATTAATGATGGCTCTGTAAAAATTATTGCAGGCGGAAGCCCTATTTCTTTTGCTAATTTTTTTCTAGTATCTTTTAAAAGATTAAGTAATAGTTCATCAGCAGCAGCTCCTTTTTGAATTCTAGTTGATGTTGATATAGCAACATCATAATTATGGTCTTCTACTATCATTAAACTAAAGGGTTTCTTAATGAATTCTTTTCCACTGTCTGTCAATTTAAGCACACCATAACTTTCAATTTCTTTTGTGATTAGTTTTTTCACATATGCTTGACGAATTAAAGAATGCCAAAAACTTAATGTTTTTTTCTTGCCGGTGCCAAAAACTTTCTCTATTTGAAGTATATTTTGTTTTATCAGAGAATTAGTTTCACCCATCATTATTTTTGCTATTTCTTTTGGCTTAAATCGTTCATTGGAACCATCAATAGCTTCTAACAATAATTTAATGTACTCTTTTCCTTCAATTTTTACTTTTGGGTTTTTGCAGTTATCACACATTTCATTACAATCTTTAGCATCAAAATCTTCTCCAAAATAATAAAGTAGGTATTTTCTTCTGCACATAGAAGTTTCTGAAAAAGCAATGGTTTCCATAATAAGTAAGCGTCCAACTTCTTGCTCAGCAACTGGTTTGCCTTGTAGGAATTTTTCTAGTTTTTCAATATCTTTGTAATCGTAAAAAGTCATTAGATCTCCCTTACCACCATCTCTTCCGGCTCTTCCTGTTTCTTGATAGTAGCCCTCTAGACTTTTAGGTATGTCATGATGTATGACAAATCTAATATCAGGCTTGTCAATTCCCATACCAAAAGCGATTGTAGCTACTATTACATTGCAATCATCCATTAAGAATGCCTCTTGATGCTCTATTCGCTTCTTGGAATCTAGTCCCGCATGATAAGGCAACGCATTTATTCCATTGATTTGAAGAATTTCTGCAATCTCTTCTACTTTTTTTCTACTCAAACAGTAGACAACTCCAGACTCACTTGGTCGATCTTTTATATACTGTATTATTTGCTTAGCAACATCCTTCTTTGGTTGAATTTCATAAAAGAGATTACTTCTATTGAATGAATCGAGGAATAATCTACCTTCATTAATTTGAAGGTTTTTCATAATGTCTTGCCTAACTTTTGGGGTTGCAGTAGCTGTAAGAGCGATTATAGGCGCTCTTCCAATTGTATCTATAATTTGTCTTAATTTTCTATACTCTGGTCTAAAGTCATGTCCCCATTCAGAAATACAATGAGCTTCATCAATTGCATAAAATGAAATCTTAGCAGCTTGAAAGAAATCTGTATTTTCAGTTTTTACTAGTGACTCAGGAGCTACGTATAATAGTTTAGTTTTCTCATTAGTAATATCTTCTTTGACTTGTGTGGCTTGCGTTTTCGTTAATGATGAGTTTAATACATGAGCTATACTTTCATTTTTATAATAGCCTCTAAGTACATCAACTTGGTTCTTCATCAGCGCAATTAAAGGAGAAACTATAATAGCACATCCTTCTGACATAAGTGCAGGTAACTGATAACACATTGATTTTCCACCGCCAGTAGGCATAATAACCATAGAATCGTTTTTATTAAGAAGATTAATTATTATTTCTTCTTGTTCGCCTCTAAAACTGTTATAACCGAAGATCTGCTTAAGATTTTTGTGTAGTGTTTGTGTAGAAATGCTCATTAATTATAAAAATGTGATATTTTTGCTTTTACATACGAAAATACTATTTTATTTTATGAAATCTTCAGTAGATATAAAAAAAATTGCTAAAGAAACTATTTCCTTTGAACTTGATGCAATTAAAAAACTTGATAGTAGTATTAATGATGTTTTTGTAAGTGTTGTTAATCTAATTTTTAATTCCAAAGGTCGTCTTATAGTTGCGGGTATAGGAAAGAGTGCTAATATTGCGAATAAATTGGTTGCAACTTTTAATTCTACCGGTCAACCAGCTGTTTTCTTGCATGCTGCTGACGCGATACATGGAGACTTGGGTAATATTCAAGATGGTGATGTGGTGATGTGTATTTCAAAAAGCGGAAATACATCTGAGTTAAAGGCTCTTTTGCCTTTTATAAAAGAAATGGGAAACAAGATTGTTGCATTAACTGGAAATACAGCATCTTTTTTGGCTAAAGAATCAGATTTTACATTAGACGTCAGTGTTGAGAAAGAGGCGTGTCCAAATAATTTAGCTCCAACATCTTCAACAACTGCTCAGTTAGTAATGGGAGATGCTATAGCAATGAGTCTATTAGCATGTAAAGATTTTTCTGATAAAGACTTTGCTCGTTTTCATCCAGGAGGAACACTTGGTAAAAGATTATCTTTAAAGGTATCAGATATTTTATCAGATAGTTGTAAACCTCAAGTTGAGTATAATTCAACAATTAGTGATGTTATTATTGAAATTTCACAAAAAAGACTAGGTGCGACTGCAGTAATTAGAAATCATAAATTATTAGGGATTATTACTGATGGAGATTTACGAAGAATGTTAGAAAAGAGGAAATCTTTTTCAACTTTATTTGCAAAGGATATTATGAGTTCAGACCCAAAGATAATTGCTGGAGATAGTTTAGCTTATGATGCATTGCAAATTATGGAGAAAAATAGTATAAACCAAATTGTTGTAATGGATAATAGTAAATATATTGGAATTTTGCATATGCATGAAATTTTAAAACAGGGTGTTCTATAATGAATACTGCAGATAAAGAATTGTCTTTTTTGGATCACCTGGAAATACTTAGGTGGCACTTAATACGATCAGCTATAGCTGTATTTTTCTTTGCTATTATTACTTTTATTTTTAAGGATATTGTTTTTGATAGTATACTTTTAGGACCTCAATCCCCTAACTTTCCAACTTATAAAGCTCTTTGTGCAATATCTCAGTATCTAGCATTAGGAGATGCTCTTTGTCTTAAAGAATCTCCTTTTAGCTTGATGAATATAAGTATGAGCGGGCAATTTTCTACTCATATAAGAACGTCTATTTTTGGAGGTTTTATAATAGCATTCCCATATGTTTTTTGGGAGTTCTGGCGTTTTGTTAGCCCAGGTTTGCATGCTAATGAAAGTAAAATGGCTCGAGGAATTGTTTTTTTTAGTTCTGTTTTATTTCTGTTTGGTATTTTGTTTGGATACTATATAATTGCTCCATTATCTGTAAATTTCTTAGGTTCATATCAAGTGAGCAGTTCTGTTGCCAATCAGATTAGTTTAACATCTTTTATCACTACAGTTACAACTGTTAGTTTTGCCACTGGAATAATCTTTGAGTTACCTATATTGGTGTATTTTTTGACCAAGATTGGTTTGCTAACTCCTGATTTTATGCGTATTTACCGAAGACATGCAATAGTATTAATACTTATTCTAGCAGCTATAATTACTCCTCCAGATGTTACTTCACAAATAATAGTATTATTGCCTTTAATTGTACTTTATGAGTTAAGTATAGGAATATCTGCAAGAGTGATAAATAAGCGTAAAAAAATATAAAATGATTTTAAGAGCTGAAAAAATTGTAAAATATTATGGTAAGAGAGCAGTTGTTGATGGAGTTTCTATTGATGTAAAACAAGGAGAAATAGTTGGTCTTTTAGGGCCTAATGGAGCTGGCAAGACTACATCTTTTTATATGATGGTTGGATTAGTTAAACCTTATGAAGGTAATATATATTTAGATGATAAAGAGATAACGAAATTACCTATGTATAAGCGAGCTCAAATGGGTGTAGGTTATTTAGCGCAAGAAGCATCAGTTTTTAGATCAATGAGTGTGGAAGATAATCTCTTTTCTGTTTTAGAAATGACAAGTTTATCAAAAGAAGAGCAACATGTAAGAGGTGAGTCTTTATTAGAAGAATTTGGTTTACAGCCAATTAGAAAAAATAAAGGCGCTTTACTTTCTGGAGGTGAAAGAAGAAGAACTGAAATTGCTAGAGCTTTAGCTACTAATCCTAAGTTTATATTACTTGATGAACCATTTGCAGGTGTTGATCCAATTGCTGTTGAAGATATTCAGCAGATAGTTGCCACATTAAAGGAAAAGAATATTGGGATTTTAATTACCGATCATAATGTGCACGAAACCTTAAATATTACTGATAGAGCTTATCTTTTGTTTGAAGGAAGAATTTTAAAACAAGGTACTGCAGAAGAACTGGCAAAAGATGAGCAGGTACGAAAAGTATATCTAGGAAAAAACTTCGAGCTTAGAAAATAACCAACTTATATTTCTTTTATCGTAAAATCATATGATTCCATTATTTGATTGCAAAGCATTTTTTGACAAGCTTTATCTACTTTAGATAAAGCTTCTTCTTTGTTTTCTGCTTCAACTTCTAATGTAATATGTTTTCCAATTCTAACATTTTTAATTTCAGATAGACCAACATTTTCCATACTTGCACTTACGGCCTTACCTTGTGGATCTAATAATGATTTGAGAGGCATTATATCTATTTCTGCTGTATACTTCATAATTTATAAAGATTATTAATTAGTGATAAAATTAGGTATAAAATTACAATAAATGGAAAAGCAGCAAATTTAAATACAAAGAAAAATATTATAGATATTATAATTAATGTAATACGTAACAGGTTTACTTTAGAGTTTATGCTTTCTTGTTTATCAAATTTTAAAGAAAAAACAGGTATGTCTAATATCAAAAATAATGGCATTATTATTGCAAGTATTGTTACAAACTGAATGTCTGCAAACATAGGGAATTGGTCGAAATCAATATGTGGTATTGCAGCAATAAAGATTGCTAATACTGGAGTTGGCATTCCAACAAATGAATTAGATTGTCTATTATCAATATTAAAATTTGCTAAACGATATGCTGATAAAACAGGAGTTAAAAGAGCTATAGATGCGGGGAAAAAAAAACTGTTTTCCTGCATTGAATGACGTAAAATTATATTGTTTTGAAGGTAAAATATAAAATGAAAAAGGATAAATCCAGGTGCTACTCCGAATGTTACCATGTCAGCCATAGAGTCAAGTTGTTTCCCAAATTCGCTATTTAATTTTAAACAACGAGCAGTAAGCCCGTCAAAAAAATCAAAAAAAGCACCTAAAAATATACAAAGAGATGCATAAGATAGGCTTCCTTGAAAAGCAAAAATAATTGCAAATAGACCACAAGTTAGGTTTGCTAGAGTAATGAAGTTAGGAATGTTTTCTTTTATTTTATACATATCAACAAAAATATGATAATATTTGTAAAATATATGAATAAAATATTTTTAGCCTTATTAGCTGGCCTATTAATGGCATTTTCTTGGCCATCAATTGGTTTTTTCCCTTTTATTTTTATTGCGTTTATTCCATTGCTGATTTTAGAGAATGAAGCTGAAGGTGACAAACAATTATTTTTGTATGCGTTCTTTACATTTTTTTTATTTAATCTAATTACAACATATTGGGTTTATTATGCTACAGCTATTGGAGCAATTATAGCATTTTTTGTGAATTCCACATTGTTTGCAACTGTATTTTTATTATTTCATAAAGTAAAAAAGGTAACCTCAGAAAGGATAGGATATTTATCTTTTATTGTGTTTTGGATATCAATGGAATATATGCATTTGAATTGGCATCTTTCTTGGCCATGGCTTACACTTGGAAATGTATTTGCAATGTTCCCTATATTTATACAATGGTATGAGTTTACTGGTTTCTTAGGAGGATCTCTTTGGGTTCTTCTTGTTAATCTGTTTTTGTTTAGACTATATTATCATAAGAATAAAATAAAAAATATACTCAGTGTAATATTTATAATTTGTTTTCCACTTTTTCTTTCTTTCTATATTTACTTTAATTTGGAAGAGGAAAGCGAAAACAAGATAGATGTATTGATTGTTCAACCTAATGTCGATCCTTATACGGAAAAATTCAATAAAGAATATAAACAGCAATTAGTTGATTTTGTTTCACTTGCAAAAACTAAAATTACACAGCAAACCCAGTTGTTGCTTGCTCCAGAAACAGCTCTTTTAGAACCAATTTGGGAAAATAAGATTGAGGCAACTTTTAGTGTTAAACTTTTTAGAGCTCTTCAAAAAGATTTCCCTAACTTAAATATTTTGGTTGGAGCCACTACTTATAAAATGTTTGAATCCGGTCAAAAAATAACAAGTACAGCAAGAAAGATTAGAAATCAAGATTTTTTTTATGATGCATATAACTCAGCTATTTTTATTCCTGATAGTGGCGATATACAAGTCTATCATAAAACTAGATTAGTGCCTGGTGCTGAGAAGATGCCATTACCATATATACTAGATCCTTTAGCTAAGTTTATAGTGAATTTAGGTGGGATAAGCGGATCATTAGCTAGTGATAATTATTTAAATTCATTTCAAATTGATAAAATCGAGTTAGCTCCACTTATTTGTTATGAGAGTGTATTTGGTGATATGGGATTAGACAATATAAATTTATTAGCTATTATTACTAATGATGGCTGGTGGAAAAATACAGCTGGTTATAAACAGCATTTTCAGTATTCTAGATTAAGAGCTGTTGAACAAAGAAAATCTATTGTACGCTCAGCAAATACAGGAATATCAGGATTTATAGATTTTAAAGGTGAAGTATTACAAAAATCTAAATGGGATCAGCCAATTTGTTTAACAGCTAATGTGGGACTAAATAATGTAAAAACTTTTTATAGCCAATTTGGTGATTATATTGGTAGAGTATGTGTGTTTCTTGCTGTAATGCTTTTAATTTCTGCATTTGTAAAGTATAGAATGGATAAATAATTGGTTATTTTTTTTTGATTTCTTCTTTAAATGCACGTCTTTTTATCCATTTTTTTAATCTTATTTTGCTATATATAGGCTTGAGAATAGTTCGAAGCAAATTATTTTTAATTTTTAAAAAGATGAAAGACTTAATGGGGAATGCTCCAAAATTACTTTTGTATTCGTTAGCTGTTCGACCAAGAATAAGTTGTTTTTTATCTAACCGAATTGCGGTTTTTATATTTTGTAATAAAATTCTTCCGTATATAGGATATGATTGGTTTAATTCTTTGTCAAATCCTACAAAGTAAGAGTATAGTATATTGTTTTTTTGTATAGAAGATGAAAAACCAACCAATCTTTTTTTAAGAAAGTAGCCTTCAATACTCATAAGTTCTTTTTTAACAAATGAAACAAAAGAATTAGTATTAAATTTAGGTCCTTTAAAACTGGATGATATAGCTACTTGATGAAACAGGTTCTTAATCTCTTTAGAATATAATTCTAGCTCATGAGAGGTTAATGTTTTAATGCTTAAATCATGAGTTCTTCTCATAATATTGATTGTTTTTTTTCGATATTTTTTTCTTAGATCAGAAAAGTAATCTTCTAAAGTATTCCATTTGTCTTTAATATTCAGAACCATTTCTTCCTCAACTTCTATTTTTATATAGTCATTTTTTTTCACTATCATATTTTTAAATAAAAAATCTGGAATAACTATAAGAGAATAGTTAGTTTTAATTTTTTTAAGTAATTCTTCAAGATCAATTAATTTGTTACTTGTAAAAGCAGGTACATTTGTAATGTAAGAATTGGTAAGGTATAATACATTAAAGTTTATAAAATTTAAAATAAGATCTCTTATAAAATTGGTATACAAGTAATTTTTAGTTTTATTAAAAGTTAAATTGAAAATATGCGCATACAATCTTAAATTATTGTCTAAAAAAAATAAATGTTTAATATGGGGATGATGTTGGTAGTATATATTTAAAAAATCAATGTTTAGGAAATCAGCAGGTTTAGTCTTTGCCCATTCTTTTTTTACTTCCTCAAAGTCTGTAACTAATTTTATCAAGTTATATTTCTTTTTTAATATTTAATATCGATATATCTGGCATAATACCTACTCTACCTGCATATCCAAGATGACCTAATCCTCTGTTTACATAAATTTGTTTATTAGCTTTTTTATATAGACCAGCCCATTCTTTATATCTATATTTTGCTGGGCTCCATTTGAATCCTGAAATTTCAACTCCAAATTGCATACCATGAGTATGTCCTGATAATTGAAGATTGATATTATATGGGCTTTTGAGGATTACTCTACTCCAATGTGATGGATCATGAGAAAGTAATATCGTTGGAATATTTGGGACAACCTTTTTCATAGCTTTATCGATGTCTCCATCTTTATTAAAATTACCAGCACCCCAATTTTCAACACCTACAAGATTAAATCTGCTATTACCTACAATTATTTCTCGTGATTCATTTAAGAGAACGTCAAAACCTGCTTCTTTTTCTAAATTTAATAAATTTACGAAATTCTCTTTCCATTTTTTTGAATCTCTTTCTAAACCTACATAATCACAATAGTCATGATTTCCCAAAACAGAAAATTTGCCATCTTTAGCTTTTATTTTTTTTAAAGTTTTAAGATAAGGAATTGCTTCATGATAATAATTATTCACTAGGTCGCCAGTAAATACTACTATGTTGGCTTGTTCATTATTAATTATTGAGACTACATCTTCAAGTTTTGTAATACTATTAAAACTTCCAAGATGAAGATCTGATATGTGTATAATTTTATAATTCTCAAGAGATGAGGGCCAATTATTTATAAATATATCTTCATAATTCTTTTTGAAATTATATCTTCCCCATTTTATTCCGATTAATAAAGTAGAAAATAATGTTCCTGAAATAATAAGAGCTGATTTTTTAAGAAAACTTAAACGACCTATTTCATATGAGTGAGATGAACTAATCAGAAAAGAAAAGAGATATCTAAATATTCTTAAAATATCATCAATTAGCAATGGAATCGAACCAATGAGTTTGGCTATAAAAAACACAAAAAACAAACTTGTATATATTATATTATCATTAAATCGCAGAGATGGTGTTTTTTTATTGTAGGTTATTACAAGATAAATAATTCCTGTGTATACAATTATACACGCAAGCCAATAGATTATTTTGAAAATAATTTTATTATTAACAAGTTTATTAATTATTGAAACTATACCTAAATAAAAGTAGATGTCTATCAATAAAAGGAAAGAAATAAGAAATATTAGCTTCATTAGATTATTGCTTCATTTATTGTAAAATGGCCAGATTTATTTAAGGTGGTCAGGAATTATACAGACTGGTATTTTAGTCATCTTGTGTTGATTTATCTTGTTAAGTTTGTTGTATATCTCGAATACTTTTTTTTGTTCAATTGATAATGTATTTACATTTCCTTTAAAGTTCATGGCCCATTCTAGTTGCATGTAGCTAGCACCAATTTGATCTTCATCTGTTCTGTTATCTTGCCATAGCCCATCCGTTGGAGGAGCATTTAATATATTATCATTTATGCCTAATTCTTTTCCAATATTATATACTTCAGATTTTAATAAATCAGCTATTGGACTAATGTCTACTCCTCCATCGCCATATTTTGTAAAAAAACCAATTCCAAAATCTTCAATTTTATTTCCGGTTCCTACTACAAGAGAATTATTATTTTGTGCAAGATAATAAAGAGTAGTCATTCTTAATCTTGATCTAGAATTAGCTAATGCTAGTTCGTTTTTTTTGAGAGAAAATTTGTTTGAAAACTCATTAAAAACTGAAGTCAGGTCTATATTTTTTGAAGTTACATTTGGAAATTTTTGCTTTAGCCATTTTATGTGTTTTTCACCTCTTTCAACTTGTGTTTTTTCTTGATAAATTGGCATTTCAACGCAGATTGTTGGCATTGTAGTTTTAGCAGCTAAAGTAGATGTTACAGCTGAATCAATTCCTCCAGATATTCCAATTACAAAACCATGCGAATTACATGATACAGCATATTGTTTTATCCAATTAGATATATAAGATATTATTGATTTTGTATTCATAATTTTTTGCAAATGTAAGTCAAAACTTATTATTTTGCTATATGAAACGTATAGTCTTTTTTCTTCTAGCATTTGCAGCCTTTTTTTTATTAGCTATTTGGCTTTTTTCTTATTCGAATAATGTAGAAAAGATAGACCTACAAATAAAAAGATTTGAACAAGCTATGTTTTCAATTGATTCAGTAAATGTTAGTACAACGTCTATGCAATGGGATAAAGATTTTGGTTCTTTTAATGATTTTTTTGCATCTCAGATAATTCAAACCAATAGACTAGATACGCTGAATTATTATAATAGACTACTTGATTTTACTCAGGATAAAGATATACGTGAAGCAAACGATTCTATAGCGCTTTTGTTTTCTGATTTTTCTGATATACAACATGATTTAGAATTGGCTTTCTCAAATTTTAAAGCTTCTTTTCCTTCTTATCATATCCCTGAAATAACTACTTTTTTTGGGGGCTTTAAGTATGGAGTAATAACTTATGATAATAATATTGGAATAGGATTGGACTTTTTTTTAGGACAAAATAGTAAATACTATCAATATTTAAGAGATCCTAAATATTTAAGATTTCAAAAACAAAGACGGTTTCTTGTTTCTAATGTGATGGAGGTATGGTTTAATGAGAACTTTCATAAGTCTTTAGTTGGTCATGATTTGCTTTCTCATTTGATTTACAAAGGAAAGATGATGTTTTTTTTAGATATGATGTTGCCAGATATACCTTTGCAAGATAAATTTCGTTTTACTAGAGAACAAATGGCTTGGGTACAAGATAATGAATCTAGTATTTGGGAATATTTTATTTACGAAAACCTTCTTTTTTCAAAGAAAGAAAGAGAATTTAGATCTTTTGTAAATTTTGCACCATTTGCTAAAGGAATGCCAAAGGAAGCTCCAGCAAGAGTTGGTTATTTTATTGGTTACAAAATAGTGCGTGATTATATGAAGAACAACGATGTTGATATTGAGGAAATGATATATATGACTGATTCTAAATATTTTCTAAGTGAATCAAAATATAAACCAAACAAATAACAGATAATGAAAAAAACTTTACACTTTGAAGTACAACTTGATGAAAATTATTTGCCATTGAACATTGAAATGCAAGCAAGCGATACCGCTGCAAAAGAAACAGATATTAAAGCTTTGATGGTATCTGCTTGGGCAGCAAAGAATAGAGAAACTTTGCGTATTGATTTATGGACAAAAGATATGCCTGTCAATGATATGTTTATAATGTATCATCAAACAATGATGTCAATGGCTACTTCTTTGCAAAAGGCTACTGCAAATGAAAAACTTGCAAATGCTTTAAGAGATTATTGCGATTACTTTGCAGAAGAAACAAAGATTAAAGGTTAGCTATAAATAATTTAAAACTGATTGTTTAGTGTGCCAATATATTTTAGTACTTCCATTATTCCTGTTTTCTTTTTTGCTGAAGTAATAAATATTTTAGGAATATCAACCCATTTTTTTAGCATTTCCAATTTGTATTTTTCAATATTTTTTGTAGCTCTATTTTTAGTGATTTTGTCTGTTTTAGTAAAAACAATTACAAAAGGAATTTGATTTTCGGCAAGCCATTGCATAAATTCTTGGTCGATTAATTGTGGTGTATGACGACTATCTACTAAAACAAAAAGACACATCAAATTTTCTCTATTTAATAAGTAACTAATTATCATATCATGAAATTCAGCTCTTTTTACTTTTGATGCTTTAGCAAAACCATAACCTGGTAGATCAACTAAATGCCAGCTTTTATTTATTAGAAAATGATTAATTAATTTTGTTTTACCAGGTTTGCCAGATGTTTTTGCTAATTTCTTATTATTACATATAGCGTTTATCAGCGATGATTTTCCAACATTTGATCTGCCAATAAATGCATACTCAGGTATCGTTTGTGCAGGACACATTTTGTGATTAGAATTACTAATTACAAATTCAGTAGTTTTTATATTCATTAATCTTCTAGAATTTGTTTTTTAGAAATTGAAGTACAATTTCACTAAATCTTTTTGGGTGCTCCCACATGGCAGCATGCCCACATAAGGGGATCCAGTTTAATTCGGAATTTGGTAATAATTTATGAAATTCTTTTGCAACATGTGGAGGAGTCACTTTATCTTCTGCGCCCCAAATTAAGCAAGTTGGTTTCTTTATTTTAGGAATATCATTAGCCATATTATGCCTAATAGCAGATTTTGCATATCCTAAAAGTTTAAGTACTGAAATTCTATTATTAGCTATCTCAAACACTCTATCAACTAACTCATCCGTTGCAACTTTTGGGTCGTAAAATACTTCTTCTGTTTTTGTGCGAATATAGTTTTTATCTCCTCTTCTTGGAAAAGAACTCCCCATGGATTCTTCAAATAATCCTGAGCTACCAGTTAGTATTAATCCATCTACTCTTTCAGGATGATCTTTTGTGAATATTAAACCAATATGTCCTCCCATAGAGTTTCCTATTAATACTGCACTTTTAATTTTTAAATGATTCATAAATTCATATAAATAATCACTTAATGATTTTACAGATACTTTCAGTAATCCTCTTCCCTCAAATAGTTTTAAGTCTAGTCCATAAACTTTACACTCAGTTGAAATGAAATCAACCATTTCTCCAAAATTTTCAACTCCCCCCATCAAACCATGAAGTAAGATTACAGGTCTTCCATGTGTCCCCTCTTCTAGCCATTTAAACTTTCCAGCTGTTTTAATCATACTTGGTAGTAAATTTTTAAATACAAAGAAACGAAAATAATTATTAATTACAATTAGCTGATAACATGTGCTTGTATAGATTATAAAATAGCAGAGTGGTTAAAGTTATTAACAAAGTGGTAAAGAGTGGTAAAAAGTGGGGTTTATTTGTATATTAGCAGCCAAATAACTAAATACAACTTGTGATTAATATTATAGGAACATATGAATGTAAGGCTGATGCAAAGGGTAGAGTAATGTTTCCTGCTGCGCTTAAAAAACAATTGAACAAAATAATTGATGATAGCTTTGTAATCAAGAGGTCTGTATTTAATCAGTGTTTAGAGATTCATCCAATGCAAGAGTGGAACAAGGTTATTGGACAGGTAAATCAATTAAATCGTTTTGTAAAAAAGAATAATGATTTCATTAGATCTTATATGGCTGGATTGAAGGTTGTTGAAGTTGATAGTTCAGGCAGATTTCTTATACCAAAAGATTTGCTGTCTTTTGCCGGTTTAGAGAAAGAGATCGTACTATCTTCTTCTGTTAATATGATTGAGATATGGGATAAGGATAATTATGAATTTTCTATTTCAGAGACTTTAAAGGATTTTGGAAACTTAGCTGAAGATGTAATGAGAGATAGACCTATGGGACCATCAGATGAAATTTCATAATCCAGTATTATTAAATGAATGTATACAAGGGTTAAGTATTAAGCCTAAGGGGACTTATGTTGATGTTACTTTTGGTGGAGGAGGGCATTCAAGATTAATTTTAAGTAAGTTGGACGGGGGGAAATTATTTGCTTTTGATCAAGATCACATTACAATTAATAATGATTTAAAACATCCAAACTTCAAGTTAATAAATTCTAATTTTAGATATCTTAAGAATTTTCTAGAAATGGAGGAGGTAACCAAGATAGATGGTCTTCTTGCGGATTTAGGAGTTTCATCCTATCAATTTGATGTTCCAGAAAGGGGTTTTTCAACGAGACATGAAGGAAGACTTGATATGAGGATGTATGAAAATTCAACACTTTCTGCAGATGATGTAATTAATGAGTATTCAGAAGATGATTTAGCAAATTTACTTTATAGATATGGAGAGTTAAGAAATTCAAGAAAAATAGCTAAAAATATTGTCATAGCAAGGAAAAATTCTAGATTAAATACAACAACAGATTTGAAATCTGTAATTGTTCGTTTAGCGCCAGAAAGATATAGAAATCAATTTTTAGCAAGAGTATTTCAGGCAATACGTATTGAGGTTAATGATGAGATTTCAGCACTTGAAGAAATGTTGTTAAGTGCTGTGGAATTATTGAATCCCGCAGGTAGATTAGTTGTGATATCTTATCATTCATTAGAAGATAGATTAGTTAAAAATATAATGAAAAAAGGAAGTTTATCAGGTATTCTGCAAAAAGATTTCTTTGGAAATCCATTAAAGACATTAAAGGAAATCAATCGTAAAGTGATTGTTCCATCTCAATATGAAATCAAAGAAAATTCAAGAGCAAGAAGCGCAAAATTAAGGATAGGAGAAAAAATTTATGATTAATAACAAAGAAAATTTAAGTACACTTAGCTCTATTCTAAAAGGAGAATTCATTATTGAAAAAAATAATGTTAGATTAATTCCTTTTTTACTTCTGTTGGTAGTTTTGGGTTTAATAAATATTCGTTCCTCTTTTCATGCTGAGAGACTATTAAAAAAATCTATTTCATTGCAACAAGACGTCGCTGATTTAAGATTAACATATATTACAACTAAATCTAAATTAATGGGAGTATATAGNAGGTCTTTTATNGAAGGTTTAGTAGAAGATCAGGGTTTAAAAACATCACTAAATGCTCCTCAAATTATAGAAAAGCAATGAAAATAAAAAAAGAGAAGCAAAGTCACTTAAGNGTAATTGGATTATATCTTTTTATGCTTCTTCTTTCTTTAAGTGTTATTGCAAAAATTGTNAANATTCAGCAATTTGATATTTCTATTAACACTAGCAGTCAACCAAGGTTCTTTAATGTAGAAGCTCCTAGAGGGAATATTCTTNCTGANGACGGCTCATTATTAGCAGTGTCAATGCCTCTCTATAATGTATACTTGGATATGGGTGTAATCAATGATGAATTATTTGAAAGAAATGTAGTTGCCCTTTCAAAAGGTCTTTCATCTTTATTTAAAGATAAAACTGATATTGAATATGAGTATTTCTTGCGGACTTCAAAAACACTTGACAAGAATAGATATATCCGACTTAAATTAAAGGTCAACCATAATCAGTTAATTGCTTTAAAAAGGCTTCCAATCCTTAAGTTAGGTCAAAATAGAGGAGGATTAATTGCAGAGCAAAGACCACACAGAGAATTTCCTTTTGGTGAGTTAGCTCAAAGAACAATTGGTGAGGATAGAGAGGTGAACCCAGTTGGAATTGAAAGAGCATATGATCCTTATTTATCAGGTTTAGATGGGTCTCATCTTAAAAGAAAAATATCAAGAGGTGTTTGGATTCCACAAGATTCTGAAAATAATAGAATGCCAAAAGCTGGAAAAGATGTAGTAACTACTATTAATATTGATATGCAGGATGTTGCTGAAAAATCTTTGGAGCAAACTTTAATAAATGAGAACGCTGAATGGGGTTGTGTCGTACTTATGGAAGTAGCAACAGGTAAGATAAAAGTAATTGCAAATTTAAAAAAAGATACGCTTAATAGAGTAAGTGAAAATTTTAATTATGCTATTGGAGAGCATGTTGCACCAGGATCAACCTTTAAGTTAGCTTCTATAATTGCCGGATTAGAGGACGGTAAATTTGAAGTAACTGATTCAGTTGACCTTCAAAGGGGGCGAGTGAAATATTACGATCGAATTATGCTAGATTCTCCTCATAATCTCAATAAGGTAACTATCAAAAAAGCATTTGTTATTTCATCTAATGTAGGTATTTCGAAAATTATAAATGATAATTATATGAAGACCCCTTCTTTGTTTACTGATAGAATATATAAAATGGGTTTAAGTACTCCATTAGAACTTGAATTGCCATATCCAAACGCATTAAGGATGCCTGAACCAAATAAAAAAGGTTGGTCTGGCGTAACATTACCATGGATGTCAACAGGTTATGAAATGGCTTTAACCCCATTACATATTCTTACATTTTATAATGCAATTGCAAATAGAGGTAAAATGATGAAACCAATTTTTGTCTCTTCAATTTCAAGTAAAGGAAGAGATTTAGTTAAAAAATACCCAGAAGTGTTAAATCCAGCAATTTGTTCTGAGAGTTCAATTGATAAGGTAATGCCATTATTAATTGGAGTTGTTGAAGAGGGAACAGCAAAAAATATTTACTCAGATAAATATAAGATCGCTGGAAAGACAGGTACGGCTGTTCTAAATTATGCTCAAAGAAAAGAGGGGGAAGACAAAATGTATCAAGCTTCCTTTGTAGGTTTTTTCCCTGCTGAAAAACCAAAATATTCTTGTATAGTTGTAATTAATAATCCAAAGAATGGACAGATTTATGGAGGAAAAGTTGCAGCTCCTATTTTTAAAGAATTAGCAGATAAAGTATTTGCTAAGGATATTAGTATTCACAATGCTATATCCCATTCAGTTGTCGTCCAAAGTTTTCCTAAAGTAAAAAAAGGGGACCCAAATAAAAACAATTTGATATTTAATAAGTTAGGTCTTGTAAACAAGAACAGTAGATCAAAAACACATTTATTAGAAAGTAAAATTAAAGAGGATTTGCATAACGGTATTATGCCAGATTTAACTGGCTTAAATATCAAGGATGCATTGTATATTTTAGAAACATATTTTCAAGTAAATGTTGTTGGGTCAGGAGGTATAGTCAGACAATCTATAAAGAAAGGGGAAAATTTTTTAAAAGGGAGCGTAATTAAGTTAGAGTTAGCATAATGAGATTACAAGACCTTCTATATCAAGTGAATATTTTAAAGATAGTGGGCAATATCAATATTGATATTGATGATGTCCAATTTGACTCAAGAAAGATTAAGCAAAGAGGACTTTTTGTTGCGATAAAAGGTACAGCTTTAGATGGTCATAAATATATCGAAAGTAGTATTAANGATGGTGCTATTGCAATTGTTGTGGAGCAGCTTCCAAAACTATTGCAAAATAATATAGCATATATACAGGTTGAAAGCTCATATACTGCTNTAGCAATCATTGCATCAAATTTTTATAATANCCCTTCTGAAAGAATAAGGTTAGTTGGTATAACAGGTACGAATGGAAAAACAACAATTGTTAACTTATTACATCAACTTTTTACATCATTAAATATTAATGTTGGTATGCTTTCAACAATTGAAAATAAGATTCTTGATAAAANAGTCCCTTCTACACATACNACTCCTGATCCATTACAAATAAATTATCTTTTAAATTTAATGATTGAAAATGGATGTGAATATTGTTTTATTGAAGTAAGTTCTCATGCTTTATCTCAAGGGAGAGTAAAAGGTTTATGCTTTTCTGGAGGTGTGTTTACAAATATTTCTCACGATCATCTAGATTATCATAAGTCATTTTCTAACTATATTGATATTAAGAAATCTTTTTTTGATTCTTTAAATAAAGATGCTTTTGCACTTACAAATAAAGATGATAAAAATGGAAATAAGATGCTTGAAGCGACCAAAGCCAAGAAGCTTNCGTATTCGTTAAGATCACCTGCAAACTATCGATGTAAAATCTTAGAGAATCAGTTTGATGGNATGCTTTTGCAAATTAATAAGATTGATTTTTGGGTTAAATTAATTGGAGTGTTTAANGCATATAATATACTAGCAGTATATGCTGTGGCTAAGCAATTTGGTTTCAAAGATTATAAACTTCTAACNGCATTAAGTATGCTTAATGCGGCAGAAGGAAGATTTCAATCTATTATAAATAAAGAGAATATTTTAGGTATTGTAGATTATGCACACACAGATGATGCGTTAGAGAACGTATTATCAACGATTAATGCAATTAGGACAAANAAACAATCATTGATTACAATTTTTGGTTGTGGTGGTGATAGNGATAAAAATAAACGTCCTCTTATGGCAANGGCAGCTTGTAATCTGAGTACACAAGTTATAATTACATCTGACAATCCGAGGTCAGAACACCCAAAAGAGATTATAGANGAAATGATAGCTGGATTAAATTCCAAACAAATGAAGAAAGTTCTTGTAATTACTGATAGAAGAGAGGCAATAATGACAGCTGGAAAACTGGCTAATAAAAATGATATTATACTGATTGCAGGAAAAGGACATGAGAAGTATCAAGAAATAAAAGGTGAAAAAATTCCATTTGATGATATGAAAGAATTAAAACAGTCTTTAAACATAATTTTAAAATAATGCTCTACTATTTATTCGAATATTTACAAAGTATGTATGATTTTCCNGGATCNGGTTTGTTTCAATATATCTCATTCCGTGCATCTATGGCAGTAATTACTTCATTATTAGTCTCACTTGTTTTTGGTGGTAGAATAATAAAGTTGATTCAAATGAAACAAATTGGAGAGAGTATAAGAAGGCTTGGTCTTAGTGGCGAAGAGACAAAAAAAGGAACTCCGACTATGGGAGGTTTAATTATTCTATCAGCTATAATNATTCCAACTTTGTTATTTGCNAGATTAGATAATATTTATATACAAATAATGCTTGTATCAACAATATGGTTAGGCACTATAGGTTTTATTGATGATTATATTAAAGTTTTCAAAAAAGATAAAGAGGGACTAGCAGGTAGATTTAAGGTTTTAGGTCAAATTGGTATAGGTATTATTGTTGGTTTGGTTATGGTTTTTCATCCTGATATTGTTGTAAAACATGAGGCCAGTGTATTATCAGATACTGAATTTGTTGATTTGGATTTTACAGCTCAAAAGTCATCTAAAACNACTACTCCATTCTTTAAAAATAATGAGTTTGATTATCATTCATTAACTTCTTGGATGGGAGATAAATCAGAGCAGTACTCCTGGATAATATTTGTTTTGATAGTTATTTTAATTATTACTGCTGTAAGTAATGGAGCAAACATGACAGATGGACTTGATGGTCTAGCTACTGGAACTTCAGCAATTATTGGTATAACTATAGTGCTATTTGCNTATGTATCTGGAAATTTTATTGCGGCTGATTATTTGAACATTATGTATATACCTGAGAGTGGAGAATTAGTAATTTATATGTCAGCATTTGTTGGCTCTTGTGTTGGATTTATGTGGTATAATTCATATCCGGCTCAGGTGTTTATGGGTGATACGGGATCATTAGCTTTAGGAGGCATTATTGCTGTCGTAGCTATTTTAATAAGAAAAGAATTGTTAATACCTGTTTTATGCGGAGTTTTCTTAGTTGAAAATTTGTCAGTAATTATACAGGTAGCCTATTTTAAATACACAAAAAAGAAATTTGGGGCAGGCAAACGAATATTTAAGATGGCTCCTTTACACCATCATTATCAGAAATTAGGGATGCATGAGAGTAAGATTGTTACTAGATTTTGGATAGTTGGAGTTATGCTTGCTGTATTAACTGTTGTAACACTTAAATTACAGTAATGATGAAAAGGATAGTAGTTTTAGGAGCAGGCGTTAGTGGAGTNGGAGCTGCAGTTTTAGCAAAGAAAAAAGGATTTGATGTTTTTGTTTCAGATAAAGGAAAGATAAAAGATAAATTCAAAAAAACNCTNTTACATAATAATATTGATTATGANGAAGGTACACACACCATAAAAAATATTTTGATAGCTGACGAAGTTATTAAGAGTCCTGGAATTTCTGATGATATTGATTTAATTAATAAGATAAATTTAAGAGGTGTTCCTNTGATCTCAGAAGTAGAGTTTGCTTTTAGATATACGAAAGCAAAGATTGTTGCTATCACAGGAAGTAATGGTAAAACTACTACTACTTTACTACTAGGGCATATACTAAAAAATGCTGGTTATGATGTTTTAGTTGCAGGTAACATAGGNGTTGGATTTGCATTTTCAGTTTCANAAAGAGACTATNAATATATTGTTTTGGAAATGAGTAGNTTTCAGTTGGATGGTATTAAAAAATTTAGAAGTGATATAGCAATTATCTTAAATATAAGTCCAGATCATATGGATAGATATGATTACAATTTTGAAAATTATGTTCAATCAAAATTTAAAATTACTAAAAATCAGAATTTAAATGATTTTCTGATCTATAATTCTGATGATCAACATGTAAATTTAATAGAATCAAATGCAAAAAAACTTCCAATTTCATTAATAAATGAATTAAATGAAGGCGGGTATTTAAAAAAAAAAGAATTAATAATTAAAATAAATAATCAAACTATGACAATTCAAGAATTAGCCTTACAGGGCAAACACAATATGTTTAACTCCATGGCTGCTGCAATGGCTGCCAGAGTATTTGAGGTGAAAGATACAATCATCAGGCAATCAATGCTTGATTTTCAGAATATTGAACACAGATTAGAGCAAGTCCTTACTGTTCATGGAATTGATTTTATAAATGATTCTAAAGCAACAAATGTTAATGCTTGTTGGTATGCTTTAGAGAGTATGCAAAAAGATGTAGTTTGGATTGCAGGTGGTGTAGATAAAGGAAATGAGTATTCTGATCTTTATGAAATAGTAGAAGAGAAAGTGAGAGCAATTATATGTTTGGGAGAGCATAATCAAAAACTTATTCAGTCCTTTCAAGGAAAAGTAGAAACAATAGTTCAGGCATCATCAATGAGTGAAGCCGTTAATCAATCTTATAGTTTAGCAAATAAAGGAGAGGTAGTATTGTTGTCTCCANGTTGTGCAAGTTTTGATTTATTTGAAAATTATGAAGATAGAGGATTTCAATTTAAAAAAGCAGTTCGAGCTTTATAAAGTGAGTTTAATATTTAAAAATATNACATTAAAGGGNGACAAAACTATTTGGACAATAGTTTTTGCATTATCATTATTATCAATAATGGTTGTATATTCTGCGGCTGGTTGGACTGATTTAACAAGTCATATTTTAAAACTATTTATAGGTATAGTCGCAATGTATATTGTACATTTAATACCATTTAAATATTTTTCTAAATTAGGTCAGATTGGTTATTTTACATCATTAGTTTTATTACTAATGGTATTGGTAATTGGTGTATCTATTAATGGTGCTTCAAGATGGATAAATATAGCAGGTTTACAGTTTCAGCCTTCAGATGTAGCAAAACTGACTGTAATACTTTATATGGCACGACAGATAAGTATTAATAGACATAATCTTGAAGGAATGATCGAATTTATTTGGCATGTTTTTACTCCTTTATTGATAGTTTGTATTTTAATTCTTCCAAATAATTTTTCAACTTCAGCNTTGGTTTTTATAAATGGAGTAGTTTTAATGTTTTTAGCAAAGATTAAATTAAATTTTATTGTTAAGATAATTACTGGAGCATTCTTGNTTGCAGCATTAATTTACAGTTTNGCNAAGTTTGTTCCAGAGTTTGGACAAGAAATTTTGCCAAGATCTTCTACTTGGGTAAGCAGAATTGATAACTATTTTTTTAACAATGAGATTGAGGTAATGGATAAGGATTATCAACAACAACAGGCCCTAGTTGCAATCCAAAATGGATCCTTATTTGGATCTGGCCCAGGAAAAAGTACTCAAAGGAGNATTTTACCTTATTCAGAATCTGATTTTATTTTTGCAATTATTTTAGAAGAATACGGTTTATTTGGTGGAATTATAGCATTGTTATGTTACTTAATCCTATTTTTTCGATCGATTAGGATCTCTTTAAAAATTAACAGTGTTTTTGGTAGTTTAATAGTAGTTTGTTTAATGTTTTCTATGGTTTTTCAGGCATTAGTTAACATGTTNGTTTCAGTAGGAATTATGCCTGTTACTGGCCAAACTCTGCCATTAATAAGTATGGGAGGCACATCTTTACTATTTACTTTCATTTCTTTGGGCATCATATTAAGTGTAAGTAGAAATTCATTACATGGAGAATATGAGAAAGCTTAAAGTTTTAATTAGTGGAGGCGGTACAGGAGGACATATTTTCCCAGCAATAGCAATAGCTAAAGCAATAGAAAAACAATANTCTTATGTTGATTTCTTATTTGTNGGGGCCAAGGACAGAATGGAAATGGANAANGTNCCNAGTGAAGGATACAAAATTNTCGGGCTTTGGATAAGTGGATTACAAAGAGGTTTTGATAAAAAAAATTTGGTTTTTCCATTTAAGGTCATACATAGTGTTTTAAAAGCAAAACGAATAATAAAAGATTTTAAACCAAATTTAGCAATAGGAACAGGAGGTTATGCTAGTGCTCCTTTGATTTATTCAGCAGCAAGAAGTGGTGTGCCATCTCTTATACAAGAACAGAATTCATATCCTGGCATCTCCAACAAGATTTTAGGAAGATTTGTAGATAAAATTTGTGTTGCTTATGATCATATGGAGAAGTTTTTTCCATCAGCAAAGATTGAAAGTACTGGTAATCCTATTAGAAAAGATATTTTAGGTTTTGAAAAAAAGAGAAAGGTTGCTCAGAAGCTATTTCAAATTAATAAATTTAAACCAACTATTCTTGTTATTGGAGGAAGTTTAGGTGCATTAACAATTAATAATGCAATAGCAGACAATATTCAGCAGTTTAATGTAATTGGTGTAAATCTCATATGGCAAAC
>NZRJ01000024.1 GCA_002693745.1 Flavobacteriales bacterium
ATAGTACATTATAACTTAGTTGAGATTAAGGGGGAAGAAAATGATAAATATGCATTAGGAATTGGAGGGAGACAAAAAATCACAAAGCGTATTTCTTTAAATTCAGAGTATTTTTACCAGCTTAATGACGACAAGCAAAATAATAATGTTTTGTCACTTGGGTTTGATATTGAAACTGGAGGTCATGTTTTTCAGTTGCATTTAAGTAATTCTTCTGCAATGATTGACCCTGAGTTTATAACAAAAACTAATGGAGAATGGTTAAATGGAGATGTATATTTTGGATTTAATATTTCTAGAGTATTTACAATTCATAATTAGATGTATTTTGTGTCATGCAAAAAAAATTTAATATTGCAATAGTAGGAGGAGGAGTAGTAGGACTTGCTACTGCATATCAATTACAAACTAATTTTCCAGATTTAAATATTGTGATTTTTGAGAAAGAGAAAAAGTTAGCTTTTCATCAAAGCGGAAGAAACTCAGGTGTTATTCACTCAGGACTATACTATAAACCAGGAAGTCTTAAAGCCAAAAATTGTGTTAAGGGTAGAAAGCAATTAATTCATTTTGCTAAAAAAAGAAATGTGAATTTTGATATTTGTGGAAAGATTGTGGTTGCAACAAATGATCAAGATGCTTTAAGACTCGAGAAGTTAAAAATTAATGGTGAAAAAAACGGATTAAAAGGTTTAAAATTATTAACTCCTTCTCAATTTAAAAAAATTGAGCCTAATGTTGAGGGTATAAAGGCCCTTTGGGTTCCTGAATCTGGAATTATTGATTACCAGCAATTGACAGAAAAATTAGCTGAAAGTATAAAGTCAATCAATACTAAGACTGATATTATTACTAATTGCAAGGTTTTGGACTATAAAGATTCAAATATTAAAACATCAAAAGGCGATTTTTACGCTAATCATATTATTTTCTGCGGAGGACTTTTTTCAGATCGTTTAGCATTAAAAGATAAATTTGCATTAGACATGCAAATAGTTGGATTTAGGGGAGATTATTATCGCTTATCAGACAGCGCCAAATCAAAAGTAAATAATTTAGTTTATCCTGTCCCTAATTCAAAATTTCCTTTTTTGGGTGTTCATTTTACTCGAATGACAAATGGAAATGTTGAGTGTGGACCTAATGCAGTTTTTACATTTAAAAGAGAAGGTTATTGTAAAACTTCTTTTAGTTTTAAGGATAGCTTTCAGGCATTAAAATTTTCAGGCACTCATAAATTGTTCATAAATCATTGGAAATTTGGACTGAATGAGTATAAAAGAGCATTTTCAAAATCTTTATTTTTGAAGGAGTTACAAAAAATGATACCGTCTTTAAATAAGAATGATATTGTAAAAGGAAGAACAGGTGTCCGAGCTATAGCTCTTGGAAGTGATGGAAAGATAATTGATGATTTTAGTATTGTGAGAAATAAAAAAAATATACATGTATTAAATGCACCCTCACCTGCTGCAACTGCTTGTTTAGCAATTGGGGAAAAAATAATGGAAGAAGCAAAGAAACATTTTAAAATATTGTAAAATGATAAAATTTTTAGGTTTACTTTCAAAAAAGAAAAAGGTTAAGCCAGCCACTGCTATATCTATTTACGTAGCATTATTACAAAATGTAATCACAGGTGGTTTTATTGAAATTAAAGATTTTATTAATAATAATAATAATCTTGAAAGTAATCCAAATTTAGATGATAATGATATTGATTGGTTTTCAAACGTTATCTTTTTAGGAAATATAAAAAATCTAGATATGTTTTTTGAAGAAGATGAGGTATCAATTTTAAGAACATTAATTTTAGACGAGATTTATAAAGATCTTGAAGGCAATGCTCAACATCTAGCTATTGAGAGATTTTTGGATTATGAGAACTATTTTAAGGATTTATTAATTAAGCATGAAACTTCAATTAGTGCAATGGCTCATGCTATTTTTGAAAAGTATAACATAAATAATTTTCAAGGCGACTTATTTAAGAAAAAAAACAAACCGAATCCAGTATTTTTAAATGAGTTAAAGAATTTATTAAATCATTTTATTTGGAACTGGGAGGAATATTTAGAAAAAAATAAGCTTAGATTTTAAGTTAATTTATAAATTTAAATACCAGTATAGTTACTTGGATTAATATTTTTAAGCTCAGATTTTATTGCATCATTTACATCTAATTTTTCAATAAAGGAATTAATGCTTTCAGCAGTAATAACTGAGTTTTTTCTAGTTAATATTTTTAGTGTTTCATAAGGGTTAGGATATCCTTCTCTTCTTAATATTGTTTGTATTGCTTCAGCAACAACTGCCCAGTTTTTTTCTAAATCATCTGAAATTTTAGTTTCATTAATTAGCAACTTATTGATTCCTTTATTTAAAGAACTTAAAGCTATAAGTGTATGTGCGAAAGGTTGACCTATATTTCTAAGAACAGTACTGTCTGTTAAATCTCTTTGTAATCTTGATACAGGTAATTTACTTGATAAAAAACTGAAAATTGCGTTTGCCATACCTAAATTTCCTTCAGCATTTTCAAAATCAATAGGATTTACTTTATGAGGCATTGCTGATGAGCCAATTTCTCCTTTTTTTATTTTTTGCTTAAAATAATCCATAGAAATATAACTCCATATATCTCTTGAAAAATCAATAAGTATTGTGTTAATTCTACTAATATTGTCCATTAATGCAGCTAAATTATCATAGTGTTCAATTTGTGTTGTAACTTGCTGTCTTTCTAATTGAAATGATGTAGTTGTAAAATTATCAGCAAATTTTTTCCAATCAATTTCAGGATATGCCACATGATGTGCATTGAAATTGCCTGTTGCACCGCCAAATTTTGAGCTAAAAGGGATCTTTTTAAATAAATCTAATTGGTTATTTATTCTCTCAATAAAAACTTGGATTTCCTTTCCCATTTTAGTAGGAGATGCAGCTTGTCCATGAGTTCTTGCAAGTACAGGAATGTTGTTCCATTTAGCTACTTTTACTTTTAATAAATCAATAACTTCAAACAAGCTAGGAATATAGACCTCCTCAATTGCTTTTTTAATTGAATATGGAATTGCAGTATTATTTATATCCTGTGAAGTCAGTCCAAAATGAATAAATTCTTGAAATTCATCAAGCCCATATTTTTTAAATTCTTCTTTAATAAAATATTCAACAGCTTTAACATCATGATTTGTAATTTTCTCAATATCTTTAATTCTTTGAGCCTGCTCTTCTGTAAAGTTAATATATAAGTTTCTTAATTCTGAAAACTTATTAACGGGAAATGTTTTTAATTGTTTAATAGAACTCTTACATAATGCAATAAAATATTCAATCTCAACTTGTACTCTAAATTTAATTAAAGCAGATTCAGAAAAGTAGCTTTGTAAGCTATATGTTTTTTTTAAATATCTTCCATCAATTGGTGTAATTGCAGTTAAAGGAGAAAGTGTCATTAATAGATTGTTTTTGTTGTTGGGACAAATTTAAGCATTTTAAAATAAGATGTACGTTATCATTATGCTTTACATTTTCTTTTTATTAGTTTTGAAAAATGGAGATACTATTATATTGTAGTGTTGGATTTTTCTTACTTTTAGGCGTTATAGGAAGTGTTGTTCCTATTTTACCTGGTCCATTTTTATCTTACATTGCCTTACTACTGTATCATTTTTTTATAACTAGTATTAATATATACTATGTTTTTTTAATTGGATTAGTTATGGTAATGATTTCACTTTTTGATTATTTCTTACAGATCTATGGTGTTAAGAAAGTAGGTGGTGGTAAATATGCAATTAGAGGTTCATTATTAGGGATGATATTAGGTATTTTTTTGTTTCCTCCTTTTGGTGTTCTCTTAGGAGCTTTTGTAGGAGCCTTTGTAGGAGCTAAGATTGAGCTAAAAAAAAGTCCAGTGAAAATTGCTTTTGGTGCTCTTTGGGGTTATATTGTAGGCACGATTTTTAAATTGGTTTTTAGTATTTACTTGATATACTTTTTACTATTTTGATGGTAAGAATCACAGCGGTTTCCTATTTAAATACTATTCCATTTATTTATGGAATAGAGAATAGTTTATTGTCAGAAAATATTGAATTGAGTTTAGATTATCCTACTATTTGTGCAGATAAGCTTATAAATGATGAAGTAGATTTAGCCTTAGTTCCTGTTGTTGTTATTGCGGATTTAAAAGAATATTATATTATTTCTGACTATTGTATTGGTGCAAATGGTGCTGTTAATACAGTATGTTTGTATTCTGATGTCCCTATAAATAAAGTTAAAAATATTCTTTTAGATTATCAGTCAAAAACTTCTGTTCAATTGCTTCATGTTTTATTGCAAGAATATTGGGGTTTAAATTTACACACAAGCATTGGAAAATTAGGTTTTGAAAAGGATATTATTGGAGATACTGCTGGTTTGATTATTGGAGATAGGGCTTTTGAAATGAATGATAAGTATGAATATGTATATGATTTATCAGCTATTTGGAAAGAGATGACAGGATATCCTTTTGTTTTTGCAGTTTGGGTTGCAAATAAGAAACTGTCAAAGAATTTTATTAATGATTTTAACGTATCTCTTAAAAATGGCTTGAGTAATATTAATAAGGCCTTAAAAAAACCTCATAATTTATATTGTGACAAGCATATGGATTATTTGAATAATAAGATTTCTTATAATTTAGATTCTGAAAAAATTAAAGGCATGAATCTTTTTATTGAAAAAATAAAGTCTAATTTATCTTCCTCTACTTTTTCTCATTTTTTGCTCTTGTTGTTTTTGCATTTCTTCTAATTTTCTTTGAAATTTAGATTTTGGTCTTGCAGGCTTCTTCTTGTTTGCTTCTAATTCAGCTATTATTGAATCTTCATTTATTAGGCGAGTCATAAAGTATTGTTGAGTCATAGTAAACATATTTGCTAAGAAATAGTAATAAGTAAGCCCAGCTGCATAATTATTAAAGAATCCCAAGAACATAATAGGCATGAGGTACATAATCCATTTCATTTGAGCCATTTGTCCAGTTGTCATAGCTGAATTCATTTTAGTGTACAATAAAGTTGAAATTGTCATTAGAAGTGTAAAAAGACTCACATGATCACCATAAAATGGAATGCTAAATCCTAGATTATAAATTGAGTCATAAGAAGATAGATCTTCTGCCCAAAGAAAACTTTGTTGTCTTAATTCTATAGAAGCAGGAAAAAATTGAAACATAGCAATAAGTATAGGAAATTGAAAAAGCATAGGAAGACAACCTCCCATAGGATTTACTCCTGCTTTTCTGTAAAGAGTCATGGTTTCTTGCTGTATTTTCATTGGATCTTTGCCTTTATGTTTCTCATTTAGGGCATCAATTTCGGGCTTTAATACTTTCATTTTTGCTTGTGATAAAAAAGCTTTGTATGTAAAAGGGGAGAGTCCTAATTTTATAATTAAAGTAAGTAAAAGAATTATTATTCCGTAAGAAGAAAAATAAGTGTTTAAAAAATCGAAGATATTAATTATAATATATTCATTTACCCATCCAAAGATCCCCCATCCTAATGGAATTAATTCTTCAAATCCAGAATTATAAGATTCTAGAGTTTTATAGTGATTTGGCCCAAAATAAAATTGAAAATTTAATCTTTCATTTTTTCTGTGTTTGTATGGAAGTTCAAATATAGCAGATAGGTCTTTAATAAATTTTGAGCTTTCATTTTTAGTTGAATATAAATTTGTTGGTTTTTTAAAACCTTCCTTGGCAATAAAAATAGCGCTAAAGAATTGTTGTTTAAAAGCGACCCAATTTAATCGGGCATTGATTTCTTCTTCATCAGTTGAGGAAAAACTCAAATAATCGACTTCATTATCTGCACTATATTGGTACTGGATTCCAGTATACATATCTTGATTGCTTTTACTTTTTTCTGTTTGTGGTGTTTGCATTTGCCACTCAAGATTCATATAATTTATATTGTTTGGAATCAGTTCTTCTATTCCAACAAGATTGATCTCAAAATCAATTAAGTAATCATTATTTAATGTATATAAGTATTCAATATAGTGTCTGTCATCTGCTTGTAATTTCATGCTGATTGAGTTGGCTCTTTGATCAGCAACAAAAAACAAATCAGCCGTATTAATAGCGTTTTTAGTTATTAATTGAAGATTAAATCTTGAACTATCTGAATAGAATAAATCAAGGGGTAAAGAATCATAAGTTTGATATTCTTTCATAATTACTGAAGTGATTCTTCCTCCTTTATTCGAAATTTTTATTTCTAGTTTTTCATTTTCAATTGTATAAAAAGTTTCTTCACCAATTGCTGTGTTTGCAAAAACTCCATATTTTTCTATTAATTCATTACTAATTTTTGTGTTATTGATGGACGGGGGTGGTATTGATATATTGCTTTTTTCTTTATTGTCTTTACTTTCAGAAGTGTTATTTTGAATGTTATCTAATGTTTTATCGTTAGAAACTTCAGGAAAAAAGAAAGCATTAAATACAATAAGAATAATTGCCATTAGTATGAAACCAATTAGTGAGTTTTTATCGTATTCTTTCATGTTTAACGAAATTTAATTATTAATACAGGCCTTTATGAATCCGCAAAAAAGAGGATGTGGGTTATCTACAGTACTTTTAAATTCTGGATGAAACTGAACACCAACAAACCATGGGTGATTTTCGATTTCAATGATTTCAACTAAATTGGTTTTTTGATTAATGCCAGTTGCAATTAGACCTGCATCTTGAAAATCATCTTTATATTTATTATTGAATTCAAATCTATGTCTATGACGTTCCTTTATAGTCTCTTGCTTATATGCTTTGAAAGAATTAGAATTATCTTTTAAATAACAATCAAAAGCTCCTAAGCGCATAGTTCCTCCTATCTTTGTTATGTTTTTTTGATCTTTCATTAAGTCTATAACAGGAGATGATGTGTTTGGATTCATTTCTGTTGAATTTGCATCTTTTAATTTTAAGACATTTCTTGCAAATTCAATAACCGCTGATTGCATGCCTAAACAAATTCCAAAAAATGGTATTTTTTCTTCTCTCAAGTATTTTATAGCTGAGATTTTGCCTTCCATTCCTCTATCACCAAATCCAGGGGCTACTATCACTCCTTTTAACATAGCTAATTTCTTTGATACATTATTATTATTAATTTTTTCTGCATGTATCCATTTTATTTTTATTTTACACGAATTCTTGACCCCAGCGTGTATTATTGCTTCTGAAATTGATTTATATGCATCCTTTAGTTCAACATATTTGCCTACTAAGCCAATTGATATTTCCTGATCTAAATTTTTTAAACCAAATACAAATTCTTTCCATTTTGTTAGTTCAGGCTCAGTTTTATTATCGAGTTCTAACTTTTTGAGCACAATTTTATCAAGATTTTCTTTTTGCATCAAAAGCGGAACCTCATAAATGCTAGAAACATCTCTTGATTCAATTACAGCACTATGTTCGACATTACAAAATTGAGCTATTTTCTTTTTAATTTCAGAATTTATAGGGTGCTCTGTTCGGCAAACTAATATGTCAGGTTGTATTCCAGACTCTAATAATGTTTTAACAGAGTGTTGTGTAGGCTTNGTTTTTANTTCTCCAGNTGCNGNTAGNAAAGGNACAAGAGTAAGATGTATAAANANAGCNTTTTTTTCTAATTCCCATTTTAATTGCCTTACTGCTTCAATATAAGGAAGTGCCTCAATATCTCCGACAGTTCCTCCAATTTCAGTAATCACAAAATCGTATTCTTTTCTCTTTCCTAGAATTTGGATTCTTCTTTTTATTTCATTTGTAATATGTGGAATAATTTGAACAGTTTTACCTAAGTAATCTCCTTTTCTTTCTTTTTCAATTACAGTTTGGTAAATTCTACCAGTTGTAACATTGTTTGCTTGAGTAGTAGNATGNTTTAGGAATCGTTCATAATGTCCTAAATCTAAATCAGTTTCTGCACCATCATCTGTCACAAAACATTCACCATGTTCATATGGATTCATAGTTCCAGGATCAATATTTATGTAGGGATCTAATTTTTGTATTGTAACTGAATAGNCTCTTGCTGACAAAAGTTTNCCTAATGATGCGGAAATNATTCCTTTCCCTAATGATGATGTTACTCCACCAGTAACGAATAGATATTTTGTTTTAGCCTTAATCACAATTTATTTATCTTTTTTTAACAAAAATAATATTTGTAAATGATTAATCTCTTCTTAAGAAAAGAATTATTAAAAGGTTATTAAGATATTTTAGATTAACTAGAATACGATACTAATTCCAATACTTGGCATAATAGGNAATTGATTTACTCTTTCATGTTTAACTCTATTAAAATAAAAGATATTATCTCTATTATAAAGATTAGTTACAGANGCGGTAACATTAATATTAGTTTTAGAACTTAGATTTATTTTTTTTGATATTGACGCATCCAGCCTATGGTAATATGGAAGTCTTCCTTCATTTCTATCAGCATATTTGATTCCTAACTCTCCATTTGTTGTTGTATAATTGGTGTTAATTCCATCTGTGAATGTAATGTTTTCATAAAAACCTTGTGTTTGTGTGAAAGGAAATCCAGAGCCAAGATTCCATCTAATATCTGTTTTCCAATTTGAATTTCTTCCAAATTTATAAGAGGCAACAAAATTTATGTTATGTCTTCTATCAAAGTGCGGTGAATAAGTTTTGTTGTCATCAGTCCTTGTAATTTTAGACAAAGAATATACTGTCCATAAATATAATTTTTTTCCTTTATATTTAACAAGAAAATCAATCCCTTTTGATATGCCATTTTCAATAATAAATTGATCATTAGGATTATCAGTTGTTATATTGCGATTTATATTTGTTAATTGTGTAAATTCTTTNATATATCCTTCAATTTGCACATCAATTAGATTACTTAAGTCATATTCTAAACCAGAAATTAGATGCCTTGCTTTTTGAAATTTATTTTTGTAAGGGGTGCCATCTTTTTGCATTGGAATTGCCTCTGGAGATGAGATGATTCCAGTAAATAGATTGACAACGTCTCTATCAGATGTTGTACTTAATATATTTTGAGAATAGAAACCAGAAGATATTTTTAGTCTTATCTTTTCAGTTGCAATATACTTAACTCCTAATCTTGGTTCTAGTGTTGTGCCTATCTTTCCATAAAATTGAAATCTTAACCCTGGTTCTAATATCCATCTTGTACTGTTAAATTGATAATTTAGATAAGCAGAAAATTCAGTAGTGTTTTCGTTTTGTTCTATTGGAGAATTTACNGAGTTATAAGTCAACCATTCAGTAGAAAATCCATCAATATCAAAGCCATATTTTATTTTACCCTTTGGTTGGAAATAAGTAAAATCAACNCCCATATTATAACCCTTAATACCACTTTTTCTTAATGCAGAGGCTTTTTCATCTAATGAGATATTGTATGATGACCATGCAAAGTTTCCTTCAATTAAAACAGGAGATCCCGCAGGTATTAAAATAAATTCTGATCCCATTCCTTTCGAATCCCAATTTAACTCTGAAATTCCTTCATAGGAAACATTATCTGCAAAGTTAAATCCAAATAAACTAATTTTTGATCCGTTTTTGCCTCTTGAAGANATTTTGCCGTATAAATCAGTGTACGAATAAGGTAGTCCTTTTTCATCAAATGATAGAATTGGCTCCTTGTAAAATAAATCAGAACTTTTATCTAAGTAAGATGTTTTNCCTGAGAAAATAAAAGTTGAGTTTCCTGATCTTGTTATAGGCCCTTCTAAAAAGAGTTTGGACCCAAACGTATTAGCTGATAATTTTCCTCCTAATTTTTTTTTATTTCCATCTATTGTTTTAATATCCATAATTGATGAAACTCTTCCTCCATATTCTGCATTAAAGCCTCCTGTGTAAACATCAGTGTTTCTTATTATATCAGCATCAAAAACAGAGAATAAACCAATAGAATGAAAAGGACTATAAATAATCATACCATCTAGCAGAACTTTATTTTGAATTGGTGAACCTCCTCGAATATATAATTGTCCTCCTTGATCTCCAGTAAAAACTACACCAGGGATAACCTGCATGTATTGTGCTAAATCAGGCTCACCTCCAATAGTAGNGATCATTTCTAGGTCTTGTTTGCTAATTTTGATTGAAGCTGCTTTTACTTCTGTCTTCATTGCTTCCCTTGTAGCCGATATTTTTACCTCATTAAGTTTTATAGTTGCTTTTTTAATTTCAATATTTTGAGAAAGAATTTTTCCTTTTTCTAAATTAATATTTACTTCAGTAGTATCGTAACCAATGTAGGATACAACCAGTGTGTAANAACCAGCATTTACTTTAGATAAATTATACATTCCATTAATGTCAGTTGCAGCTCCAACTGTAGTTCCTTTTAAAAAAACATTACAAAAAATAACAGGCTCTCCACTTTCTTTTTCATAAACAAAACCTCTAATATTACCTNTTTGTGCAAAAGTATTATTGATAATGAGAACTGAAAGTAAAAAAAGTAGTTGTTTCATCTTTTGTGAAAATAGGTGCAAATATAACTAATTAAAGATAGTAAAATTATGTGTGTAGAATTTTGAATATAAGTTCTTTTAANAATTCACTTTGATTGGTGGATTTGTTGTTTACTCCNTTGCTTCTAAGGTCATATTCTTTTAGATATGTAAATATACAAAAGAGCTGTTTTATGTTGTAATTTTTAGCAGCCTTTCGGTATTGATTGATAAAATAATGGTTAATCTTNAGGTTTTTAGAAATAGATANAGGGCTTTTATCTTCTATAAAATGATAAGTTATCACTTTTTGAAAAAATGAAAANAATGAACTTATTATAGCTATAATATGATGATCTTTTGTGTTTTTAGCAAAATAATTGATAATTCGGTTAGCTTTTAATATATCTTTTTGTCCTATTGCATTTTGTAATTCAAAGATATTATAATCTTTACTAATTCCAATATGAAACTCAATGTGTTTTGCTGTTATTTGCTCTTCTTTACTTATAATTAGCATTAGCTTATCTAACTCATTNCTAATCTTAGATAAATTAGATCCCATATACTCTGCAAGTATAACNGNTGCTTTGTTGTTAATCGTATATCCGTTATCATTTATATAATTTAAAATAAAACTGGGGATTTTATCTTCATAAAGTTTATTGCTCTCAAAAATGACACATTTTTTTGCTAAGTTTTTTCCAAATTTTTTCCTTTTGTCAATTGATTTTCCTTTATAACAAATAACTAATATTGTACTTGATTGAGGATTGTTTAAATATGAATCTAAAAGCTCTATATTTTTTATTTGTTGCGCTTCTTTTAAAATTACAATTCTTTTTTTTGATCCAAATGGAAATTGTTTTGATTCATTTATAACCTCTTCAATTGAGACGTCTTTTGCGTAAAATATTACTTGATTTAATTCCTTTTCTTCATCTGAAAGTACATTCTTTGAGAATTCATTTGCAAGCCTGTCAATATAGAAAGGCTCATTTCCCATTAAAAAATAAACTGGCTGTAAATCTTTATTTTGTATTGAGTTTATGATTTCTTTATAATTCACTTATTTTGCTTTATGGATTTTTCAAAATTAAACTTGCCTCATATCGTCCTCAAAACTAAATTAGTTGAAGGAACTACACAAGTTTTTGATGTAGTAAGACGGAAATATTTTAAATTAACTGCTGAAGAGTGGGTACGNCAGCATTTTATTCATTATNTAAATATGCATAAAAATTACCCGTTTGGTTTAATGGCTGTTGAAAGGATGATAAAGTATAATAATCTAAAAATTAGAGCAGACATTGTTGTTTATAATTCTAAAGGTGTTCCAGAATTAATAGTTGAATGTAAGGCTCNAAATATCAAAATCACCCAAGATGTTTTTGATCAGATTGCTAGATATAATTTTCAACTTAAAGTACGATATCTGATAGTGACAAATGGTATAAATCATTTTTGTTGTGAAATGGACTATACAAGAAACAAAATTATTTTTTTGGAAGAAATTCCTATTTTTAACTTATACTAGCTACATAGTTTTTCTTTAGGAGGACTGAATTTAGTAAGCTCTATGTTTTTAGTAGCAGTTTCATATTCTATAAAATTTGGTGTTCTTCCCAAAATTGCAGAAAGGACTACAACTGGAGTTGATGCTAATAGGGATTCTCCTTTTTTTCTATCTGCGTCAGCAACTACACGGCCTTTGAATAGACGTGTTGAGGTAGCCATTACAGTATCTCCTTTTTCAGCTTTTTCTTGGTTACCCATACATAGGTTACAACCAGGTCTTTCAAGATACATCATGTTTTTGTATTTTGTTCTTGCTTTATTCTTTGGCTTTGTATCGTTAAATTCAAAACCAGAATATTTTTGTAGTATTTTCCAGTCTCCTTCTGTTTTTAGCTCATCAATTATGTTATATGTAGGTGCTGTTACAATCAGTGGGGCATTAAATTTAACTTCACCATTAGTTTTTTCTAGATTTCTTAACATCTGAGCAACAATTTTTAAATCCCCCGTGTGAACCATACATGATCCTACAAATCCTAGATCAACTTTTTTCTCACCTTTATAATATGAAAGAGGTCTAATAGTGTCATGTGTGTATCTTTTGGATATATCTTCATTATGAACATCAGGGTCTGCAATCATAGGTTGACAAATAACATCTAAATCTACTTCAAATTCAGCAAAGTATTTTGCATTTTTATCAGGAGATAAGGCAGGTTTCTTGCCGCTTTTAATCTCATCGATTCTTTGATTTGCACTATCAATTAGCCTTTGCAATACTTTGTTATGATTATCCATCCCTTTATTAATCATAATTTGTATTCTGTTTTTTGCAATTTCTAATGATTTGATTAATGTATCATCTTCTGAAATACATATTGACGCTTTTGCCTTCATCTCAGCTGTCCAATCAGTAAATGTGAAGGCCTGATCAGAAGGAAGCGTCCCAATATGTACTTCTATAATTCTTCCTTGAAATACATTATCTCCATCAAATTTATCTAACATTTGAGATTGAGTTGCATGAACAACATCACGAAAATCCATATGTTCTCTCATTTCTCCTTTGAAAGTTACTTTTACTGATTCAGGTATTGGCATTGACGCTTCTCCTGTTGCAAGTGCTAGTGCAACTGTTCCAGAATCGGCTCCAAATGCAACTCCTTTTGACATTCTGGTGTGAGAATCACCACCAATAATAATTGACCAGTCATTAACAGTAATATCATTTAGAACTTTATGAATAACATCTGTCATAGGGTGGTATTTACCTTTAGGATCACGAGCTGTAATTAATCCAAATTTATTCATAAATTCCATTAACTTTGGGATATTTTTTTGAGCTTTTAAGTCCCATACAGATGCTGTATGACATCCTGATTGATATGCACCATCCACTACTGGAGAAATTACTGTTGCAGCCATTGCTTCTAGTTCTTGACAAGTCATTAACCCTGTTGTATCTTGAGAACCTATAATATTTACTTTAACTCGTACGTCTGATCCAGCATGTAAAATTTTATTTTTTGTAATCCCAACAGCATTTTTGTTAAATATTTTTTCTACAGCCGTTAAACCTTGTTTTGTATGCGAAATTTCTGTTGATTTAGCAAATACATTAATATTGTTAATATTTAAAGTTTTAGCCGCAAAAGATTGGAGTTTTTTTCCAAACACAATTTCGTAAGAGCCTCCAGCTCTCATAAATTCCATTTTCTGATCTGTAAATGCTGCAGATACATCACATAATTCTTGGCTTCCTTTATAAAGCTTTTTCTTTTTTGAGTTTATAGTAAGAACTGTACCTGTTTTAACTGAATACACTTCTTCAAGTATTGGATCTCCATTTTTATCTAAAATATTTTTTCCTTCTTTATCCTTTTTCTTTTTCCAATTTTGAAGATCAAGACCAATGCCTCCGGTTACACTTACAGTTGTTAGAAATATTGGTGAAATTCCATTTGTTCCAGCAACTATTGGAGCTTTATTAATAAAAGGGATATAAGGACTTGTTTTTTTTCCAATCCACAAAGCAACATTATTAACTCCTGACATTCTAGATGATCCAACTCCCATTGTCCCTTTTTCAGCAATTAGCATAATTCTTTTGTCTGGATGTTTTTTTTGTAATTCTAGCAGTTCATTTTGTTTTTTAGAATCATGTTCAAACATAGATTTCCCATGTAATTCTCTATCCGATCTGGAGTGAGCATCACTTCCAGGAGATAGTAAGTCTGTTGATATATCTCCAATACCAGCAATATATGTGACAACTTTGATTTCTTCATCAATTTCTGGAAGATTAGTAAAGAATTCTGCTTTGGCATAACTGTTTAAGATCTCAGTAGCAATCTTATTTTTATTTTTATAAGCTTTTTTAAGTCTATCGGTATCCTTTTCATATAGAAAGACTTGGCTCTTTAATACTTGAGCTGCAGAATTAGCAATGCTTATATTTTCACCTAAAGCTAAGTCTATTAAAACTTCTATAGAAGGGCCTCCTTTCATGTGTGAAAGTAATTCAAATGCAAATTTTATACTAATCTCTTTGATAGACAAATCATTATTAATAATGTTTTTTAAAAAATTAGCTTTGATTTGTGCAGCATTTGTAGTTCCTGGTACTACATTGTAGATAAAGAAATTAAGACACTCGTTCCTATGCTTACTATTTGGATCTTCTATCTGTATAATAATCTCTTGAAGCAGTGTGGCACATTCAATAGGTTTTGGGTTAAGTCCTTGTTTTTTTCTGTCCTCAATTTCTTCAAGATATTTTTTATAATTTTTCATTGTATGCAAAATTACTAAAATGCTTTTAAATTATTATGTTGTTAAATTTTATAAAAAAAGCTGAGTATTAATATACCCAGCTTTTAAACATTTTTTTATAGAAATTAACTAGCAATTACTTTAAAAGGAATGCTTATACTTTTAGTTCTATGTAATCTAACCTCTGCTTCATAAGATCCTAACTCTTTAATTTTAGGAAGTTTTAAAAATTTATCATTTATTTCTACACCAAGAGCAGCAGTAGCGTCAATAAATTGAGATGTTTTAATTGAACCAAATAATTTATTGCCCCCTTCAATAACTTTTGCTTTTAGTATAATTTCTAATTTAGAAAGTGAATCTGCAATTTTATTTGCGTGAGCAATTTCATTCTCTTCTTTTTTTGCTTGTTGTTTTAAATTTTCTGCTAATACCTTTTTTGCAGATTTTGTTGCTAATACACCTAATCCTTTTGGAATAAGGAAGTTTCTTCCATAACCATTTTTTACTTTAACAATTTCATTAACGAAACCTAGCTTTGCAACATCTTTTTTTAATATTATTTCCATGATTTTAGTAGTATAAAATTATTTTAGATTGTCAGCTACATAAGGTAATAAAGCGATCTGTCTTGCTCTTTTTACTGCAACAGCTAATCTTCTTTGAAATTTTAATGAATTACCAGTAATTCTTCTTGGTAAAATTTTGCCTTGTTCGTTTAAAAAACGCATTAAAAACTCAGGATCTTTATAATCAATGTATTTAATACCCATTTTTTTAAAACGACAATATTTATCTTGACTTCTTAACTCTACGTCAACAGGGTTTAAATATTTAACATCTGACTTTATCATGATTATTTTTCTTTATTGTTAGTATTTAATTTCTTTTTTCTTCTTTCAGCATATTCTAAGGAGAATTTATCTAATCGAATAGTTTGCCATCTTATTATACGTTCATCTCTTTTGAATTCAACTTCAAGATCATTAATGATTTTACCATCAGCTTGGAATTCCAATAGATAATAGAAGCCTGTTTTTTTGTTTTGTATAACGTATTTTAGTTTCTTTAGTCCCCAGTTTTCTTCATGGGTAATTGATCCGCTATTATTTTTAATATGATCAATAAATTTTTTTACTGTTTCCTTTATCTGAGCTTCAGATAAAACGGGATTCATTATGAAAACAGTTTCATAAGTATTNATTTTTTATATAAATTAGTTAGTACTTAGTTTTAGGCCGGCAAATTTACTAAAAACATTCAATTACACATAATTACTAACAGTTTTTAATTTGATGATTTATTTTGTACTTATTTTTACAATTAATATTAGTTTTGTAATTGATATTTTAACTGTTTAAAGTAATGAGTGATTTTATTGTTTCTGCCAGAAAATATAGGCCTACAAATTTTGAATCTATTGTTGGACAATCTTCAATAACATCTACATTACAAAATGCGATAAANACNGGTCAGTTAGCACAGTCCTTTTTATTTTGCGGNCCTAGAGGAGTNGGTAAAACTACTTGNGCNAGAATTTTTGCAAAGCAAATAAATCAGTNTAATAAAGAAGATGATATCGATGATTTTTCATTTAATATTTTTGAACTTGATGCTGCATCAAATAATTCTGTAGATGATATAAGGAATTTAACGGATCAAGTAAGAGTACCACCTCAAATCGGAACATTTAAGGTTTATATAATTGATGAGGTTCATATGCTTTCAGTTTCAGCATTTAATGCTTTTTTAAAAACTTTGGAAGAGCCTCCTAAGCATGCTAAGTTCATATTAGCAACAACAGAAAAACATAAGATTATACCAACTATATTATCCAGATGTCAGATTTTTGATTTTAAAAGAGTTGGAGTAAATGATATTGCTAATCATCTAGATTATGTAGCAAAAAGTGAAGGTGTTGTTGCTGAGAATGAAGCTTTGCATTTAATTGCTCAAAAATCTGATGGTTCCGTACGAGATTCTCTTTCTCTATTTGATAGATTAATTTCTTTTGATGACAACCAACTTACTCATAAAAGGGTTATTGAGCATTTAAATATTTTAGATACCGATTATTATTTTAAGATTACTGATTGTTTATTGAATAATGAAATAAAAAAGTTGCTAAATATTTTTAACGAGATTTTGGAAAATGGTTTTGACGGACATCATTTTATTAATGGTTTGGCTGAACACATGAGAGATTTACTTGTTTCAAAAGATGAAAGCACTATTTTACTTTTGCAAAAAGGAGAAGATTTGAAAAACAGTTATTTAGAACAGTCTAAAAGATGTGATTTGAATTTTTTGTTACCTGCACTAAATTTATGTAATGAATGTGATCAGCAATTTAAAACAGCAAGTAATCAGCGATTGTTGGTTGAGCTTACATTAATCAGAATTTCCTCAATTGAATCTGAGAAAGAAAAAAAAAAAACTAAAAGCTTTTCTGTAAATAGAGATGAAAAACAAAGAGAAATATTTGTTGATAAGATAAAAAATAATGATAAAAAAGAAATTTCTTCTATTAAGAAGATCGAAGAGAGTTCTAATATTAAGCTTGAAAAAGTATCAAAAAAGAGATCATCTTTGATCTCTATTAATAGCTCATTAGAAGAAGAAAAAGAAATTCATCAGCAAAAACAAACATCTCCTGTTTTAAGAAAGAAATATTTTTCAAAATCGGAATTGCTAAAAGAATGGAAAGATTTAATTACTTTTATAAATGAAAAAGGCAAGTCTAATATTGCTATTACATTAGGTATATATGAACCTGAACTTATGCAGGATTTTCATATAGAAATTAGATTGAGTAACGCAGTGCAGCAAGAAATGATTTTAGAAGAGAAATATATGATCTTAGATTATTTAAGAAGTAGGTTAGAGAATGACAAAATAGAAATTACAACCAAAATAATTGAATCAGAAAAAAGTGATATTCCTTATACTAATAAGGATAAATTTAAGAAAATGTTGGATGAGAATTCACAATTAGAAGTCTTGAGAACAGAATTAGGATTAGATCCAGATTATTAATTAAAATTATGTAAAATGAACCTAAGAAAAATTTTAACCATTGCGCTATTAGCTGTTGTAGCTATTTATTTTGCAATTAATGCTAAAAAAGAAATGAAGAAAATTGAAAACAATTATAAAATAGTTAAAGGAGATCCCTTAAAAGCTAGAATCTATACTTTAGATAATGGGCTTAAAGTTTATTTAACTTCTTACGATGACGCACCAAGAGTTCAAACTAATATTGCAGTAAGAGCAGGAAGTAAAAATGATCCTGCTGATGCAACAGGATTGGCTCATTATTTAGAACATATGCTTTTTAAAGGTACTAATGTTTATGGTACTTTAGATTATAAAAAAGAAGCACCGATGCTTGAAAAAATTGAAGCGTTATATGAAGATTATCGTTCTTACGAAATGAGTGATACAAAAAATAGAGAAAGAATTTGGGCTGATATTGATTCAATATCAGGTGAGGCTGCAAAATATGCGATTGCAAATGAGTATGATAAAATGGTCTCAGGATTGGGAGCAAAAGGAACAAATGCTTATACTTCATTTGAAAAGACAGTATATATNAANGATATTCCTTCTAATCAATTGGAGAAGTGGTTAAAATTAGAAGCNGAGAGGTTNCGTTTTCCAGTATTTCGATTATTTCATACTGAATTAGAAGCAGTTTATGAGGAAAAGAACAGNTCATTAGATAGTGATGGAAGTAAACTGTTTGAATCCCTTTTTGATGGGTTGTTTCCAAAGCATCAGTATGGGCAGCAAACCACGATAGGTACTATTGAACATTTAAAAAATCCATCTTTAACTGAGATAAGAAAGTATTTTAATAAATATTACGTTCCAAATAATATGGCTTTGTGCTTNTCGGGTGATTTTGATTATGATGAAACTATTAGATTAATTGAGAAATACTGGGGTGGATTTGCTAGANAAGAAGACCCAACATTTGAGGTAATAAAAGAAGAACCTATACTTGAACCAGTATATAAAGAGGTTTATGGTCCTGAGTCAGAAAGTTTATACATAGGATTTCGTTTTGATGGTGCAAACACTCAAGATGCAATTATGTTAACAATGGTTGATATGGTTCTTTCAAATTCTGCTGCTGGTTTGATTGATTTAAATTTGAATCAAGCTCAACAGTTAATTGGTGGTGGGTGTTTTCCTTACGTTCTAAAAGACTATTCAATTCACGGATTTTATGGAAGTCCAAAGCAAGGTCAATCATTAGAAGATGTAAAGGATTTATTATTATCTCAGATAGAAGAGGTGAAAAATGGAAATTTTGAAGANTGGTTAGTGGATGCTATCATATCTGATTTGAAATTAAATCAGATTAAAAAAACAGAAAGTAATAGTAAAAGAGCTAATGAATTTGTTGAGGCATTTATTTTAGATGTTTCTTGGGAAGATTATCAGAATGAGATGACTGAGTTGGAAAAGATTACGAAACAAGATATAATCGATTTTGCTAAAAATCGATATACTGATAATTATGTTGTATGTTATAAAAGAAATGGAGAAGACAAATCAGCTATGAAAGTTTCTAAGCCTAAAATTACTCCTGTTTCAGTTAATAGAGAGGATCAGTCAAATTTCTTAGTAAATTTATTGTCAGAAGAAACAACTGATATTGAACCTGTCTTTTTGGATTTTGAAAAAGTAGTGCAAAANTCAATGGTCGGAGATGTCCCATTAATTTATAAGGAAAATACAGAAAATGAGCGATTTAAATTAGATTATATTTTGGATATGGGTAAGGACCATAATAATAAACTTCCATTAGCGGTAGATTATTTAAAATTTTTAGGTACAGCTAANATGTCCCCTAATGAAAAAGAGAAAGAGTTTTATAAATTAGGTTGTAATTTGACTGTAAGTTGTAACGCAGATAAAACTCAAATAAGTTTAAGTGGGCTTGCAAATAACTTTGATGAATCAGTACAGCTTTTTGAGACAATTTTAGCAAATGTTATTGCTGATGAAGATGCTTTGTTAGAATTAAAATCAACTAAATTAAAAGAGAGATCTGACGCTAAGTTAAATAGGCAAATTATACTTTGGCGTGCTATGGCAAATTATGCGAAATATGGCTCTAATTCCTCATTTATGAATAACTTATCTGAGGAGGAACTAAACAGTNTTTCATCAGAAGAATTNCTTGAATTAATACATAATTTAACAACGTATAAACATCGAATCTTGTACTATGGACCAGAGAATATTTCTAAAGTATCATCTAAACTGGAGATATTACATACTAATAAAACAAGTTTAAAGCAAATTCCTAAGAAGAAGGAGTTTGTTGAGGATGTAATGGATAAACCAATAGTTTATGTAATAGATTATGACATGAAACAAGCAGAAGTTTTGATGCTTTCAAAGAGGGGAAAGCTTAATATGAAGGAATATGCTAACATTAAATTTCATAATGAGTACTTTGGAGGAGGAATGAGTTCTATTGTCTTTCAAGAAATGAGAGAGTCAAAAGCCTTAGCTTATTCAGTCTATAGCACTTATACTATTCCACGAGATACTAATTCTTCACATTATTTAATGAGTTATATTGGAACACAAGCGGACAAATTATCAGAAGCTCTTGCAGGTATTTCAGAATTACTTGATTTTATGCCAGAAGCAGAATCAAATATGAATAATGCTAAGGAAGCAATTGAACAAAAAATACGAACTGAAAGATTAACTAAATCAAGAGTTCTTTCTGAATATGAAAAAGCAAAAAAGTTAGGTATTGATTATGATATTAGACAATCCTTATATAATGAAGTGCAAAATTTTGATATGAATAGTTTAAAAGAATTTCATAGTTCGAATATTTCAGTAGGTAATAGAGTTGTAATGGTGTTAGGATCAAAAAATGATTTAGATTTAGCAGTATTAAAAAAATATGGAGAAATTAAACATTTGACGTTAAAAGATGTGTTTGGTTATTAATATAAAAAATAGCTATGATAGATAATAAGCCTAAAATATTTTACACCAAAACAGATGAGGCACCAATGTTAGCTACTCATTCTCTTCTGCCTATTGTAAAAGCATTTTCTAGTAAGGCAGAAATAGAGATTGAAGTTAAGGATATCTCTTTATCTGCAAGAGTTTTAGCAATGTTCCCTGAATATTTGCATAAATACCAAAGAGTAGAAGATGATTTAGCTGAACTTGGTAAATTAGTTAAACAGCCAGGAGCAAATATTATTAAGTTACCTAATATATCTGCTTCCATTCCGCAACTAAATGCAACAATTCAGGAACTACAATTAAAAGGATTTAAGATTCCATCTTATCCAGAATCNCCNAAGAATAATCAAGAAAAAGAGATCAAAGCAAAATATGATAAGGTAAAGGGTTCTGCCGTAAATCCTATTTTAAGGGAAGGGAACTCTGATAGAAGAGCTCCAAAAGCTGTAAAAAATTATGCTAGGNTTAATCCTCATAANATGGGTCAATGGAGTTCAGAATCAANGACCCATGTTGTGACAATGGATGAAGGAGATTTTTTTCATAATGAAAAATCAGTTTGCTTACAAAATGATACTAAAGTAAGAGTTGAGCTTCATAAAAATGATGGTTCTATTTCTGTACTAAAAGATAGAATATCTCTTTTGTCAAAAGAAATTATTGATTCTTCTGTAATGAGCAAGAAAGCTTTATTGTCATTTTTAGAAAGAGAGATTCAAGACGCAAAAGATTCAAGTATTCTGCTTTCTTTACATATGAAGGCTACTATGATGAAAGTTTCAGATCCGATTATATTCTCGCATGTTGTAAGTGTATTTTTTAAGGATTTAATAAAAAAGCATCAAGCNACGTTAAAAGAATTAGGTGTTGATTTTAGAAATGGTTTTGGCGATCTTGTAAGTAAAATAAAAGAGTTATCATACGAAAAGAAAAAAGAGATTGAAGATGATATTGATTTAGTGTTTTCAAATAATGCAAAAATAGCTATGGTAGATTCTGATAAAGGAATTACTAATTTACATGTTCCTTCTGATGTTATTATTGATGCTTCTATGCCAGCAATGATTCGTAATTCAGGCCAGATGTGGAATAAATTTAATAAAACAGAGGATACAAAGGCGATAATTCCGGATAGTTCTTATGCGAGTATTTATAGTGCAACTATTGATTTTTGCAAAGAGAATGGTGCTTTTGACCCAACAACAATGGGGACTGTTCCTAATGTTGGTTTAATGGCTCAGAAGGCTGAAGAGTATGGCTCCCATGATAAGACTTTTGAGATTTCCGATAATGGAATGATTCGTATTATAGATTCATCAGATAATGTTTTGACCGAACATATTGTTGAAGCAGGTGATATTTGGAGAATGTGTCAAACAAAAGATGAACCAATTAAAGATTGGGTGAAATTGGCAGTGAATAGGGCAAAAGCAACAAATTGGCCAGCTGTTTTCTGGTTAGATGAAAATAGGCCCCATGATGCAGAAATTATCTTAAAGGTTAATGAATATTTAAAAACACACGACACTAGTGGATTAGATTTAAAGATCCTAGCGCCATATGATGCTTGTAGATATACGTTAGAGAGAGTTAGAAATGGAAAGAATACAATATCAGTTACAGGAAATGTTCTTAGAGATTATTTGACAGATCTATTCCCAATCTTGGAGTTAGGTACTTCAGCTAAGATGTTATCTATAGTTCCATTAATGAACGGTGGAGGGTTATTTGAGACGGGTGCAGGAGGTTCTGCTCCAAAGCATGTTCAGCAGTTTGTTGCTGAGGGTCATTTAAGATGGGATTCGTTAGGAGAATTTATGGCTATCGCTGTTTCATTAGAACATTTTGCTGAAGTACATAATAATTCAAAAGCAAAAATTCTTGCTGACACATTAGATGTTGCGATTGAGAAATTATTAAAACAAGGTAAGTCTCCGCAACGAAGAGTGGGTGAGATTGATAATAGAGGTTCTCATTTTTATTTAGCAATGTACTGGGCAGAAGAATTAGCAAAACAATCAAATGATATGGAATTGAAAATTGTTTTTGGTTCTGTTGCAAATAGTTTGATAAAGAATGAAGAGGAGATTATTGCAGAACTAAATAATTTTCAAGGAACAAAGAATGATATAAAAGGTTATTATCTTCCAGATACTGAAACCACTTTTGCAGCTATGAGGCCAAGTGTTACTTTAAATAATATAATAGATCAATTGTAATGAGTAACTCTAATAATAAAAGATGGTTTGAAACTATAGATAAAATTTAATATGGCGAATAGTTTGATTTACTTTCTAGAGCTTTAGATTGTCTAATTTATATACCTTTTTAGATCTACATTTAGAATCTATTATTTAAAGAATTGCTCATTAAAGTTAATTAGGAATAGCTTTTTCGTTGATCTTGTAATGGCAGTATATAGCCATCTAAGATATGATTTGTTTAACATGTCTTCAGTGAAATATCCTAAATCAATAAAAACATTATCCCATTGCCCCCCTTGTGATTTATGGCATGTAATGGCGTAAGCAAATTTTATTTGTAATGCATTAAAGAATGGATCCTTTTTGATTTTTTTATTAATTTCTTTTTCTCCCTTATAATCTAAACTAACTTCTTTATATAGATTTTGATATTGTTCGTAAGTTATTGCTGGAGTCTTAGAACTTAGTGTGTCTAGTAATAAAATCACATCTAATGATTGCTCTTTATTGTAATCTATCAACTGAATGGTTGCTTTTGCAAATCGGAATCCATAGCGTTCAATCGTTTCTCTTATTTTTAACACTTTTACAATATCTCCATTAGCAATAAATCCTGCTTTGCTATTATCATCAAGCCAATGATAATTATTGCGAACAACCATTAGCATGTCTCCGCTTGAAATCTCCTTCTCTTGCCATTTAATCTTTGCTCTTATTTGTTGGTTATAAAGGTTTGCTCTTTTATTAGATCTGCAAAGCACTGTGGTACTATTAATACCTTCATTATTGTAGGCAGCTTCAAGAGCATCTTGCAAATCTTCTCCGTTATTAAGACGAATAACTTCAGAGCTAGTAGCTAATTTGGGGTATGAATAGTCTGCATTATTAATCCTATTTCTTATATTAGTGGCATTTCTAAGTATAACAGAGTTTTTTCTTTGCCTAACTACTTGTATAAGTTCTTTACAGATTACTTGTTTATTATAATTAGCTTCTATTTTTTCTTCATCTAACGCTGGGCTTATTTCTAAATGAACAGGTGGCAGTTGAGCGGTATCNCCAACTAGTATTAATTTACAATCATAACCATCATATACATATTTGATTAAATCATCTAGTAGTGAGCGGTTNCCAAAGCCTTTGTCCGATTTTTCTGCAATCATAGAAGCTTCATCGACGAGAAAAATAGTATCTCTATGNGNATTCTCTTTTAAAGTGATAAAAGTATTTCCACTTTTACTTGTTCTTATCCAATAGATTTTTTTGTGAATAGTGCTTGCTGTTTTTCCTGAATATTTTGATAGTACTTTTGCAGCCCTACCTGTCGGAGCTATTAGTACAGAACGTTTGCCTAAAACTGGTAAAGACTTTACAAGAGTTGAAATCAGAGTAGTTTTTCCTGTTCCTGCATAACCTTTNAGTATGAAGATACTTTTACTTCCTACAGTTGCTATAAAATCAGATATATCAGTAATAATTTGGCTTTGCTTGCTAGTTGGATCAAAAGGAAAATGTAATCTTACTTTCTCTTGTAGCTTCTTACTGTTCATTTACAGGATATTAACTTCTGGTTCNATCTGTATGTCATANCTTTCCAAGATGGTTTTCTGTATGTGTCTTGCCAGATTCATGATATCTTGTCCACTAGCTTTTTTATAATTAACAAGTACTAATGCTTGATTTTTATGTACTCCTGCATCACCATTTCGATATCCTTTAAAACCTGCGTTTTCAATTAGCCATCCAGCAGCAATTTTTATTTTCTTTTCTGAAACTCTGTATCCTATTATATNAGGAAAATCTTTTTTTAATGATTTGAATTTAGTTACAGATATTACAGGGTTTTTAAAGAAACTCCCGCTATTGCCAAGCTCTGAAGGATTTGGTAGTTTACGATTTCTTATATTTATAACAGCTTTTGCAATATTTTTTGGTGATGGTTTAAGATTTAAGTGCTTTAGCTCATTTTCGATTGCCCCATAATTAGTTTTGTTTAATGCTTTTTTTAAAAGTCTAAACTCTACTTTTGTTATAATGACTCTATTTTTTAATGATCTTTTGAAGATTGAATCTCTATATTCGAATTTACAATCATTGTTACTAAATATCTTAACCTTTCTTTCTTTAATCATAAAAACATAGACTTTACTTATAGTGTCTTTTACCTCCATACCATAAGCTCCAATATTTTGAACCGGACTAGCTCCAACTGTTCCTGGAATTAATGCTAGATTTTCTATTCCAGAAAGATTTTTTTTTACACTCCATTCTACAAAAGTATGCCAATTCATCCCTCCACCAACTTCCACAATAATAGATGTTTGATTGTCTTCTACGATATTGATACCTTTGATTTGGTTATGCATGATTAATCCATTAAAGTCTTTAGTGAGTAATATGTTGGAACCATCTCCTAGAATAAAACTTTTGTTGTTTTTATAGATCTGTGAGGATATAATTTTTTTTAGTTCAATAGTAGATTTAAATGATGTAAAGTATTTTGNTTTGGCATTTATTCCAAAAGTATTATGTTTCTTTAAACTGCGGTTTTTAATAAATTCCGTCATTTTAAATATTTTGAGGATCTATCTCGATTATCTTCTGATCTTCACACTTTATTGTTCTTGCAGGGTATTTTTTAATTATCAAATAATCATGCGTTGCAATTAATATAGTAGTGCCTTTTAAGTTGATTTCCTTTAATAATTCAATAATTTTTGCAGATTTTTCAGGATCAAGACTTCCGGTTGGTTCATCTGCTATAATAATTTTAGGATGATTTAATAATGCTCTAGCAATTGAAGCTCTTTGTTGTTCTCCTCCAGATAATTCATATGGCATTTTGTTTTTTACTCCATTTAAATAAACACTTTGTAACACTTCATCAATTCTGTCTGATATTTCTGTTTTTTTCTTCCATCCTGTCGCTTTTAGTACAAATTCTAAATTTTCAAAAATAGTTCTATCTGTAAGGAGTTGAAAATCTTGAAATACTATGCCTATTTTTCTTCTTAGTAAAGGGATATCTTTGTTTTTGATCTTTCTTAGATCATGATTAGCAATTGAGATATTACCGGTTGCTACTTTAATCTCAGCATATAAGCTTTTTAATAGAGAACTTTTACCACTTCCTGTATCTCCAATTAGATAAAGAAATTCTCCTTTTGTAATTTTTAAGTTAATATTATTGAAAACCTGGTGATTCATTTGATGAATGTTAACACCTTCAATATTTATTATTAAGTCATTCATTTTTAGTATAGTATTTTTTGATCTTTCCATATGGCATCTTCTGTAATAAGTTGCTAATCCCTTCTGTTTCACATTCTAGATCATTTTTTTTTAACCCTTNTTTTATTTGACTTAATCTAAAATATGCAATTAATATCATATTTGCGTCTCGAATTTGGACAAAGTCGGGTATTTTATTGGTCCCTTTTATTTTTAGTATATATAACACTTAACAAAGAAAAAAATTTATTGTTTTCAAAATACTAAATCAAATGAATAATTGTTAAATGAATGTGTTCACAACTTCCGTTTTATAGTTTCAAGTAGTTTCCTTTATTTATTAATTTTATAGTCATTAAAATAATATGAAAAAAGGAAATCTANTATTGCTTTTTGTGCTCTTGTCTGCTATGTCATNTGCACAAAACACTCTTTTTCTTAAAGCTAAATCTTTGTTCGATAACGAAAAATATAGTGCTTGTCAATCTATTTTAAATCAGCTTTTAATAAGTGATGAGCCTTCTGCAGAGATTATGTATATGAACGCTAGATGTTCTAAAGAACTGTTTTTGACTGATGCAATTTTTTTATATAATGATCTTAATAAAACTTTCCCATATCATGAATATAAGGACAGGGTAAATAATGATTTAGCACTAATTTACTACAGAGAGAAACAATATTATAATGCTATATCTTCATTCTTAAAATTGAAAAATATATCAAATGAAAAATTGTTTAAGCTAGCATATGCTTATTATATGATTGATTCTTTAGAGAATGCTCAGCTTTACTTCTCAAGAATAATGAATAATGATAGTAAGTTTGCTTCAGCTTCTCAGTATTATTTTTCTTCTATTGAATATCATAAAGGGTTGTATCAATCTGCCTTGTCTGGATTCAAGAAGCTTCTAGATGACAAAAGATTTGGCCAAATTGTCCCATATTATATTAGCCATATTTATTTTTATCAGAAAGAATATCACCAATTAATCGTTTTTGCAAAACCATTATCGGATAATGTTGATTCAAGTAGGAGGTACGAGATTAACAGACTGTTAGCAGAAGCTTATTATCAAACTGGTGATTATACAAATGCTATCAATCACTTTGAGATATACATTGATCAACAAGAAGATGTAAGCTCAATGGATTATTTTTTTATGGGATATTCCTATTATAAACTAGAAAAATATGAGAAAACAATTACTAATTTAGAGCGTGTTTTCAATGCATCAGATAGTGTTATGCAATATTCTTCTTATTATCTTGGAGCTAGTTATTTGGCATTAGAGCAATATAACTACGCCTTGCAAGCGTTTAAAAAGTCCGCAACTTATTCTTTTAATAAAAAATTACAAGAAGAGGCTTATTTTACTTATGCCAAGTTATCTTATCAGCTTGATCTTCCTTTTGAAAACACATTAAATATCTTAAACACATACTTAGAGAATTATAACAACCCTTTACATAAAGAGAAAATTAGCTCTCTTATGGCCAAGATATTTCAGGCAACCAGTAAGTATTCAGAGGCTTATACTCTTCTAAACAATATTCAACAGCCAAATTTTGAACAACAAAAAGCACTACAACAGCTAGCTTTTTTCATTGGAGTCAAGTATTTTAATAATCAAAATTTTAAAGAAGCAATAGTCTATTTTTCTAATTCTAACAAATATCCANTAAATGATACTTATGTTTATTTGTCAAATTTTTGGATTTCAGATTGTTATTTTTATTTAGGTGAATATAAAAAATCTATTATAGGCTATAGTAATTTACCCAATTCAAGAGCTGATAATCTTTCTTATTATGTCGATTTAAAGAATTATAATATAGCNTATTCTTATTTCCAAGTTGGAGATTATTTAAATGCTTTAAAATGGTTTCGATATTTTGAAAAACTTACTTCCGATAGTATGAAAGTTAATGATACTTATTTAAGAATTGCTGATTCATATTTTATGAATAATGATTTTGTTTTATCATCTAAGTATTATAATAAAGCTATTGAATTAGACCTTTTTGANACGGATTATGCTTTGTATCAAAATGCTGTTTCACTTGGTTTAATTGGTAAGGATGTTTCAAAGGCTGAGTTATTAAAAAAAATTGTTTCAGANTTTAATAATTCATCATACTTTGATGATGCTTTATACGATCTAGCAAAATACTACAAAAACAGATTAAATTATGACGTGGCAATCAAATATTTTGAAGATTTAATTTCTTATACAACTGATGAGAATATGATTGCTGATGCTTACTTGAGTAAGGGAATGATTTATTTTAATTCNGGTAAAGTTGATATTGCTGTAAATGAGTTTTTATATATTTTAAATAATTATCCGCAAACAATATATTTTAGAGAAGCACTTGCAGCTTTGCAATCGGCTTATTCTTCTGTCGGAAANATAGAAGAGTATTTAGCTATTATTGAATCAATGCCTGAGATTAATATTAGTCAATTAGCGCAGGATTCATTAACTTATAATACTGCTTTTATGAAATTTTCTGAAATGGATTATGAAGTAGCTAAAAAATCTTTTAATAGATATATCCAAAGATTTAAAAATGGCATTTTTATAAATGCTGCAACTTATTATTGTGCAATAACTCAATTAGAAACTGGTGACACATTAAGCGCTGTCTTAAACTATGAAAAAGTTGTTGAATCAGGNATTCCTACTTTTCAAGAGAAAGCTTTANTATTTTTAGCTAGAAGAAGTTATAATTCAGGTGATTATAAAAAATCAAACTTTTATTATACTAAATTAATGGNTTTTNTATCATCAAATTCAATNAAAAGAGAAGCTATAGTAAGGCTAATGACAGGAAATGAATTTGATGATANGATAGTTGCTGCAANCTATGCAAAACNAGTAATAGAATTTGAAAAGAAAGATAATTGGTTGCTTAGTAGAGCATATATAATTGTTGCAAGGCATGAATTTGATTCAGGTAACTATGCAAAATCAAAATCAATTTTTAAGAAAGTAAGTAAATTATCTGTTTATGATGAAGGAGCAGAAGCAAAATATTATTTGGCATATCTTACCTACTTAGATGAAGATTTTGTTTTAGCTGAAAAACTTATATTTGATCTTGCAGAGGATTATAATAATGATTATTTTATTGCTAAAGCATTTATTTTGCTTTCAGATATTTATATGTATCAGAATAATATTTTTCAGGCAAAAGCTACTCTAGAAAGTATTATTGAAAATCATGAGGGGGAAGATTTAGTAAATGTTGCTAGAAAAAAATGGGAACATATTTTAGAAACCGAAAAAGAGAAAATTGTTGAGAAAGTAAATGAAGAACCAATTATTGAGATATTAGAAGATGATTTTCAATATGACATAATTGAAATAGATGAAGATTATATTGTTCCCATTCCGGATACAGCAATAGTAGATAAAGATAATAATTAATCGAAAAACAATATTTTAAATTATGAAGTTAGTTAAGTTTTTTATAATTTTTTTGTATAGTTTAAGTTCTGTTTTGGGCCAAGACATAGGAACAACGGAAGTCAAGGTCGTAGAGGGATTTAAGCCTAAAATTCCTGATGCTTTTAGATTAAATGAAAATGCTATTTTTATTGACACAATAAATAAAGATAGAACTCAAAAATTTGAAGTAGTTGATGTTAATTTAAAATCAGATTTTAAAATAAAACCATTGTCAGTTGCAAAGATAAAAGATGATAAGATTTCTGAATTATACGCAACAAAATTTGGAGTGAGCTTTGGACTTCCTATTGCCAGTGAAGCCAATCTTTTATATAATAGCAAGCGTTCACGTAATTTAAGCTATGGAGTTATTGCAAATCATTTTGCTAATAAATATTATTTAGCAAAAAATAGTAGGGATAAGCTGCATGTTTATGCAAAAAAGATCAGTTCTTCTTATATTTTTCTAACAAATTTTGATTTTGAAAGAAAAACTGCTTTGTATTTTGATGAAAAGATAAATCGAGCAGATGAAAAGTTTTTTAGAAATCGTTTTTCCTACACTAAATTTATGTTTTCTGCTATTTCCAAAGAAACTTTAGAAAAAAAGCTAAAGCATCATACTACTTTTTTTCTGTCTGACTTTAATGAATTTTCAGAGAATCAGATTCATTTAAGTTCTAATTTAAGTAAAACAGTAAATAATGTTCCATATAATATAGAAATCACATTTGATAATTATTTGCGATATAATAATCCAGATAATAAAGTAGAAAATACGGATTTAAAGATATTTGGATTTTCGCCAAATTTTAGTTTTGAAAAATTTGAGGTTGATTTTGATTTAGCATTTAATTCTGATTTGGCTGATGATTTATCATTTGGTTTTTTTCCCATATTTAAGGCTACTAAGGAGCTTGTAAAAGATATATTGTTGGTTTATGGAGGACTGAGTCATAGTGAAACATTGCATACACTCAAATCTCTTTCTGATGAGAATCCATATATTCATTCTTTTGAAACAAATCAAACCTTACTTGAAGATAGTGTTTTTCTTCATGAGTTAGAAATNACTGATTTACAAGAATTATATTTAGGTATGCGAAATGTATTGGATNAAGGACATGTTTTAGAAGCAAGTATCGCTTATGGAATAGTTACTAACTTTGCTAATTTTNTTAATTATAATACAGATAATTATAATCGTTTTCGTATTTTATACGTCGATGAAAATGTAAAGCAATTGCATCTTCATTCTACTTATTCAGCTAAAATTAATGAAATTCTTGATTTAAATTTAAAGATAGATTATTTTAATTGGGATATAGATGTTTATAATAAACCTTTGCTTAATGCAAATCTTAAGGCACCAATTAATTTAAGAGATAAAATAAAAATTATTCCATCACTAAACTATAACGGGAAAAGACGCATAGTTGATGAATTAATTTCAGAAATTCCAGCTCAGTTTCATGCCAATTTATCTTTTCATTACATCTATTCAAAACAGCTTTCAGCTTACGTAAGATTAAACAATCTTACTAATACAAAAGAGTATCTTTGGTTTGGTTATCGTGAAATAGGTTTTAATGGCCTTTTTGGGGCTAGTTTTTCTTTATAAAAGTTTTCAACTTATGTTAATAAACAAACTGTTTATTCTGTTTTGTTTTTCACCTTTAATCACTAGCAAAATTGTATATTTGTTTTATTAAAAAAAAGATTAAATATTTTTATGAGCGAAGAAAATAAGAATCAAAATTATAGTGCTGATAATATTCAAGTACTTGAAGGCTTGGAGGCGGTTAGAAAAAGACCTGCTATGTATATTGGTGATATTGGAATAAAAGGATTACATCATTTAGTATATGAAGTAGTTGATAATTCAATAGATGAGGCTTTAGCAGGCTATTGTACTCATATAGATTGTTTTATAAATGAAAATAATTCAATCACTGTTTCTGACAATGGTAGGGGTATCCCTACAGGTTTGCATGAAAAAGAAGGTAAGTCTGCCCTTGAAGTTGTTATGACTGTTTTACATGCTGGTGGAAAGTTTGATAAGGGATCTTACAAAGTATCAGGTGGTTTGCATGGCGTTGGAGTATCATGTGTCAATGCACTTTCATCTGATCTTCGGGTTGAGGTTCACAGGGACGGATTTATATTTGAACAGGAGTATAAGATTGGAGTTCCGCAGTATGATGTGCGTAAAATAGGTAATACAGATAAAACAGGTACTTTTGTTACTTTTAATCCAGATGCTACAATTTTTGAGGATACAGTTTATCATTTTGATATTTTAGTAGCACGTTTAAGAGAACTAGCCTTTTTAAATAAAGGTATTCATCTTTCTATTACTGACAAAAGGAGAACGGATAAGATGGGGGATTTTGTTAAAGAAGAATTTTATTCTGAAGGAGGATTAAAAGAGTTTGTCTCTTTTTTAGATGAAACAAGAGTTTCTATACTAGAAGATGTCATTTATTTTGATGGTGAAAAAGATGGAGTGCCTGTTGAAGTTGCTATGCTCTATAACAATTCCTATACTGAAAATGTTCATTCTTATGTTAATAATATTAATACCCATGAGGGAGGAACACATCTTTCTGGTTTTAGAAGAGGATTGACTAGAACGTTAAAGAAATATGCTGATGAATCAGGATTATTAAAGAAAGTGAAGGTTGAAATTTCTGCTGATGATTTCAGGGAAGGTTTAACTGCTGTGATTTCTGTCAAAGTATTGGAACCTCAATTCGAAGGACAAACAAAGACTAAACTTGGTAATAAAGAAGTAACTAGTGCTGTATCAAAGTCAGTAAGCGATATGCTTTCTTTTTATCTTGAAGAAAATCCTGATCAAGCAAAATTAATTGTTCAGAAAGTTATTTTAGCTGCTACAGCTCGTAATGCTGCAAATAAGGCAAGAGAAATGGTTCAGAGAAAGAGTGTCCTTACAGGATCTGGATTGCCTGGAAAGCTTTCTGATTGCTCAGAAAAAGATCCTACAAAATGTGAGATTTTCTTAGTTGAGGGTGATTCTGCCGGCGGCACTGCAAAGCAAGGAAGAGATAGACATTTTCAAGCTATTATGCCTCTTAGAGGAAAAATTCTTAATGTTGAGAAAGCAATGCAGCATAAAGTTTTTGAGAATGAGGAAATTAAAAATATATTTAAGGCTCTTGGTGTCTCAATAGGAACTGAAGAAGATTCTAGAGAGTTAAATTTAGAGAAGTTAAGATATCACAAAATAGTACTTTTAATGGATGCGGATATTGATGGATCACATATTGCTACATTGCTGTTGACTTTCTTTTTTCGTTTTTTAAAGTCACTTATTGAACAAGGATATGTTTATATTGCAACTCCTCCATTGTATTTATTGAAAAAGGGAAAAGATCAAAGATATTGTTGGGATGACAATCAAAGAGATTTGATGATTCAAGAGATGAAAGGTAACAAAGATGGAAATGTTATTGTACAAAGATATAAGGGGTTAGGAGAAATGAATGCCTCACAACTGTGGGAGACTACTATGAATCCTGAACATAGAACGTTGAAGAAGGTTACAATTGATAATGCAGCAGAAGCTGACAGAATTTTTTCAATGCTTATGGGAGATGAAGTACCTCCAAGAAGAGAATTTATAGAGTCAAATGCTAAGTATGCAAATATTGATGCTTAAAAGAATAAAAACTAATTAAAATATATGAAAATTTCAATAGTAGGAGCAGGGGCAGTAGGAGCTAGTTGTGCAGAATATATTGCAATAAAGAATTTTGCATCTGAGGTAGTATTAGTTGATATTAAGGAGGATTTTGCTGAAGGAAAAGCAATGGATTTGATGCAGACCGCTTCTTTAAATGGATTTGATTCCAAGATTGTAGGAAGTACTAATGATTATTCTAAAACAGCAGGTAGTAGTATAGCTGTAATTACTTCAGGAATTCCAAGAAAACCTGGAATGACAAGAGAAGAGTTAATTGGCATCAATGCAGGTATAGTCAAGTCTGTTTCTCAGCAGTTAATTAAATATTCTAATGATGTTATTTTGATTATTGTTAGTAATCCAATGGATACAATGACTTATTTAACTTATAAAGAAACTGGTTTGCCTAAAAATAGAATCATTGGAATGGGTGGAGCTTTAGATTCTGCTAGATTTAAATATAGATTAGCTGAGGCAATGGACTGTCCATCATCTGATATTCAAGGGATGGTAATAGGCGCTCATTCTGACAAAGGAATGGTTCCTTTAACTAGATTAGCGACTAGAAATTCTATTAGAATTTCTGAATTTTTATCTGATGATAGATTGCAGCAAGTATTAGAAGATACTAAAGTTGGTGGAGCTACATTAACGGGTATGTTAGGTACATCAGCTTGGTATGCTCCTGGCGCAGCGGTTAGTAGTTTGGTTCAGGCAATTGCATGTAATCAGCAAAAGATGTTCCCTTGTTCTGTGTTTTTGGAAGGTGAATTTGGTTTAAATGATTTATGTATTGGAGTACCGGTTATTTTAGGAAAAAATGGTATTGAACGTATTGTTGAAATAGATCTTAATGATACAGAGATAAATCAATTAAAGCAATCAGCTAACAGTGTAAAAGCAACTAATTTATTACTTGCAGATTTACAACTTTGATTTTGTTGTTTATAAAGTTGTTGATATGATAAAACTTTTTATTTTTGCATTCCTAAAGTTTTAAATTATGAAAAAAGATATACATCCAGATAATTACAGGCTTTGTGTATTTAAAGATATGTCAACAGATTATGCTATATTAACAAAGTCATGTGTTGAGACGAAAGACACAATTAAATGGGAAGATGGAAAAGAATATCCTTTGTTTAAGATGGAGATTTCTTCTGATTCTCATCCATTCTTTACAGGTAAAGCTAAAGTAATTGACACGGCTAGTAGAATTGATAAGTTTAAAAATAAATATAAGAAATTTAAAAAGTAATAATATTTATATATATAATTTAAGCCTGCACATATGTGTGGGCTTTTTTGTTTAACTTTGCTTGTTATGAATATAATACTATATGATAAGAATCGTGTTAACTATTATCCCTTAAGTTATACTCGTCCTATTGCATATTTTCGGTGCGGTATATTGACAATAAAAGAGAAATGGGAAAAATATTATAATTCTGTCTCGGTAAAAACAGAAGAATATTTATCATTAAATTTTCCTCTCAAAGTAGAAAAAGATAATTTATGGATTGATGCTAGAATTTTACCATCTAAAAGCTTTATTACAGAACTAAACAGTTTAAGAATTGGAGAAGCATTATCAAAAGCAGGAGAGATTATTGCTTTTCGAAATAGTACTTTTAGTACTAAAAGAGCAAATGTTATTGAATCTAATGCTTCTTTTCATGTAATTCAAAATTTATTTGATATATTTTTATTTAATGATCGTGAAATAAGCAATGATTTTGAGTTTTTTTCAAATAGTAATTCTCTTCAATTAGATTCATCGAATACTATAGTTGGAGATAATATATATATTGAAAAAGGAGCAAAGGTTTCTTGTAGTATATTAAACTCTGAAAATGGACCTATTTATATTGGAAAGGATGTAGAAATTATGGAAGGTTCTATGATTAGAGGGCCTTTTGCTATTCTGAATAATTCAGTATTAAAAATGGGAGCAAAAATTTATGGAGCAACTACTATAGGTCCTTTTTGTAAAGTAGGAGGCGAAGTTAACAATGTTGTGTTTTTTGGATATTCATCAAAAGCTCATGATGGCTTTTTAGGTAATTCATTAATAGGAGAATGGTGTAACATAGGGGCTGATACTAATGTTTCTAACCTTAAAAACAACTATGCTGATGTTAGGTTGTGGAATTACGAGATAGAAAAATTCAAAAACACCAATTTACAGTTTTGTGGATTAATTATGGGAGATTATTCAAAATGCGGAATAAACACTATGTTTAATACTGGTTCTGTTGTTGGAGTAAGTGCCAATATATTTGGAAGTGGTTTTCCTAGAAATTTTATTCCATCTTTTAGTTGGGGAGGAAAATCAGGATTTTCGGTCTATAAATTACATAAGGTGTTTGAAGTATGCGAAAAAGTATTTGCTAGAAGAGGTCGTACGTTTGACAAAATACAAAAAGATATACTTTCTCATGTTTATGATATGACAAAACGTTATCGAAATGAATAACAACTGACAAAAAGACTATTTTATTTTCGTGGCATACTAATTGCAATTATAAATTAATGAAAATAATTTATTATGAAAAAAGATTTAAGAATTAACTCGTTAAGTGTTACAGATATATTGGATGAAGAAACTGAGTTTTTGCCACTGATGAGTGATGAGGATGAAGCGAAAATATCAAAAGAAAATGCTCCCGATGTTCTTCCGATATTACCATTAAGAAATACAGTTTTATTTCCTGGAGTTATTATACCAATTACAATTGGAAGAGATAGATCAGTAAAGCTCATTAAGGATGCTGAAAATGGTAATAAGATGATAGGTGTAGTTGCGCAAAAAGATTTTGATATAGAATTGCCAGAAATTAACGACTTGCATGAAGTAGGTACAATAGCAAATATTCTTAAGATGTTAAAAATGCCAGATGGAAATATTACAGTAGTAATACAAGGTAGAAAACGCTTTAAGATTGAAGAGATGATGCAAGATGTGCCATATTTTAAAGCAAAAGTTACTGAGCTAAAAGAAGTTAAGCCAGTTAAAAAGGATGATGAATTCTTAGCTCTAGTGTCCTCAGTAAAAGATTTATCATTAAAAATTATTGATGCTTCTCCCAATATTCCTAGTGAAGCAGCAATAGCAATTAAAAACATTAAGAATTCTTCATTTGCAATAAATTTTGTGTCTTCAAATATGAATATCGCTTTAGCTGAAAAGCAATTATTATTAGAAGAAATTGATTTAAAAAAACGTGCAATATCAGCATTGGAAATTTTAACAAAAGAGTTGCAAATGCTGGAAATGAAAAATAAGATTCAATCTAAGGTTCAGACTGATCTAGATCAGCAACAGAAAGAATATTTTTTGAATCAACAAATGAAAGCCATTCAAGAAGAACTAGGAGGTAGTGGGTCTCATAAAGAAGTAGAAGAAATGCGTAAGCAGGCTTCTAAAAAGAAGTGGAGTAAAGACATTGCCAATGCATTTGATAAAGAATTAAAAAAATTACAAAGAATGAATCCTTCTATGTCAGATTATGCTGTTCAAAGAAGTTATATAGAACTGATTTTAGACTTGCCATGGGATGATGTAACTAAAGATAATTTTGATTTGAAAAAAGCTCGAAAAATTTTAGATCGAGATCACTTTGGTTTGGAACAAGTTAAGGATAGAATTATTGAGCATTTAGCCGTTCTTAAAATAAAGGGAGATATGAAGTCTCCTATTATTTGCTTGTTTGGGCCTCCTGGTGTTGGAAAAACATCATTAGGCAAATCAATAGCTGAAGCACTTGGACGCAAATATGAAAGAGTTTCATTAGGAGGCTTAAGAGATGAGGCTGAAATTAGGGGGCATCGAAGAACATATATTGGAGCAATGCCTGGAAGAATAATTAAATCTGTTAAAAAAGCAAAATCATCAAATCCAGTTTTTGTATTAGATGAGATTGATAAGGTTACTAGAGATAATCATGGCGATCCTTCTTCTGCTCTTTTAGAAGTCTTAGATCCCGAACAAAATGAAAATTTTCATGATAATTATTTAGAGTTAGATTATGATTTATCCAAAGTTATGTTTATTGCTACGGCTAATTCTTTAGCTACCATTCAACCTGCACTTAGCGATAGAATGGAGATAATTGAAATTAATGGTTATTCTATTGAAGAAAAAATTCAGATTGCTAAAAAACATTTACTTCCTAAACAATTACAATTACATGGAATAGAAGATTACGGTTTTACAATTTCAGATAAAATATTAGAAAAAATTATTGATCAGTATACTCGTGAGTCTGGAGTAAGAACTCTTGATAAAATGATTAGAAAAATGATTAGAAATGTCGCCAGATCCATTGCTATGGATCAGGATTTTGATCATTCTCCAAATAAGGAAGTAGTTGAGAAGGTATTGGGAGCTCCAAAATTTGATAGAGATAGATCAACGAGTAACTCGGTTGTTGGTGTAGCTACGGGATTAGCATGGACATCTGTAGGTGGTGATATTCTATTTATTGAAAGTAGTTTAAGCAAGGGTAAAGGAAAATTGTCAGTAACTGGAAACTTAGGAAAGGTAATGAAGGAATCTGTTACTATCGCTATGGAATACTTAAAATCTCATGCCAATGATTTTAAATTATCTTCTGAAATTTTTGATAAATGGAATGTTCATATTCATGTTCCTGAAGGAGCTACTCCTAAGGATGGGCCTTCAGCTGGTATCACTATGTTTACTTCTTTGGTTTCATTATTTACTCAAAGGAAAGTAAAGGATAAAATCGCTATGACTGGAGAACTAACATTAAGAGGTAAGGTTCTTGCAGTTGGTGGTATTAAAGAGAAAATTTTAGCTGCAAAACGATCTGGAATAAATCAAATTATTTTATCTAAGCAAAATAAAAAAGACATCTTAGAGATAAATGCAAGATATCTAAAAAGAATGAATTTTCATTATGTAGATAGTTTAAATGAGGTTATTAATATTGCACTTTCTTCAAAAAAAGTTAAGAATGCTATTAAGATTGATTAATAGATGTTGAGTAATAAAATGATGATAAAATCGTTTTTTAGTTTCGATGAGATATAAACATCTTATAATACTGCTTTTATTACCTTTGATTATTACGGCTAATGATGGTACAAAAAGTGCATTTATTTTTGTTAATGTAGAACATTCTCCTAGAATAGAAGCTTTAGGAGGAAGTGCAATTGCGGTATTTGACGGTGATGTAACTTTGTCTCAAACTACTCCCTCACTTTTAACTCAATCAATGCACAATGATATCGCTTTTACATTTGGTGATTATTTTTCAGATATTTCATTGCTTTCTTTTTCATATGCACGAAATTTTAGAGAATTAGGCACTATAGGAATTTCTTTAAAAGCTATTCAGTATGGTGAATTTTATAGAAATGATAATTTTGGTTATAATCAAGGTTTTTTTTCTGCTAATGATCAAGTATTAACTTTTGGTATTGGAAAAAGAATTTATGATAAATTATATTTTGGAACAAATATGAATTTATTAAGTGCTAATTATGACTCATATGTTTCTTTTGCAATATTATCTAATGTTAGTTCGACTTATTTTAATGCTGAAAAAAAATTTTCAGCTACATTGCTTTTTAAGAATATTGGTAGACAATTAAATCCGTTTGCAATTTTTAATGAAAGTGTTCCATTTGAAATTCAATTTGCTTTAAGTAAAGAACTAGCTTATCTTCCCTTTAGATATCACTTAACTTATAACAATATTAATAATTTTGATATAAAGTCCCCTTATAAATTAAGAGAGCAGACAAATATTGATACAGGTCAGTTAGAAATTAAAGACGAAAGTATTGCTAAAACTTTTTTAAGACATGTTATTATTGGAGGTGAGCTTAATCCATTCAGAAAAAGTTTGTTTATTAGAGGTGGTTTTAATTTTCAAAGAAGATTTGATATGTCAATTATAAGTAGGCCTGTAATGGTTGGTTTTTCTTGGGGTTTAGGTTTTAGGCTTTCAAAATATTATTTTGATTATAGTAGATCTTCTTATCATATTTCTGGCATTCCAAATAATTTTAGTATTGCAACAAATTTAAGTACTTTTGGATTATAATGAGCTTACCATTTAACATAGCTATTGATGGTTTTTCATCTTGTGGCAAGAGTACTATTGCTAAATCAATTGCTTATAAATATAAAATGCGTTATGTTGACACAGGAGCAATGTACCGTGCGGTTACTTTATATTTCATGAAGAAAAATATTATTGTAGATAAAATAGTAGATTTTGATTTATTACTCAATTCACTTAATAGTATATCAATTAATTTTAATTATAATTCTGGCACAAAAAATTCAGAAACATTTTTAAATGGAGTGAATGTTGAGAATGAAATAAGAGGTATAGATGTATCTAATAATGTTTCAATTATATCTCAAGTCAAGCAGGTTCGAGAGAAGTTAATTGCTTGGCAGCAAGAAATAGGAAGGCATAAGAATGTAGTTATGGATGGAAGGGATATTGGAACTAAGGTGTTCCCTGAAGCCAAAATAAAACTATTTGTTACTGCTCGTCTTGAAATACGTGCTAAAAGAAGGCATGATGAGTTGATTAAGAATGGTAACAATATCTCTTTTAATGAGGTTAAAAAAAACATAAATGATCGAGATATGTATGATATAAATAGAACAGTCAATCCTCTAAAGCAAGCAAAAGATGCAATTCTGTTTGATAATTCAGATTTATCAATTAATGATCAGAATGCTTTGATTGAGGATTTAATTAATAATATTAGATAATGAAAATAACAATTGATGCTTATTCTGGTTTTTGTTTTGGGGTAGTTTATGCTATTGAGATGGCTGAATCTATTCTTAAAAAGGAGGAAAGTTTATATTGTTTAGGAGATATTGTTCACAATAATAAAGAAGTTGAACGTTTATCTAGTCTTGGATTAAAAATAATAGATCATAATGATTTAAATGATCTAAAAGATTGCAAAGTATTAATTCGCGCACATGGGGAGCCTCCTTCTACATATGATTTGGCACTTAAGAACAATATTCAGTTATTGGATGCATCTTGCCCTGTTGTATTAAAATTACAGCATCAAATAAAATTAGGTTATGAGGAAATTAAACAAATTGATGGGCAAGTTGTTATTTTTGGAAAGGAAGGGCATGCAGAAGTAGTTGGCTTGCTTGGCCAAACAAATAATAACGCAATTGTTGTTGCGTCTATTGAAGATTTAGAAAAGATTGATTTTTCTAAATCAATTTATATATATTCTCAAACTACCAAGAGTCCACAAGCTTACAAAGAGATTACTTTACAAATAGAAAAAAGAGCAAAAGCTTTAAATAATACTGGTATAAAGTATATAGTGAATGATACTTTATGTAGACAAGTTTCAAATAGAGAACCTCAATTAAAGCAATTTTCTAATAAAAATGATGTTATTATTTTTGTTAGTGGAAGAAAATCTTCAAATGGAAAGATGTTATATCAGTCTTGTAAAAAAGAAAATAGTAATTCTTATTTCATATCAGATATAGATGAGTTAGAATCTGAATGGTTTTTAGGTGTTGATTCAGTTGGTATTTGCGGAGCTACATCTACTCCAAGATGGTTAATGGAGGGTATTGCAAAGGCTATAAAAAGAATAGCTTAGATGTTTTTATGCTTTTTACAGATTAAAGTTGTATTTTTGCACTCCTTTTTTGGATGATAGCGAGGTAAAGAAAAGGAAATAGTTATTGTTAATCCCTCTTAAAGTGTAAGTCATCATAACCTCACTTGCTTTAAGATACAAAGAAAACGACAAAATGTCAGAAAATAATCAGAAAGAAGAATCTGCTAATACAACAATTAAAAAAGTTAGTGCAAAGTCCGTAAAAACGGATAAAGCAGCTAAGACTAAGTCCGTAAAAACGGATAAAACAGCTAAGACTAAGTCCGTAAAAACGGATAAAGCAGCTAAGACTAAGTCCGTAAAAACGGATAAAGCAGCT
>NZRJ01000025.1 GCA_002693745.1 Flavobacteriales bacterium
AAGAAAAAGAAAACGTTATACAAGAGAAGTAACAAAATGGATAAAAGAAGAGTACTCTGATAGACTAAAAAATCTCACAATGAATGAAGGAAAGATTTTAGTTAAATTAATTTATCGTGAAACAAATAAGACATCTTTTGAAATTGTGAGGGCATATAGAGGTGTTTTTAATGCATTCTTTTGGCAAACGATGGCCAAAATATGGGATAATAATTTAAAGTCAAAATATGATCCTGCAAATGTAAGAGAGGATATGTTAATAGAGCATATATTGATACAAGCGAAATTGGAAGGAGGTAGAGAGTAAATATTGCTTTACTTAATTCTTTAACATTTTATTTATTTTAAAAATTGACCAGAAACTTTTTTATTTTTAACTCCATCAGAATAATTATAAAAACCTTCTCCAGATTTTACGCCAAGTTTTCCAGAATTTACCATATTAACTAATAGTGGACAAGGAGAATATTTTTTATCAGAAAATCCTTCATGCATTACTTGTAATATAGATAAACAAACATCTAAACCTATAAAATCAGCTAAATGTAGAGGACCCATTGGATGAGACATACCTAAGATCATTACAGTGTCAATCCCTTCAACTGAAGATACTTTTTCATGTAAGCTATAAATTGCTTCATTAATCATAGGCATTAATATTCTATTTGCTATAAAACCAGGTGCATCATTTACCTCAACGGGTATTTTTCCTAGCTTTTTACTTATATTCATAACGATTGAAGTGACATTGTCAGATGTTTCTTTTCCTCTTATCACCTCTACTAATTTCATAATAGGAACTGGATTCATAAAATGCATACCAATTACTTTAGAAGGCCGATTAGTAATACTAGCAATTTGAGAAATAGATATTGAAGATGTATTTGTAGCTAATAATGTCTTTTCATTACATATTTCATCTAATTGTTTAAATATCTTAAGCTTTAAATCTAAATTTTCAGTAGCAGCTTCTATTACTAGATCTGCTTTTTCTACACCTTTTGACATATTTTTATGTGTAGTTATATTATTTAAAGTATTTTCTTTTTCTTCCTCGCTAATTTTTTCTTTACTAACCATTCTCTTAAGATTTTTTTCNATAGTTAATAGGGCCTTANTTAAAGCATCCTCAGAAATATCAACAAGGTTAACATTATAATTATTTTGAGCAAAAGTGTGAGCAATTCCATTTCCCATAGTTCCTGCTCCAATTATTGTGATGTTTTTCATTTAATTATTTTAATTTTTACAAAAATACTATTAATATATTATTCTAAGGTTGTCAATATTNACTGTGTTCTCATTTTTTGAAAAGTCTCTATTAACTTCTATAAATATTTTGAACCCCTCGGCGCCAACAGCTTCAGAAATTGCAGATGTTAAGTTAATATAAATTTTATTCCATTCTTCTTTTTCGTTGATCCAAAGNAAATCTTTTCGTAAAACTGCTGATTGAGGAAAATTAACATAAATTCCTACTAGAAACTGTGTGTTACAAAAATAGTCAAGCTCTAAATAAACAGGTGCGCCTTCNAGAGGAGCATTAAACACTTGNGTTGNTAATTCAGATAATAATATGGAATCAGNAAGTTTAATAACTCCATAATTTTCATCTAAAGATGTTNTNTTGCTTATTGAAAATGTTAAACTATCTATTTCTAAATTTAAACCAATTCCATCAAAATCTTCAGACATATTATCTAAACTAACATCTTCTATGTACTTAAATACAGGAGTGATTATTTTTGTTTCTTCAGGTTTGAAATCATATTCCTCAATAATGAAGGATGCNTAAAATGGATATGGTATTCTTTTTGCAGATATACCATTATCTTTAATTCCAGCCTTTACTCTTAGNTTGTGTGTACCTTCATCTAATATTGGAAAGTTAGCAGGAAGTTCATAAACACCTTGAAGATTATCGTCTATATAAATCCAAACATCAGAAATGTTATGTGTTGAATTTTCATCCAAAGTAACACTATTAATAGACATATATGATGGAATATCATTAATTTCTTTCTTTTTACATGATAAAATACTAGTAGCTAGAATTAGTGCGATTATCTTTTTCATATTATCTATTAACAATTCACTGTGTAATTTACAATCAAAAAATATATACTTAATACAAATTTATTATTTCTTTTGTTTTATTATCGTTNTCAAAAATACTTTAAAAGTTTGATTGAGAAATAAACAATGGAAGATAGTTTTAGACATAAAGGTCTTAGAAAGAAATTAGTTGAAGAATTAGAAAGCAAAGGTATTAAGGATTCTAATGTTTTAGAGTCTATAAATATGATTCCTAGACACTTATTTCTAGATAATGCTTTTATAAATTTTGCTTACAAAGATCAGGCTTTTCCGATTGGATCGGGTCAAACTATTTCACAGCCCTACACAGTAGCTTTTCAGACACAATTATTAAATATAAAACCTTATGAAAAAGTATTAGAAGTAGGTACTGGATCAGGTTATCAAGCTGCAGTGCTTTCTTTTTTAGATGCTGATGTTTTCACAATAGAAAGACAAAGGCTACTTTTTGATAAGACCAAGTTGTTTTTACCTAGATTAGGCTTTAATTGTAGATTTTTTTATGGNGATGGTTATAAGGGACTACCTAATTTTGCTCCATTTGATAAAATAATTATTACCTGTGGTGCNCCATNTTTACCAAAAAATCTNTTAAAACAACTAAAAGTTGGAGGAAGGATGGTCGCACCTATTGGAGATAGCGATGTACAAGTAATGCATTTAATTGAAAAAACTTCTGATACTTCATCAAATATTACAACTCATGGAGATTTTTCTTTTGTGCCNATGTTAAGTGATAAAAATAGAGGTAGTTAATTATTGTGCTNTTAGTTTATTTAATGACAAAGATAGATAAACTGAGAATTAATTTTATTCATTAATTATTTAAATGATACTATCTTCTTTTCAAGAATTGTGATTTTAGTTTTTAAATCTTTCATTTTATTTTTTTCATTTNTAATAACCTTTTCTGGTGCATTATTGATAAATTTTTCATTATCTAATTTACTTTGAACAGATTTTAAAAATCCTTTATTATAATCTAGTTCTTTTTGTATTTTTTTTATTTCATTTTCTATATCAATAGTATTATATATTGGTATAAAAAATTCACTTGAGTTTACCATAAAGGAAAATGATGAATTAGGTTTTTTAGAAACAGAATTNATGCTAACTAGGTTTCCAAGTTTAATAATAATATCATTCATCTTATTATTTGTAATTTGGGTATTNGTAAATTCTAGCTTTAATTGATCTTTATTTTTTATATTTTGTTCTTTTCTAATTGTTCTTATTCCAGCAATAACTTCAATCAGAAATNTAAATTCATCTAATATATTATTGTCAATTTTTTTTGCTTTAGGCCAATTTGAAATAATTATATCATTATCCTGTTCTTTAATAAGGTGCCATATTTCTTCAGATAAAAATGGCATAAATGGATGTAAAATTTGTAATATTTTTTCTAAATACTCAATAGTTTTTTCATATGTTTTTCTATCAATGGGGTCACCATATTTAGGTTTTACTATCTCTAAATACCAAGAACAAAAATCATCCCAGATAAGTTTATAGGTTGTCATTAAAGCTTCTGAAATTCTATATTTTGAATATGACATATCTATATCAGTTATTGCCTTGCTTAATTTATTGTCAAACCATAACACTGCTTGTTCTGAACTATTGGGTTGCTTGCAATCTGCTATTTGCCATCCTTTTATCAATCTAAAAGCGTTCCATATTTTGTTAGANAAATTTCTACCTTGCTCACAAAGTCCTTCATCAAAAGGAAGATCATTACCAGCNGGAGCACATAAAAGCATACCTACTCTAACTCCATCTGCACCATATTTTTCTATTAATTCAATTGGATCAGGAGAGTTGCCAAGAGATTTACTCATTTTTCTGCCTTTCTTATCTCTAACTAAACCAGTTAAGTAGACATTTTTAAAAGGAAGCTCTTTTTTATATTTATATCCAGCTATTATCATTCTAGCTACCCAGAAAAAAAGAATATCTGGGCCAGTAATTAAATCATTAGTAGGATAGTAGTAGTTAATTTCTTTATTATTAGGATTTCGTATTCCATCAAATACTGATATTGGCCAAATCCATGAAGAAAACCAAGTATCTAGCACATCATCATCTTGTCTTAAGTCTGTAATTTTAATACTAGGTATATCTTTTTTTGCAAGAAGTAATGCTTCTTTTTTTGTTTCTGCTACAACATATTTATTTCCATCATAAAAAAATGCTGGAATCCTTTGTCCCCACCATAATTGACGAGATACGCACCAGTCTTTTATGTTTTCTAGCCAGTGACGATATGTATTCTTGAATTTTGCAGGATGTAATTGAATATCATCATTCATAACGTGTTTTAAAGCAGGCTTTGAAAGCTCCTTCATTTTACAGAACCATTGCATTGAAAGTTTTGGTTCAATTACTGAATTTGTTCTTTCTGAAAATCCAACTTTATTTTTGTATTCATCAATTCTTTTTAAGAATCCTTCTTTTTTTAAATCATTTGCTATTTCTTCTCGAACAACAAATCTATCTTTACCAACATAAAGTTTAGCAGATTCACTAAGAGTTCCGTTATCATTTAGTATATCTATAACCTTTAACGAATGCTTATCACCAATCTTATAGTCATTTATGTCATGAGCTGGAGTTATTTTTAAGGCTCCAGTTCCAAAATCCATATCAACATAATCATCAAATATTATAGGTATGCTCCTTTTAATCAACGGTACAATTGCTTTTTTATCTTTTAAGTGTTTGTATCTATTATCGTTTGGATTGACACAAATTGCAGTATCACCTAATATAGTTTCAGGTCTAGTTGTAGCAATAGTAATCTTTTCATCACTATTTTCAATATCATAAGTAATATGATAAAGTTTTGAAATAACCTCTTTATGTATTACTTCTTCATCAGATAGTGCTGTTTTTGCTGAAGGATCCCAATTAACCATTCTTACCCCTCTGTAAATAAATCCTTTATTGTACAAATCAACGAATACCTTTATTACAGATTCACTCATATCGTCATCCATAGTGAACTTTGTTCTGTCCCAATCGCACGATGCTCCAATGTTTTTCAACTGTTCAAGAATCATTCCCCCATGCTTGTCTTTCCACTTGAAAGCATGAGATAAAAACTCTTCTCTTGATAGATCAGATTTTTTTATTCCTTTATCAGATAGTTTTTTAACTACTTTTGCCTCAGTCGCTATTGACGCATGATCTATTCCTGGCACCCAACAAGCATTATAACCTAACATTCTTGCTCTTCTAATCATAATATCTTGTAATGTATTATTCAGAATATGTCCCATATGCAGAACTCCTGTAACATTGGGAGGTGGTATTACAATTGTGTAAGCTTTTTTATTGTCTGGAGTAGAGCGAAAGTAACCTTTTTCTAACCAATGATTATACCATTTTTTTTCTGTTTTTAATGGGTTGTATGTTTTTGGAATGCTCATTTATTACTTAATTAAAAGATTGTAAATTTACAAATTCTTATCTTTTTGCGATTTGTTTTTGATCTATTTTGGTTAAAGAGAATATTTTATTAATTTTGTAATATAATTCAATCATGTAAAATCTCTACTATATGAAAAAAATAATTTTATCTTTAGCACTTGTTACTGGCGTTTTATTCGCTAATGCACAAAGAGTTGAAAGTTCTAAAAAACCTAATCAAAAAGAGGTTAAAAATGAAGAAAAGAAACTAGCCAACGCAACTATAGATTTTGTATCTAAAGTAGTCGATTATGGTCAAATTGATCATAAGTCAGATGGTGCTAGAAAATTTGTATTCACTAATAATGGTACAGAACCATTAATTATCAAAAATGCAAAGGGAAGTTGTGGCTGTACCGTTCCAACTTGGCCAAGAGAACCTATTCCACCAGGTACTACTGCTGAGATTGGAGTAAATTATGATACTAAGAGAACTGGTCCTTTTACTAAAACAATTACCTTAACAACAAACGCAGCTAAAACTCCAGTCATATTAACAATTAAAGGAAATGTTAGTCCTCCTCCTAAACCAGCTCAAACTCCTGAGAAGAAAGTTACTGAGGGTTCTCCTTTGGAAAGAAAATAATATATACTAAAACAATATTAAGACACTTACACCCTCAAATGAGGGTGTTTTTTTTAAAGAAATATGCCACATATCTCAAATAAAGGTAGTTTAATGCCAGAGTCTCCAATAAGAAAATTGGTTCCTTATGCTGAAAAAGCAAAAGAAGAAGGTAAAAGAGTATTCCATTTAAATATTGGTCAGCCTGACATTAAGACTCCAAAGATTGCTTTAGATGCAATTCATAATTTTTCAAAAAATGTTGTTGAATACTCACATTCAGCTGGATTCGAAAGTTACAGAAAAAGTTTAGCTATTTATTACCAGAACTTAGGAATTGATATTAATTACAATGATTTAATTATTACTACCGGAGGTTCTGAAGCTCTTTTATTCGCACTTAATTCATGTTTGGATGAAGGAGATGAGGTGATTATTCCTGAACCATTTTATGCTAATTATAATGGATTTACTGTATCAGCTGGTGTTAAAGTAAAACCTATTAAAACTTCAATTAATGACGGTTTTGCTCTACCTAAAATAGGTGATTTTGAGAAGTTAGTCACTGATAAAACTAAAGCAATTCTTATTTGCAATCCTGGAAATCCAACTGGGTATTTATATTCTAAGAAAGAATTAGAAACACTNAGAGATATTGTTATTAAACATAATCTATTTTTAATTGCTGATGAAGTATATAGGGAATTCACATATGATGGACATCAACATTATTCAGTACTAAGTATAGATGGATTAGATAAATACGCAATTGTTATAGACTCAACATCCAAAAGATATAGTATGTGTGGTATTAGAGTAGGTTGTATATTGTCAAAAAATAATGATGTAATGAGTACTGCATTAAAGTTTGCTCAAGCTCGTCTTTCTCCTCCAACTTTTGGACAAATAGCAGGTGAAGCTGCTTTAAAGACACCTAAATCATATTTTGATGAGGTAATAAATGATTATTTATCTAGAAGAGATGTTTTGATTAAAGGCTTAAATAAAATTAAAGGTGTCGTATGCCCTAAACCAAAAGGAGCATTTTATGCAATAGCAAAGCTTCCTATTGATGATGCAGATAGATTTGCACAATGGTTATTAGAAGAATTTGATATTAATGGCGATACTGTAATGTTAGCTCCTGCTGCTGGTTTTTATGCAACGCCTAATACTGGAAATGACCAAGTACGTATTGCATATGTTTTAAATCAAAAATCATTAAGGACTGCTATAAATATAATAGATAAATCTTTAAAGGTATATCCAGGTAGAACTGTCTAATGGATTTAACTTATTTTAAAAAAAATTCGAAAAATAAACGAAAAGAAAACAACCTTTTTTTCAAGCTTTTAAAAAAAATACCACCAAAAGTTTTAGATAAGATAATTCATCCTATTCATGATAATGTTTTTAAAAAAACAAATTGTTTAGAATGCGCTAATTGTTGTAAAACTACAAGTCCTATTTTTTCTGATAAAGATATTATAAGAATCGCAAAACATTTAAATCTTAGACCTTCTGAATTTACTGAAAAGTATTTGAAAATTGATGATGAACAAGATTATGTTCTTAATTCATTGCCTTGTTCTTTTTTAGCTAAAGATAATTATTGTTCTATATATAATGTAAGACCTAAAGCTTGTAAAGAATTTCCTCACACAAGTAGAAAAAAACAGTATCAATTATTAAATTTAACTAAGAAAAATTTAGAAGTTTGTCCAGCTGCATATAATATTATTGAAGAAGTAAAAAACTCTTTGGATAAGAATCTTAGATAATAGTTTAGTGTCTTTTATTTTAAAATAGTTTTTCTGTATTTACAATTTATATATTACCTAAATGAACATGATGATACTCTGGAAATTACTTTTTCAAATTTTCCAAATAAGCTGTTTAATATTGGTCTATTATTCTTATTGATATTTTTAATAATTATATCGTAATATTTTTTATCTATAACCTTATTTTTATAAAAGTATTCTGCCAGTTGTACAGCATATGCATTGTGGTTAAACAAGTTAGTAAGACCTATTATTTTTATTGCATCAGTTTGATCTTTTATATTCTTATCAAGAATTGGGTCTTTAAAATATAATGTATCCATTGCAACTGTTTGACTTTTTGAAAATCTATCTTTAAGTCTTGCCCAATTAGCCCTTTTGTATTCTTCAAAAACATAAAAACCACTTTCATAAACTAAGGATTCTACATGAGCACGAATTTTTTGATTTTTATGAATTGGAATGAGCCAACTTTCAATTAGTAATCCTAAAGTACTTTCTAATACCTTATTCGCTCCTTTTAAAACATCATATTCTGCACCATGCACATCCAGCTTAATAAAATCAATTTTTAAAGAATTATTTTCTTTGATTAATTCATCTAAACTTATTACATCTATTTTTATAGTCTTTTTAGTTTTTCTGACTTTTAAATGAGGATCGATATGTTTTTGTAATTCTACATTAAATGGATATGTTGATGAAGCAGATGGTTCTATTGCAATATTGAGATCTATCTTTCCTTTACTATGCCATAAGCCATTATTAAAGGTAATATCATCATTTGCATGATTTATAATATCTGCATCTGGTTCAGGCTCAAACCGCAATATTTTTATGATTTCTGTATTTA